>JANPPS010000136.1:0-9491 GCA_031428635.1 Rhodospirillales bacterium
TTCTGCCTCATCGTAAGGACCGCACGTCATGTCGACCGAGATCAAGGTGCCCACCCTGGGCGAAAGCGTCACGACCGCCACCGTAGCCCGTTGGCTTAAGCAAGCCGGGCAGGCCGTCGCGGCCGATGAGCCGCTGGTCGAGCTGGAGACCGATAAGGTGACGGTCGAGGTCAACGCGCCATCCGCCGGCACGCTGGGCACGATCCACGCCGCCGAAGGGGCCGAGGTCGAAGTGGGCGGCATCCTCGCCCTGCTGGAGCCAGCCGGTACCGCGACCAGCCCACCTGCCGCAGCACTTGTCAGCTCGACCGCCGCTAACCCCAGCCCCGGCGTGAACCCGCAGCCCCGGCCCATCGGGCCCGTTAGCCGTCCGGCACCGGTAACCGCGCCCATTGCTGCACCGGTCGCCGCACCGGCCCCCACACTGGCAGCCCACGCCCCAATGCCGGCCGCTGCCAAGATGCTGGCCGAGCACCAGGTCGACGCGGCCGCCGTGCCCGGCACTGGTAAGGACGGCCGGGTTACGAAGGGTGACGTGCTGGACTTCCTCGCCCGTCCCGCGGCGGCACCCGCGCCGGCCCCCACCATCGCAACCGCCCCGTCCGCCCCACAGCAGGGCGAGCAGCGCGTCAAAATGACCCGTCTGCGCCGCACAATCGCAAGCCGTCTGAAGGACGCGCAGAACACCGCCGCCATGCTGACCACGTTTAACGAAGTCGACATGTCCGCCGCGATGGCGCTGCGCATCGAGTACAAAGACGCGTTCGAAAAAAAGCACGGCGGGGTCCGCCTCGGCTTCATGTCGTTCTTCGTCCAGGCCTGCGTGGCTGGGCTGAAGGAGTTCCCGGCCGTCAATGCCGAAATCCAGGGCGATGAAATCGTCTATAAAAACTTCGTCCACATGGGCATTGCCGTCGGCGGCGCGAACGGCCTGGTCGTGCCCGTTGTGCGTCACGCCGACACGCTGGGCTTCGCTGGCATCGAACGCGCGATCGGCGATTACGGCCGCCGTGCCAAGGACGGCGCGCTGAAGGTGGATGAGCTGTCGGGCGGCACCTTCACCATCACCAATGGCGGCGTATATGGCAGTCTAATGAGCACGCCGATCCTGAACGCACCGCAATCCGGCATCTTGGGTATGCATAAAATCCAGGACCGCCCCGTGGCCGTGGGTGGCCAGGTCGTGATCCGTCCGATGATGTACCTGGCACTATCGTACGACCACCGCATCGTGGACGGAAAAGAGGCGGTAAGCTTCCTCGTGCGCGTCAAAGAAGGTGTGGAAGACCCGCGCCGCCTACTACTAGGACTGTAACACCATGGACAGCTACGACGTCATCGTTATCGGCGGCGGACCCGGCGGCTACGTCTGCGCCATCCGCGCGGCACAGCTCGGTCTTAAAACCGCCTGCGTCGAAATGCGCGCGACGCTCGGTGGCACATGCCTCAACATCGGCTGCATTCCGTCGAAGGCGCTACTGCAATCGAGCGAGAATTTCGACGAAGCCAGCCACCACTTCAGCGACCACGGCGTGATGATCGAGGGCGTAAAGCTCGATCTGGCCCGCATGATGGCGCGTAAGGCCGAAGTCGTGGGCGCCAACACCAAGGGCGTCGAGTTCCTGTTCAAGAAGAACAAGGTCACGTGGCTCAAGGGCGCCGGCCGTATCGCCAAGCCCGGCGTGGTCGACGTCGATGGCACCGAGTACGCGGCCAAGCACATCGTGATCGCGACCGGCAGCGAGGCCCTGCCCCTACCCGGCATCGACGCCGATGAGCGCACGATCGTCACCTCGACCGGCGCGCTGGAGCTGGATGCGGTGCCGAAGCGCTTCGTCGTAATCGGCGGCGGCTACATCGGCCTGGAACTCGGCAGCGTCTGGCGCCGTCTGGGCTCCGAGGTGACGGTCGTCGAGTACCTCGATCGCTTGGTACCCGGAATGGACGCCGAAATCGCCAAGACGTTCGAACGCGTGCTGGGCAAACAGGGCATTCACTTTCGTCTCAGCACGAAGGTGACCGGCGCCCGCCACACCAACACAGGCGTCGTGCTGACGACCGAACCAGCCAAGGGCGGCGACGCAACCGAGATCGAAGCCGACGTGGTGCTGGTCGCCGTCGGTCGCCGCGCCTACACGGGTGGCCTGGGTCTGGCGGAGGCGGGCGTCGTACTGGACGATCGCGGCCGCGTGGTGACAGACGGTCATTACGCGACCAACGTACCCGGTATCTATGCCATCGGTGACGTGATCGCGGGCCCGATGTTGGCGCACAAGGCCGAGGAAGAGGGCGTGGCACTAGCCGAACGCATCGTCGGACAGGCCGGACACGTGAATTACGGCGTGATCCCCGGCATCGTTTACACCTGGCCCGAAGTCGCTAGCATCGGCCAGACCGAGGAAGAGCTAAAAAAGGCTAGCGTGTCCTACAAGGTCGGTAAATTCCCGTTCCTCGCCAATGGCCGCGCCCGCGCGATGGGTGCGACGGACGGGTTCGTGAAAATCCTGGCCGATAGCCACAGCGACCGCATCCTGGGCGCACACATTATCGGCCCGGACGCCGGCACGCTGATCGCGGAGCTAGCCACCGCCATGGAGTTCGGTGCCAGCAGCGAGGACGTGGCCCGCATCTGTCACGGCCACCCGACCCTGTCCGAAGCCGTGAAAGAAGCAGCGTTGGCCGTCGGGGGCCGTGCCCTTCATATTTGAAGCACGGCCGCTGGACTCCGTTGAGGCCACGGGCTCCAACCTCCGGTTAACTGGGCTTGCGCCTTTTCTGGAGGGTTTGGTTCAATGCTGGCGGTAACCATGGGCGACCCGGCCGGGATTAGCGGGGAGATCACAGCCGCCGCCTACGCTCGGCTGCGCGAAACCGGCCCCGCGTTCTTCGTGCTGGACGACCCTACCCGCCTGACCGGCCCGGTCCAGGAAATCACGGACCCGGCCGAGGCCGACGCCGTGTTCCCCCACGCGCTACCCGTCCTACGCGTGCCATTGGCCCAGCCCGCCATCCTCGGCCATCCCGATCCGCGCAACGCCGGCGCCGTCATCGCCAGCATCGAACGCGCCGTCCGCTACGCGCTCGATGGTCAAGTGGGCGCCGTAGTGACCAACCCGATCGCCAAGTACGTTCTGTATGACGCCGGCTTCGCCCACCCCGGTCACACCGAGTTTCTGTCCGCACTAACCGGCGGTGCCCAACCGGTCATGATGCTGGCCAATGACTACCTGCGCGTCGTACCGGTGACCGTCCATGTTGGCTTGCGCGCGGCACTCGATATGCTAACGACCGAGGCGATCGTGCAGACCGCGATGATTACCGCCGCCGCATTGCGCGACCAGTTCGGCATCGTGGCACCGCGCCTGGCCATCGCAGGTCTAAACCCCCATGCGGGTGAAAACGGCGCGATGGGGCACGAGGAAGCGACCATTATCCAGCCCGCCATCGACGCGTTGCGGGCTGCTGGCCTGGACGTCACCGGTCCCCATCCGCCGGACACGCTGTTCACCCCGGCCGCCCGCGCCCGATACGACGTGGCGCTCTGCATGTACCACGATCAGGCGCTGATACCGCTGAAGACGCTCGACATGGCGTCCGGCGTGAACGTAACGCTGGGGCTGCCGATCATCCGCACCTCACCCGACCACGGGACCGCATTCGACATCGCCGGGCAGGGCGTGGCCGATCCCAGCAGCCTGATCGCCGCCCTGCACCTGGCGGCCCGCATGATGGAGCGCCGCGCATGATCGCCATTAGTAAGATTAGGCTTGGTGTGAACGTCGATCACGTCGCCACCGTTCGCAACAGCCGCGGCGGTGCCCATCCCGACCCGGTCGATGCCGCCCGGGTCGCGATGGACGCCGGTGCCGACGGTATCACTATGCATTTGCGTGAGGATCGCCGTCACATCCGTGACAACGACATCGAGCGCCTGATGGCCACCGGCATTCGCCTGAATTTTGAAATGGCCGCGACGGACGAGATGGTCGCCATCGCCACCCGCCTACGCCCCGCGGCTGCATGCCTCGTACCCGAACGGCGGACGGAGGTGACGACCGAAGGCGGGTTGGACGCCGCCGGCCAGTTCGCAACGCTGGCGCCCCGCGTCGCCCGGCTACGCGAAGCCGGTATTCGCGTATCGCTTTTCCTGGATCCCGACGCTGCCCAGCTCGATGCGGCACAGCGTATGGGGGCAGAGGTGGTGGAGCTGCACACCGGTGCCTACGCCGAGGGTCATCCCGGCGCGCTCGATCGGCTGGCCGTCGGCGCGCGGCACTTAGCGTCGCTCGGGCTGGAGTGTCACGCCGGGCACGGGCTCACATTCGATAACCTGCCGGCTGTGGCACAGTTGGCGGAGGTAGTCGAGGTTAACATTGGCCACTTCATAATCGGCCAGGCTATCTTCGACGGTCTGGCACCCGCAATCCGCCACTTTCGCGCGATACTCGATGCGGCCCGGCCATCCACTTACCCACGACGCAGCGACGGGTCGCCCGTGATGAACACACCGACCCAACCGGCCGAACCCGGCACGGAAGCGGGGGTCAGTCCCGCCCGTAACCCATCCGGTATCGCACCGAACGGCGTACCCAAAGGCATGACCGGCGCCGAGCCCACCGGACTGCCCACCAGCGATCGGGCCAAGAGTGAAACCGCGGGGCTGGACTAGGCATGCATTGATGGTGGCTATCGGCGTGCTGTCAGGGTCCGACACGTTCCGGACAGCATCCAGGTTCAGCTAGTCCGCGAAGGGCCACGATGCGACGCTTAATCAGCTCTGGCTCCGAGTTCGAACTGCAAGTCGGGTACTCCCGAGCCGTGGTGGACGGCGACTGGGTGTTCGTCAGCGGCACAACCGGGTTCGATTATGCGACGATGCAGATCAGCAACGACGTGGCGACGCAGGCCGACCAGACCTGGCGCAACATTGGCGCCGCGCTGACGGAGGCAGGGGCCGCATTCGCCGACATTGTTCGTGTACGCTACATCGTCCCGAACCCGGCTGATTGGGCACCGTGTTGGCCCGTGCTGCGGCGCATCCTGGGTAATGTTCGCCCAGCCGCGACACTCATTCACGCTGGGTTGCAGGACCCGCGCATGAAGATCGAGATCGAGGTGACGGCGCGACTGCTCAAGCGCGCCGCATGACCACTACCGAAGCGCTGGCCCACATGACGTCCAGCAATCACCTAAACTGTTTGCATTCGGCGTAGCTGGCCGGCTTAAGGCAGTCCCTGCATACGCTACTCGGACTAACGGCGTTGATTTAACCCACGTACCGCCTGGCGCGGCGTCGCATCTCGATTATCAACATTTCCGACTGGCCTCGTCTGCCGCAGCGGCGCTACGCCTAATATCGTGCATGGCAGAAGCGATAACGGGGTCTCGGCCGCGGTCACACTCTATGAGACCGACGGACCGCCCTGGTAGCCGTCACTCACGTGCCCACAGAAACGTCAGCTCATGCTTGTTATGAAACAAGTGCACCAACTGCCCGCCCGGGATCGCCGCAAACGCGTCGGCCGTTTCATGATCCGTCGCACCCTGGAACTTCACGCTGCACACGATCCTGCTACCGCACCCCGCATCGATCCAGCGCCGCACCAGCGCCAGTAGCCGCGCTGGGTAGGCGATCACGTCGCTGAACAACCAATCCGTCGGCTCTGGCATCATGCCGAATGCGCTTTCCAGGCGGATCGGTATCGACAGCCGCGGGTCTAGCGGCGCCCGGTCCACCGCCAGCACGTCCGCGCCCAGGCATGCGAGCACCCAGCTCCATCCGCCGGGGCTGGCACCGAGGTCGATGCAGCGCTCGCCCGGGCCGGGCCGAACGCCGAGCCGGGTCAGCGCCTCGTATAATTTAAGATAGGCGCGGCTCGGGGGGCCGATATGGTCCTCCTCAAACAACCACTCGCCGCGGGGCACCGGGCTGGTGGTCGTGGGGCTAGCCAGTAGCAGTCCGGGTTCCAGCAGCGTCCAGGCGCCCAAATGCGACGCGGGCGGGGCGGCGGGAAACACTAGGGCGCGCGGGCGCAAGGGCGGCAGCCGGTCCTCGATTAGCGCCATGCGGCGGTGGTAGTCGGCGCCATACGACGCCCAGTTGCGCTGCGTGCCCCGCAGCACGTCCGCCGCCCCGCCGACCGACGCGATCGGGTACAACGCCGGGGCAGTCCAGCAATCTAATGCCCACGCTACCGGCCGGGGCGGGTCAGCCGTCAGCGCCAGGCGGCCATGCCAACGATCGACCGTCACACCAGCACGAGACAGCTCCTCCAGCAACGGCTGCTCCAGCCCCGGCGCCGCCAGGTACGCGGCACCGATCGTCAACGGCGCAGCGCGGACACGCCAAACAGTAGCCAGCCGAGCAGCAACAGGCTACCGCCCACGGGTGCCAGGGGCCCGAGGGCTAAGCCGAACAGCCCCGCATAAACACTGCCACTGAACAGCACGACACCCGCCGCAAAACACGCCGCGGCCGCATGGGTGAACGCGCTTCCGCCCATAATGCCGCAGGCGATCAGCGCCAGCGCGTGCCAGCCGTTCATCTGTACGGCACTGGCCAGCGCCGTGGCCGTTACCTGCCGCGCAGCCAGTAGCCGTCCATCCGCCAAGTGCGCTGCCCCGGCCGCGGCGCCCACTGCCACGAAGCCGTACACCGCGCCGAGCGCAATCCATCCGCGAAACCTTGTCATGGTTGCGCATTACCGCAGTTCCGCCCCCAGCGTCGACCGTGTAGACAGCAACAATGCCCCGCGGTGATTTATTTCCCGAGATCGGTCCGTTCGAAACGGGCTATATGCCGCTGCCCGCGGGTCACGTGATGTATTGGGAGCAGGTGGGCGCTACCCGGGGCCAACCTGTCCTGTTTCTGCATGGCGGGCCGGGCGCCGGCGCCGGCGCGGTCCATCGCCGATTTTTCGACCCGGCGTTTTGGCGCGTCGTCATCTTTGACCAACGGGGCGCAGGCCGCTCCCGCCCACTCGGTAGCCTGGCGCAGAACACAACGCCCGACCTGGTCGAGGATATCGAGACGCTCCGTCGTCACCTGGGTATCGAGCGTTGGCTTTTATTTGGCGGATCGTGGGGATCGACACTGGCACTCGCCTACGCGCAGGCCCATCCGACCCGGGTGCGCGGGTTGGTGCTGCGCGGCGTATTCCTGGGCCGCCCGTCGGAAGTCAGGTGGTTTCTGGACGGGCTCGGCGCGATCTTTCCCGACGCGCACGCGGCATTTGTCGGCCACTTACCGCCCGACGAACGGGATGACGTGCTGGGCGGTTACCTGCGCCGGCTTACCCATCCCGACCCCGCCATCCATATGGCCGCCGCCCGCGCCTGGTCTGTCTACGAAGGATCATGCAGCACTCTGCTGCCTAGCCCCGACACGGTCGCGTCGTTCGCGCAGGACCGCACCGCGCTGGGCCTCGCGCGGATCGAGGCGCATTACTTCGCCCACGACCTATTCCTGCCCCCGGGCGGGCTGCTGGCGCACATGGACCGCATCGGCCATTTGCCGGCGGAGATTGTGCAGGGCCGCTACGACATGGTTTGTCCCGCCCGCACCGCGTTCGAGCTCGCGGCCGCGTGGCCCTCGGCCCGGCTGACCGTGATCCCGGACGCCGGGCATTCCGCATTAGAGCCGGGCATCCGCCGCGCGCTCGTCAGCGCCGTCGAGCGGTTCCGGACGGTGCGTTGATCCTTCTCCCTTCCGCATAGCACCAAGGGGTCACGCTACATCCAGGTCCCGATCATTTGGCAGACCATCGCCGGCTGGACCAATTGGGACTCGGGATTGAAGTGGGCGCAGTTCGTGCGGCTGCGGCACGATGGCCGGTTCAGATTGCCGGGGGCCGCTTACACCAAACGACGCGTCGTGGCGCGAGACTTCGCGATCGTGGCCGGGGACTAGACGCGTAGCTGACTACCAATACTGCCAGAATGGGCCGTTTCAGCCCAGGTGGCGCAGCACGCGCTACACGCCGGTACCGGCGCGATTCCGGTCGGCTCCGTTCGATAGCACTATTGCGATTTACGGAGGCGTTTGGCCGTTTCCAGGGTTCAGGGCTAAGTTGCGCGACTTTGTGTTAGGTCACGGTCTAACGTTGTCCCTCGAGACCGAGGTCCTCGAGTTATAAACGGTCAGGAATCAGCTAAAACGGGTCTTAAGCTGGCCTGTCGGCGTTGACTATTCTGGCGCGTTATTCCATCACGAAGTTGCGAGCAGCATTCACCTTATTGTGATAATCGCGGGTTCGTTTCGATTATTGTGGCAACGCCAAGAGTGGTGTTGGCCCTGTTGGAGTGCGCCTTGATGGCAACATTGACGGTTGGACAGAAATCGGGATCTCAATTCGCGACCATTGGCGCGGCCGTTGCGGCGGCCTCGGCTGGTGACACGGTGGACGTGCAAGCCGGTACTTACACGAACGATTTTGTGAGCGTGCGCGTACCAGTGAATCTAGTTGCGGTCGGCGGTGTGGTGGCTTTGGTTTCGACCGTCAGTGCGCCAAACGGCAAAGGAATCATTGACGCGTACGCCGACCTGTCGGTCAACGGGTTCTCGTTCACGGGCGCGCAGGACAACGATTCCAACGGCGCAGGCATCCGGCAAAACGCTGGCAGCCTCACGGTGACCAACTCGCTTTTCAAGGATAATCAGGACGGTATTTTAACCAATCCCGACGCGAATGCGACCATCACGATCACCCATTCTGAATTCGATCACAATGGTGCCGGTGACGGCTATTCCCATAATCTGTATGTGGGTGTCGACAAAGCGCTGATTATCGACAACAGCTATTTTCACGACGCGGTGGTCGGACATGAGATCAAATCTCGCGCGCTGTCGACCACCATCACCAATAGCCGTATTCAGGATAATGGATCGGGAACAGCAAGCTACGATATCGACCTGCCGAATGGTGGCATAGGCGCGATCAGCGGCAACATCATTCAAAAAGGCGCCGCATCTCAGAACCCACACGTTATCGAGTACGGGGTCGAAGGTAATGTTCCAGCTAACTCTTCTTTGACGATCAGCAATAATACAATCATTTCAGACCGGTCGACCGGCTATGCCGTGCTGAACAAGACGGGCTATACGGTATCCTTTAGCAACAACTCAATTTATGGGTTTAGCGGACGTACGTTAAACTATGGACCGGTAACGGATACGGGTACGATCACCCTCGCGACGCGACCGACGCTGAACACCAGCGCAGTTGCGCTAACGGGCGGTGCGACGCCCACGCCAGTCCCGACGCCCGCACCCGCGCCTACCCCAACGCCCACGCCTACGCCAGCCCCAACGCCAGTGCTAACGCCTACTCCAATCCCGGCGCCCGCACCCACGCCTGCTCCGGTGCCCACGCCTGCGCCGGTACCAGCGCCTGCTCCAGGACCCGCGCCTTCTCCGGTACCCACGCCTACTCCGGTACCCACGCCTACTCCGGTACCCACGCCTACTCCGGTACCCACGCCTGCTCCGGTAC
>JANPPS010000137.1:0-14549 GCA_031428635.1 Rhodospirillales bacterium
AGATGGCAACGTCACCGACCGCAAAATCAGAGCCGTAACGATCATAGTTTCGCCGCCCGAAGCCGCAACGCGTTACCGATAACCGACACCGAACTGAGCGACATCGCCAGCGCCGCGACCACCGGGCTAAGCAGAATGCCAAACAGCGGGTAGAGCACGCCCGCGGCCACCGGGATCCCGATCACGTTGTAGGCGAACGCGAACACCAGGTTCTGCCGGATATTGCGCATGGTCATCCGGCTAAGGTTCCGCGCACGGACAATGCCGGCGAGGTCGCCCTTCACCAGCGTGATGCCCGCACTCTGGATCGCTACTTCGGTTCCGGTCCCCATCGCGATCCCGACATCGGCCTCGGCCAGCGCCGGTGCATCGTTGACGCCGTCGCCTGCCATGGCCACGACTTTTCCGGCCTGCTTCAGGTCGCGAACGATTTTGTGCTTGTCATCGGGCAGTACGTCGGCGTGCACGTCGTCGATCCCGAGCTGACGCGCCACTGCTTCGGCGGTCGTTTTGTTGTCGCCCGTCAGCATAACGACGTGGATGCCGGCCGCCTTCAGCTCGTCGATGGCGGCCTTAGTGGTCGCCTTGATCGGGTCGGCGATGGCGATGACGCCGCCGGGCGCGCCGTCGATGCTCACGAACAAGGCGGTTGCCCCGCCTTGCCGGAGCGTTTCTGCTTCCGCGGCCAGGTCGCCCAGGTCGACAAGGTTGTCAGCCATTAGTGCCGCGTTACCCAAGGCGATGGAGCGGCCGCCTACCGTTCCGGTGATACCCTTACCGGTGATGGACGCGAAGTTGCTGGCAACTGGCGCGGCCGTGTTCGCCGTCTTGGCCGCCGCCATAATTGCCGCCGCTAGGGGGTGCTCGCTCGACCGCTCCAATGCGGCCGCCATCCCGAGTAGATCGGCTTCGGAAATACCCGGCCCGGTGACGACCTTGGTCACCTTCGGCTTGCCTTCCGTCAGTGTACCGGTCTTGTCCACGACCAGCGTGTCGATTTTTTCCAATCGCTCCAGCGCCTCGGCGGACTTGATCAGCACGCCCGCACCCGCACCCTTACCGACACCCACGCCGATCGACATCGGCGTCGCCAGTCCAAGCGCGCAGGGGCACGCGATGATCAGGACCGAAACGGCCGCGATCAGCCCGTAAGATAGGGCCGGTGCCGGACCCCAAACGGCCCACATCGCGAACGCAATTACTGCCACCAGCAGCACGGCTGGTACGAACCAGCCCGCCACGATGTCGGCCATACGCTGGATCGGCGCCCGGCTACGCTGCGCGTCCGCCACCATGGCGACGATGCGGGCCAGCATGGTGTCGGACCCGATCTTCTCCGCCCGCATCACTAGCGCGCCGGTGCCGTTAACGGTGCCGCCGATCAGCGTGCCGCCGGTTTCCTTGGCGGTGGGCATCGATTCGCCTGTAACCATCGATTCGTCGACGGCGCTCTTACCCTCAAGGATAACGCCGTCGACCGGCACACCGTCACCGGGGCGGATACGCAGCGTGTCGCCCACGGCAACCTGGTCGACCGGGATCTCCTCGTCGTCGGCGCCGTCGCGCAGGCGCCGGGTCGTCTTGGGCGCGAGGTTCAGCAACGCGCGGATGGCGCCACCGGTCTGCTCGCGTGCGCGCAACTCCAGGACTTGGCCGAGGAGCACCAACACAGTGATGACGGCGGCGGCCTCGTAGTAGACGGCGACCGTGCCGCCCATGCTTTGGAATCCGGCGGGAAAGATACCGGGGGCGACCGTCGCAACGACGCTGTAGAGGTAGGCGGCACCCGTCCCCAGGGCGATTAGGGTGAACATGTTCAGGTGACGGCTAACCAGCGATGCCCAGCCGCGCTGGAAAAACGGATAGCCTGCCCACAGCACGACCGGGGTCGATAGCGCGAACTGGATCCACACCGAAACCTGCATGGGCACGAGCCGGTCTAGCCCGAGGGCCGGGATATGGCTGCCCATTTCGAGTATGAAGACGGGTAGGGCGAGTACGAGGCCGACCCAGAACCGCCGGGTCATATCGGTCAACTCGTGGTTCGGCGGCGCCTCGGCCGTGACCGCCACGGGCTCCAATGCCATGCCGCAAATCGGACAGGTACCTTGGCCCTCCTGGCGGATTTCCGGGTGCATCGGACAGGTGTAGATCGCACCGGGCTTCGCCGGGGCAGGAGCCGCCTTGGGGGCGAGGTATTTGGCTGGGTCGGCCGCGAACTTCGTTTGGCATCCCGCCGAGCAGAAGTGGTAGGCCGTCCCGCCATGTTGGAAGCGGTGCTTCGAGGTGGCTGGATCGACGGTCATCCCGCACACCGGATCCTTCACGGCCGCCGTCGGATTGGGTTTATGGGCGGTGCCACCGCTCCTACCCGGCGCCGTCTTGTGTTCCTGGTGGTCCATCGCATTTCCCTCCCGGGTGGCCGGGGTCCAGACTTCAACTGCACATGGGGTTTTCCATGGTGGACACGTCAAGGTCTAACGACGTGTTGACTTTTCAATGGTGGCAACCGCTGTCGAGGTAAAGAAATGGGCAGCGGCCAATAACTGCTGCCGGAAGATGCGCGCCCGGCTACCGGAACCTCGGAGATACCACGGTCGAAACGCTTGGCCGTATTCGGAGCGAAGACTGCCATTGCATCATTCAGCGCGGTCGATTGTGAGCGTGGATCTTTCCATCCGGTGCCGCGTTGCCCTGGCTGGACGATCGGACCGCCGGTTCTTTACATAACTGACCGCTACAGCCTGTTCGGAGGTGCACAAATGCGTAAACCTATCGCGGCACTTACTGCCGGGGCCGTGGTGGCCAGCGCTCAATATCTTGGTTCACGCTGTGGCCCCGCGCTGAATAATCCTGGCACGGCGGCTTGGTATGCCTCCCTTCGTAAGCCCTCGTTCACCCCTCCGGGAGCCGTTTTCGGCGTGGCCTGGACTGGCCTGGATATTTTGCTGGGCTACGCTGGTTACCGCCTGATGACGTCTAAGCCATCGCCGTCGCGCAACGTCGCGCTGGCGGCCTGGGCCTCTAACCTGATTGGGATCGCCGGATTTTCATGGGTGCTGTTCGGACGTAGGCGGCTGGACGAGGCGTTGGGTGTGACAGCCGGGATGGTTGTTACGGCGTCGGCCACGACGGCCACGGCCGTAATGGTCGACCGTAAGGCGGCTTACGCAAGCCTACCCCTTCTGGTTTGGGTCGCATTCGCCGCGGTGCTGCAGGAAGAAGTGTGGCGGCGTAATGCGTAGACGCTGATTGGCGGGGGTAATCAGACCGCCAGCACGCTCTTCAGCTTTGCCGTGATGGCGTCGGGCGGCGTTTCATGCGTGAAGTTGCCCACGAGCTTTCCGGCCGGGTCCATCAGGTAGATAATACTGCTGTGGTCCATGTCGTACCCGCCATCGTCCCGCGGGTGCTTGGCGTAATAGACGCGGTAGGCGTGCGCGGCGGCGGCAATCTGCTCCGGCGTGCCGCTCAGGGCAGTGATGGGCGCGTTGAATGCGCTCACGTAATCCTGGATAAGCGCCGGTGTGTCACGCTCCGGGTCGATCGTAATGAACAGCAGCGCAACTCGGCGTGCGGCGTCGGGTCCTAACGCATCGACGGCGTTGGCCATGTCCTGCAGCGCGGTCGGGCAGGCATCGGGGCAGTGGGTGTAGCCGAAATAGACCAACATCCAGCGGCCGCGGAAATCGGCATCGGTCACGGTGCGCCCGTCGCCTGCCGTCAGGCGGAACGGGCCGCCGATCTCGGTAGGCGCCGGGTTTCCCTGGATCGCCATCCACGCGGCGGCGCCCGCCAGTCCTGCGCCGAGTAACCCGGCCGGTGCCAGGCGTAGCAGCATGCGGCGGTTCATCAGTGATGCTCGTGCATCATCGCCGGTCCGCGGGCACCGATCGGCCCGACGGTCACCACCACATCGAGCGGCGCGGCATGGTCGAACCGCAGCTGTAACGGGAACGTCTGCCCGACGACGAGTGGCTGTTTGAGGTCCATGAGCATCAGATGGTAGCCGCCGGGCGTCAGCGCCACCGACTGACCAGGCGGTAGCGGTAGCCCCTCCGGTGTGGGCCGCATCCGCATGGTGGTGCCGTCCATCTGCATCTCATGCAGCTCGGTCCGGGCGGCGATGGGGCTGGATGCGCCGATCAGCCGATCAGGGGTCGGGCTAATGAGCGTCAGATAGGCGCCCCCGATCGTTTGATGCGGGGCTGTCGCGCGGGCCCAAGGCTGGTCGGCTTTAACACCCGTCTGGGCGGCGGCGGGTAGGGCTAGGCATGCCAAAAAAGCAATGCGGATAAACATCGATACTCTCCATCAGATCAGGAAACAGGCGGATCAGACGGGGGTCGCGGGGGGTCCGGTGGGCCGATCGGCGCGGCGCGCGGTGCGGGAGGGCGCTGTGGTGACGTGCAACGGCCGGGTTGGTGTTGTGCTGGCCGCAGCACCTGACGCCACCACATCGGTGGTTACCGGCAGCAACACCGCTGGCGACAGCTGGCAAGCCGAACACCACATGGCGTGGGCCGGTGCGTCGGGATGGGCAGGCAGCGTGGTCTTTGCCGCCACCGATGCAGAACTACAGATGACAAGGACCGGCGCCGGCGGCATCGCGTGGGCCGGGCCCGTCGGGCGCAGTCCGGCCAGCAGTACGACCAACAACAGACGGAGCATGACGCCCACGGCTTCGACCGTTAGGTGCGCACCCGCACGATCGTCACGTCGTCCTCGGACGGTGCCGTCAGCGCGGTTTTGCAGTCTGTTGTCTGATGTCCCCACGGTACCAGCGAACATAGTGTCGGGGGTTGGTGCCGTCACGTCCGTCGCCCATTTATGGCGAAACAGTGGGTAAAGCGTCATGATGACACTCCGCAAATCGGCTGAGCGGGGCCGCGGCAGTCACGGCTGGCTTGAAAGCCAGCACAGCTTCTCGTTCGCCAACTATCACGACCCGGCCCACATGGCGTTCGGCGATCTGGTAGTGATCAACGAGGACAGGGTCGCGGGCGGCGCAGGCTTCGGCGCCCATTCGCACCGGGACATGGAGATCATTAGTTACGTGCTCGATGGCGCGTTGGAGCATCAGGACAATGCTGGCGGCGGCTCCGTAATCCGGCCGGGCGACATCCAGCGTATGTCGGCCGGGCGCGGTATCCAGCATAGCGAGCGCAATGCTTCCCCGTCGGCGCCGGTGCATTTCCTACAGATTTGGATCAAGCCCGGCGTTGTGGGCATTCCGGCCGGGTATGAGCAGAAGGCGGTGCCTGCCAACGATGCGCTGACCCTATTGGCGTCACCCAATGGCCGCGACGGGTCAGTCATGCTGCATGCCGACGCGGTGCTGTACCGCGTCACCCCGGCGTCGGGTGAGACGGTACACATGCCGCTGGCACCGGGCCGCCGCGCGTGGCTGCAGGTCGCGCGTGGCACGGCGTCCGTGAATGGCCTGGCGATCGATCAGGGTGATGGCGTGGCGATCGAGGGCGAGGCGGTGCACATCACGGGTGGCACGGACGCCGAAATCCTGGCGTTCGATCTGCGATGATTAAGGCAACGACTTTGCCGCTGTTGGGTGATGCTCGGGCCTGTGACGCGATCGAGACCGTCATCGTCCCCCGTACGCGTGACCTGGGTGGGTTCGAGGTCCGCCGCGCCCTGCCATCCGCAGAACGCCGCATGGTCGGGCCGTTCGTGTTCTTCGACCAGATGGGACCGTCCGAGTTCCTGCTGGGCACCGGCATGGACGTGCGGCCCCATCCGCACATTGGCCTATCGACGGTGACGTACCTGTTCCAGGGGGAGGTGATGCACCGGGACAGCCTGGGCACCGACATGGCGATTACGCCGGGTGCATTGAACTGGATGACGGCCGGGCGGGGCATCACGCACTCGGAGCGGACCCGGCGCGCGTTGCGGGATGCGGGCACGTCGCTGTTCGGCATCCAGGCCTGGGTGGCGCTGTCGGCGGCCGATGAGGAGCAGGCGCCATGTTTTATACACCACTCGGCTGCGGCGCTGCCGATTATGGCCGACGGTGGGGCCCGGCTGCGGGTGATCGCGGGGACGATCCTGGGCGCCACGTCGCCGGTGATGGTGTCGAGCCCGATGTTTTATGGCGACGTGAGCCTGGCCGACGGCGCCGCGTTCCCGCTGGATGCGGACCATGAGGAGCGGGCGATCTATACTGTGGATGGCAGCATCAGCATCGCCGGTGATGTCTTTGGCCCGGGCCAATTGCTGGTGTTCCGGCCGGGCGACAGGATCACGGTGCGGGCGGTGCGGGCCGCGCGGTTCATGGTGCTGGGGGGTGAGCCGATGGATGGGCCGCGGCATCTGTGGTGGAACTTCGTGTCGTCCCGTCCGGATCGGATCGAGCAGGCGAAGGCGGACTGGCGCGCCGCACGCTTCGACACCGTGCCTGGCGATGCCGAGTTTATTCCATTGCCGGAGGCGTGATGCGGGGTCTGGTCGTACTGGTGGCGGTATCCGTGGCGGTGGCGCTTAGTCCCGCGACCGCGCTGGCGCAAAGCGGGTGGCTGCGTAATGGAAAACCCGTCACGGGCGAGTCTAACCTCGGCTCCTTTGGACCGCTATCGGTCATGCAGCTTGCGACCGCCGACGCGAACGGGCTGATCGCGGCCTGGCCCAAACCGTCGCCCGCGGCGCAGATGAAGGGCACGGCTGACATCCGTGCGGGGCAGATCACGACATTTCTGATTTTCAAGGGCTGCACGCCCGACCCGGCCGGCCTGTGCAACGTGACCGCTGATTTCGAGGTGGTCGGCCCGCGCGGTACGGCGGCGGTCGAACGGTTGGTTCCGGTCCGGGTGGGCCAAGCGCCAGTCCAGGGCGACGGGCTGCTGCTCTCGGCGACTGGGTTCGGGCTGACGCTTAATGCGGGTAGCGCCGTTGGGACCTATCATATCCGGGCAACGACGACGGACCACATCGCGAGCCGCGTTGTGCGAACCGAACAGGCACTGACACTACGTGGAAAATAGAGGGTCCGGGGCAGTCAATGGTGGAGGAGTGATGCGGCTGGTTGTATCACTGTTACTGGCCGGAACGGCGCAGGCACAGACTATTACGGGACCCGCCGCGCTGGGCGATTGGCGGCAGGATGCGCCCGGGGTGCGGCGGCAGGTGACGGTGGCGGACCTACCGGCGCCGTACGATACGCCGTCCGCTGGCAATGGCGCCCGGGTCGTGGATCGCCCGGCTGGGGCCATGCCGGTGGCACCCCCGGGCTTCACGGTGACGCAGATTGCCAGTGGCCTCGACAACCCACGCGCGATGAAGACAGCACCCAATGGCGACGTGTTCATCGCCGAAAGCCGTCCGGGCCGCGTCGTGTTGCTGCGCGACGGGACGGTAACGCCGTTCGCCGACGGCCTGAAGGGCGTGTTCGGCATCGCGTTCTATCCGGCGGGTCCCGACCCGCGCTGGGTATATGTGGCGGAAACCAATGCCATACGCCGCTTTCCGTACCGCACCGGCGACCTGGTCCCGCGTGGCCCGGTCGAGACGATCGTATCGCCATTGACCCCCGTCAGCCTTGGTCACAGCACCCGCGACCTGGCGTTCCGGGACGGTCGGTTGCTGGTGTCCGTGGGGTCGATGACCAACGTGGCTGAGTCGATGGGCCGCCGTACACCGGCGCAGATTGCGGCGTGGGAGGCGCAGCACGGTCTGGGTGCCGCCTGGGACGCGGAGGAGGGCCGGGCGGATGTGTTGTCCTTTACACCCGAGGGCCAGGACCGGCGTACCTTCGCGGCGGGCCTGCGCAACTGCGTCGGGCTTGCGGTGCAGCCGGTCACCGGGTCGGTGTGGTGTTCGACCAATGAACGCGACGGGCTGGGTGACAACCTGGTGCCCGACTACGTGACCCGGGTGAACGAGGGCGGGTTCTACGGCTGGCCCTGGTATTGGTTGGGCGGGGTGGAGGAGCCGCGGTTGCGCGGGCAGCGCCCGGACCTGGCGGGACGCGTGACGATGCCGGACGTGTTGCTACAGGCGCACTCGGCGTCGTTGCAGATGGCGTTTCACGATCGGTTTCCGGCGGCGTGGCGCGGCGCATTCGTGGCGGAGCATGGGTCGTGGAACCGGGCCAAGCGGACGGGATACAAGGTGATCCGCATCGTGCTGAATGCGGCCGGGGTACCCACGGGCGAGTATGAGGATTTCCTGACCGGGTTCGTGATCGACGACCGCACGGTGTGGGGCCGGCCGGTGGGTGTGACAGCGGCGGCGGACGGGTCGTTATTGGTCAGCGAGGATGGCGGCGGGACGGTTTGGCGGGTGGCTTATACGGGGCCGGTGATCCACGAAAAATGATGTGGCCCGCCGAGGAAATTCTGGCTCGCTTTTTGAAGCGAGTTTGACCCGCGCCAAGGCGATGAAGTTCGTGCAGCGCGACCCGTCGACGCGGTTTTTGTAGGGTACCGGTGAGGCGGCCGAGCAGGGCTCCGTCGAAGCTAAGGCTCGCGAAGGTGATAGTCCGGCGCCCGGACGTAGCGGGCTGATCGGCGCCGCCGGATTGTTCGCGACCTTGTCTAAGCAAGGACCTCTTGGATGCGATGGACCTGCTCCGAGGTGATAAACCGGGCCACATCCGGTACACCGCCCACCACCGTCACCTCCAACACCTTATCCAGCCTGCCGCGCAGCCGTCGCCAGTCCGCGTATGAGTGCCGTAGCATGGGCGTGAACGTCGCCAGCCCGCGCCGGGCCGGACGGCGGATGGTGGCGCCGGAGTTGATGGCGGATAGCTCGATCTGCTCGGCGTACGTCAGGGCCAGTGCCAGAGTGTTCACTTCCAGCACCGTCACGGCCCGCCCGCGATTGGCGCGGGCGTGCAGCAGCCGATTTAGCCCCGTGACATCCGCCCAGAAGAACACGCGGCGGTTGAGCATCGCGAGCCAGTCGCCGGGCATAAGGCCGTTATCGAGGCAGCGGGCCAGCGTGGCCTCCGTCATGGGCGATTGGTCGTTCAGCGTGGCGGTGCCGTGGACGGGGTGGGGTAGCGGAACGGCGGCGGGGCGACGCGTGTATTCCAGCCCAGGCGGACCGCCGTGCAGCTGTAGTAGGGTGCTCGTGGGTAGCACCCCATGGCGTCCGATACCCGGCAGGTTGCTGGGCAGCGTCAGGTGGTACAGGCGCGGGTGGCGTGCGGCCAGATCCTCGGGCGTCATCCGGCCCACCCGCATGCGCGTAGAGCGGCCACCATGTGCGGCGGCGGCGGCGCATCGGCGCTGACGGGCGGGTCCAGCGGCAGCGAAATCGCGCGTGCCAGCAATTGCAGGCCGCCGCCCGTGCCATAGACCGGGTCACCCGACACAGGACAACCGAGCGACGCGCAATGCACCCGGACCTGATGCGTGCGGCCCGTCGCGGGGTGTAGTTCCAGCCAGGTTTGCCCGCCGCCCGCACCCATCACGCGCCACGTCGTCCGTGCCGATTGCCCGGCCGGATCGACGACCACAGACCAGCCGGCCGGTGTCGAGCGTTTCAGCAACGGCGCGTCCACCACCCCCGCCTTACCAGAGGGCGCGCCGTCCACGATCGCCCAATACGTCTTTGCCACCTGGCCTGCCGCGAACGCTGCCTGCACCGCATGCAGCGCCGCCCGCCGTAGCGCCACGACCAGGCAGCCGGCCGTATCCGCGTCCAGCCGGTGCGCCAGCCACGGGCCATCACGGCGCCGAGATAGCTGCGGAAACCAGTCCTCGACCGACGGGCCGCCGCGCGGGCCGGCATGCACCGCCAGGCCCTGCGGTTTGTTGAGCACCACGAGGCGCGTATCGGCATACAGGATCGGGATCACGCCGCAGGTTGACAGCACCCGCGTCCGGGCGGAAGCACGCGGCCATGGCCGATGATCGAATTTGCGGCGCCAACGCCGTTACTGCCCTATTTGCTCGGCGCCCAGACAGCATCGTGCGCTTGTTCTACACCGAGGACGGGAAGATGCTTGCGGGCCCGCTCTGTGCGGCCATGGCGCAGATGCATAAACCTTACCGATTGCTGCCGGATGACGAGATGGCGCGCGCCGCCAATACCCCCCATCACGGTGGCATCGTGGCGATCGCGACCGAGCGACCCGTGGGTATGATGGACTTCGTTCGCGTGCCGAAACACCCGATCATCCTGGTGCTGGACGGGGTCGGTAATCCGCACAACCTGGGTGCTATCGCGCGCAGCGCTGCGTTTTTTGGTGTGGGTGCCATGGTACTCCACGACATGCCCCTGCAGGCATTCCCGTCCGACGCCGCATACCGGGTAGCGGAGGGCGGCCTTGAGCATATCGAGGTCTTTCGTACCCGTAACCTGCGCAAGGCGTTGCTGGCGCTGGACCCGCATTACCGCACCGTCGCCGCGACGCTGGGCACCGATGCCGTGCCGGTCGCGACGTTGCCGCGCGATCGCCCGGTGGCGCTGGTGCTGGGCAATGAGGAACGCGGCGTTGGGTTCGAGGCGCTGGAGACCTGCCGGCGCCGGGTGCGCATACCGGCACTCGGTGGTGTACAGAGCCTGAACGTGGCCCAGGCCGCTTCGGTGTTGATGTATGAGCTGACGAAGGGCTGACCATGCGTATCCACCTGCAATCGTACCCGGGGAACTCGGGCTTTGCGCTGACCCCGGCGCAGTGGGCGGGCGCGTGCGGTCGGGCCGGTGCCGTGGCGGCCGGGCATGACGTGAGTTTCGGTGATACGCCCGAAGCACTGGCCGCGGGCCTGGCGGACGCGGAGGTGCTGGTGACCCAGACATCGGCTCTGAGCCAGGCGCTGCCGTTGCCGCCGGCACCGTATTTGCAGCTGATCTATTGTACGGCCGCGGGCCTGGATGGCTTGGCGCCGTTTACGTGGCTGCCGGCCGGGGTGCAGTTGATGAACAACCGCGGCACGCATGGCGATAAGGCTGGCGAGTACGGGCTGATGGCGCTGCTGATGCTGGTCAATCGGATGCCGGCCTATGCGACGGCGCAGCGGGCGGGTGTGTGGGCGGGAAGCGTGCATGGCGGCATGCTCGCCGGACGTCGCCTGCTGGTGGTGGGTCTGGGAACATTAGGGGGCGCGATCGCGACCCGGGCAGCGGCGGCGGGCGTCGTGGTGACGGGCGTACGCACGGCGGCGGCGGCGCATCCGGCCTGCGTGCGGGTCGTGGATGCAAGCGCGCTGGACGTGGCGTTGCCCGATGCGGACCTGCTGGTACTGGCGGCGCCGTTGACAGCGCAGACGCGGGGGCTGCTCGACCGGCGGCGGATCGGGCTGCTGCCGGCGGGTGCGGGCGTGGTCAACATCGGCCGGGGCGCGTTGCTGGATCAGGACGCGCTGTGCGACGCGCTGGACGAGGGTACGCTCGGGGGTGCGGTGCTGGATGTGTTCGTGCCGGAGCCGGTGCCGCCGGGTCACCGGCTGTGGACGACGCGCAACCTGATCATGACCCCGCACATGTCAGCTGACGATCCGGCGAGTTATGTTCCGATGAGTTTGGACATCTTTTTCGACAACTTGCTGGCCTGGAACGAGAAGCGGCCGTTACCGAACCTGTTTGGGGTGGCGCGGGGGTACTGATTAGTTCGGCCAAATCATCCGAGGTGGCTGGGCGCGCAGTCGGCGATCGTGAAGGTATCCAACGCACAGAACAGGGTTCCAGCGGCCTGGTTTGCAAGAGTTCCGACTGCCAAAAAATGAAACCCACGGCAGCCTCTGCTTCAGAAAATCGCCGATCGAAGCGGCTAGTCCTTCAGCAGTAGCGTATCCCCAGTGATCTGAAATGTTGCCAACTGCGCGAAAAACGACTGCCCGAGTAGGCTGACACCCAACGCGCCGGACTTGCTGATGGTCACCGGCACGTCTGTCCGAGTAATACCGCCGACGGTAAGCGACCGGACCCGGGCGCGGGCGCTGTAGCTCGTGCCGTTAGCGGTGCTGGTCGGGAGCGAGAACGTCATCGTCTCGGGATTTAGCCCGGCGCTGATGGCGTCTTCCCAGCGAAGGGTGACGGCGGTGGCGCCCGTGTCGACCATCATGCGGATCGACGCGTTGTTCACGTGGGTTTCCATGTAAAAGTGGCCATCCCGGCTACGGGCGGCTTGGGCCAGACCCGCCCGGGCGGGCGGCAGCGCCAGCAGTGCCGTCGGACCCACAAGGGCGGTGGGGTAATTGATGGATGGCAGTGGGGCGGGTTGAGCTACCGCGGCGCCGGCGACAAAACACAGCGCGATCACTGAATACCACACACGAACCATCGATCCCCGCCCCGGAGCCCAGTCTTACACCTAGTCTGGCGCCGGGGGCACGCTGTCACTGCAGCATGCTGCCCGCAATTCAGTAAACGTTAGTAACCGCTTACTCGCGTGGGATGCTCGCGATTTTGGTGTCCACGCTGAAGAACCCGGCGCCGATCGCGGCCAAGGCAATGAAGCCGCCAGCCATAGATAGGTTTTTCAGAAACTGGGTTTGTTGCGCCGCGATAGAAAAATCGGTGTGGGCCAGCACGGCCGTAGCGACGCTGAACACTGCCAGCGCCGCTGCCGCAAAGCGCGCCTTGAACCCGACCAGCAGTAGTAGGCCGCATCCCAGTTCGACGGCGACGGCAATCCAATACGCGGCATGCGGCGACGGTACGCCCAGGTTGGTAAAGCCGTGAACCGTTGCCTTCATATACGTAAGCTTATGGAACCCCCCGATTATGAAAATGGCACTGGCGCAAATGCGCGCGATCAGCACAGCGAAACTGGTGGGTATTGACAGAATCATAGATGGCTCCGGGTTTCAGCGTACGTGAGGCAGGCAGCAGTAAATGCCCTGAAAAGCAACACGCTATGCGGATTTTGCGTGGACTGCCACTCTGGATGCCATTGCACGCCGATCGCGAAGGGCTGGTTGTCGACGCGCACGCCCTCGATCGTGCCGTCCGGGGCCACGGCCTCCGCCAGCAGGCCGGGTGCCAGGCGGTGGATGGCCTGTTCATGGACGGAGTTCACGTCGATCGCTGGCCCCCATAGCGCGGCGAGTTGGCCGGTGAGCGTTACCGTATGCTGCGCCCGGTACCGGGATGGCCGGTCGCCGTTGCCGCCGCGGTGGTCGTTGCGGCCGGGCACGTCGTGCACCTGTTGATGCAGGGTGCCGCCCAACGCCACGTTCAGTTCCTGGATGCCGCGGCAGATGGCCAGTAGCGGCATACGCCGGGCAAGGGCGGCGTGGATTAGCGGGAAGGTCGTGCTGTCGCGGGCTAGGTCATGCATGTCCGGAGTCTTGTCAGGCGCGCCGTAATGGGCCGGATCGACATTGCTGGGCGACCCTGAGAGCAGCAGGCCGTCCAGCCGGTCGAGCACGGCGGCCATGGCGGGTCCGAATGGCGGGATCAGAATGGGGGTGGCGCCAGCAGCCATCAGGGCCTCGCCGTAGCGGGGCAGGGCGGCGTGCTGGGGCTGGCCGGCCACGTCGCGGACGCAGGCGGGGATACCAATTAATATCATCGGGGCAGGATCATACGTTGACCGTAGCGGGGGTCGGGCGCAGCCGGTCCGCGGTGAATGCGCCCACCGCGCCGATCAGGATCAGGGCCGCCATCGGCCGGGCGCTGCCGTCCGTAAAGTACCCGACCAGAACGCCGGAAAGTGCTGCGAGGCAAAACTGCATCGTGCCCATCAGCGCCGACGCACTGCCTGCCTGCGCCGCGTGCCGGGACAATGCACCGACAGCGGAGTTGGGCATCACGAAGCCCATGCTGCCCATGATGACCATCACCGGCCCCACGACCGCGTATACCCCGCCCACATCCAATATCGCGCAGGCCAGCATCACGGCGGCGGCGGCCAGGAACATCGTAACCCCCACCCGCACGACCCGGGCGGCGCCGACCCGCAGCAGGATGCGGGGATTGATCTGCGACGACAGGATGAACATTCCGGCGCTGAGCCCGAACAGCATCCCGTATTGGGGTGGCGAGAAGTGAAAGCGCTCGATCAGCACCGGCGCCGAGCCACCGATATAGGCGAACATTCCGAACATGCCGAACCCGCCCATTAGTGCCCAGGCCAGAAACGCTTTGTCCCGCAGCACGCTGGCGAAGCGCGGTAGTAGGCTGAATAGCCCGATGCGCATGCGCCGCTCGACCGGCAGCGTGTCTGGCAGCAGGCGCCAGACCAGCAGACAGCAGATACCGCCATAGACGGCCGTGATCCAGAAGATCGCGTGCCACGGTGCGACCGTCAGCACGAGCCCGCCCAGGGTGGGCGCCAAGATCGGGGCCACGCCCATGACGAGCATCAGCTTGCTCATCAGCCGGGCCGCGTCGTGCCCGTCGGCCAGGTCGCGGACGATGGCGCGTGGGATGACCATGCCGGCCGATCCGCCGAACGCGGCTACGAACCGCAGCAGCGACAGCGTGAACAGGTCCGGCGCCAGCGCGCACCCGGCGTTGGCGATCGTGTAGATGGCTGTACCCAGTATCAGCGGCGTGCGGCGGCCGTAGCGGTCGGCGAGCGTCCCCTGCGTGATCTGCCCCACGGCCAGGCCGGCGAACCAAGTGGCGAGCGTGATTTG
>JANPPS010000138.1:0-18747 GCA_031428635.1 Rhodospirillales bacterium
GCCGGTCTGTTCCAGTCCTTCCAGACCTACTAATACATGCGCAACTTTCTCTCTCGCTTTGCCTGGGGCCGTCTGGACGGCCTGCTGGTGCTTTGCGGCGCATTCGCCACCTACCGACGTCTGGCCGTGGCCGACGTCGGCGGCTTCGATGACGACTGCCTGGTCGAAGATTACGAGCTTACCCATCGCCTACGCGACTACGCCACTCGCAATGGCCTGCACTGGCGCACCGATATCGTGGGCGACGCCCGCGCCCAGACCGAGGCACCCGGCGCGCTCGGCCCCTTCCTTCGCCAACGCCGCCGCTGGTTCGGCGGATTTCTGCAAACCCAGCTCTGGTACCGCCACATGGTCGGCAATCCAGACTACGGACACCTCGGCACCCGAATGCTGCCTGTCAAAGCGCTCGACACCATGCAACCACTCTATGGCCTGGTCAGCATCGGCCTCCTGCTTACCGCAATCGCCCACGGCAACGGAGCCGTGGCGTTCTCCGTCGCCGGCGTGATCGGCGCCAAGATCGCACTCGACCTTGCCTTCTATCTTTGGTCCCTGCACCTCTATCGCCAATGGCAGGGCGACGCCGCCCGCGTGCGGCTTCTGCCCGCCATCGCCGCCGCGATCATCGAGCCGTTCACGTTTCAGGTCCTGCGCCACCTCGGTGCCACTCTTGGCTGGATCTCCTTTCTAACCGGCAGCCGCAGCTGGGGCGCCTCCCGCCCGGTCAACTCGCAAACCGGCGCAGCGCCAGCGCCATAGCCCTCACGCCCGCTGTGCCGTAATCTCCGTGCCCACCATGCCGGAGATCTCGACTTGAACCGCCGAACCGCGCTCACTGGCCTCCTCACCCTTCCGATCGTATCCACAACGGTCCGCGCGGCCGCGCCTCTCCAAGTCGTGGCTGCGCAGGCCCATTACGCCAGCCTCGCGCGTGAGCTCGCTCCCGGCGCGGCGGTCTCCGCCATTACGATCGGGCCCGCCCAGGACCCCCACACGTTCGTACCGGGCGCCGCCGGTGGCCGCGCCCTCGCCCGCGCGCAACTCGTGATCCAAAACGGCCTCGACTACGATCCGTGGCTCAACCGCCTCATGCAGGCCCGGCCGGACAACCTACTAGTGATCGCCACCATCCTCGGTCGCCATCCGGGCGAAAATCCGCATCTGTGGTACGATCCAATCGGATTCGAGGCCGTCACCCGCGCCCTGGCCACAGGCCTGGGCGACGACACGCGCCTCGCCCCAACCCTTGCCCGCTTCGACCCCATCCACGCCCGCATCGCCGCCCTACGCACAGCGCACGCCGGCACACCCGTCGCCGCAACCGAGCCCGTCTACGGCCTTATGGCCCGGGCCATCGGCCTCGACATGCGTCACACCCGCTTCCAATTGGCGGTCATGAACGGCACCGAACCCCGGGTGTCCGACGTTGCCGCTCTCGAGTCTGATCTGCGCCAACGCCAGGTTCGCATCTTGATCACCAACAGCCAGACCGCAGGCGGCATCACTCAGCGCGTCGCCACAATCGCCCAGCGCGCCCACATTCCGTTGGCACCGGTCTCCGAAACGATGCCCGCCACCGTCGACTACCAAACCTGGTTGATGGCCGGTCTCAACACCCTAAAATCCGCGCTGGAGGCCGCGTGAACGCCATCGCCCTCGACGGCCTCACCGTTCGCCTTGGCGGCCGCACTGTCCTCGATCACCTCACCCTGCAGATCCCAGCCGGGTCCTTCGTCGGTGTCCTGGGTCCGAACGGCGCCGGTAAGACCACGCTTTTCCGCACGCTGCTCGGCCTCATCCGCCCTGCCGCTGGCACCCTTCGCCTCGCCCCCGGCCCGATCGGCTACATGCCCCAATCCCGCGCCCTCGGACCCGGCGGCCGCCTGCGTACCCGGGACTTTATCGCCAGCAGCCTCGACGGAACCTGCTGGGGCTTTCCCCGCACCACCCCGCACCACGCCACCGACATTGAACGCGTCCTCGACCTCGTCGACGCCGCCGCTCTCGCCGACCGCCCCATCGGTACCCTTTCGGGCGGCGAGCGACAGCGCGTCCTAATCGCCCAATCCCTACTCGGCGATCCAACGCTGCTAATCCTGGACGAACCGCTACTCAGCCTCGATCCACGCCGGCAGGCCGAGATCATCGCCCTCGTCGCCAGGCTACACCGCACACTCGGTCTGACGATCCTATTCAGCGCGCACGAGCTTAATCCCCTACTCGGCGTCCTCGACCTCGTCCTGTATCTCGGCGGCGGCCACGCCGCGGTTGGTCCCGTCGATGAGGTCGTCACCACCCCCATCCTGTCCCAGCTGTATGGCACGCCCATCGACGTGATCCGCTCCAACGGCCACCTGTTCGTCATGGCCGGCACCCATGCGGCCGAGGGCGCCTGCGCCTGCCCGCCCGGCCTATCAATTGGCTGACCTATTCGCTTACGCCTTCCTGCGCGACGCCCTCATCGCCGGAACGATCGTCGCCGTAATGGCCGGCACCACAGGCACGCTGCTGGTTTTGCGCGGTCAGAGTTTCGCCGGCCACGCCCTGGGCCACGTGGGCTTCACGGGCGCCGCCCTGGCATTGTTACTTGGCGTGGCACCCCTGGCCGGCCTCGTGGCCATCACCGTCGCGGCCGGCATCGCCATCGGCCTGCTCGGCCCCCGCGCAGACGAGCGTGACGTTGCCATCGGCATCGTCCTTTCCGTCTCCTTGGGCGCAGGCCTGCTGTTCCTCAGCCTGCTGAACGGCCCCGCCAGTCAGGCCACCGCACTACTATTCGGCAGCATTCTGGGCGTCGATCCGGCGACCCTGACGGCGCTCGCGACCCTCGCCGCCATTACCCTGGCCGCCCTGGCCGCCATCGCCCGGCCCCTGCTGTTCCTGACGCTGCAGCCCGAACTGGCCGAGGCCCAGGGCATCCGGCCCCGCCTTATCGCGACCCTGTTCATGGCCACGGTTGCCTTGACGGTTGCCGCCTGCGTCCAGGTCGTGGGGGCGCTTCTGGTATTCGCACTTCTCGTCGCCCCGGCGGCGGCGGCGCAACGGATCTGCACCCGCCTCGCGCCGGCCGCGCTACTAGCCGTGGCACTCGCCATCGGCCAGGTCTGGGGCGCGCTGCTACTGGCCACTCTGACCGACTGGCCCGTCAGCTTTTGGGTCACCCTTCTGGGCGGAGCGGCCTACGCTATCGCCTGCATAAGCCGCCCCTAGGCCGCCCCTCTGGGCCGTTACCCCGGGAAACCACCCTCCATCGCAACGTCCACCATCGGCGCGCGTGGGCTCGGCTGCTCCCGCCCCTGCAACGCCGCCGGCAGCATCGCTTTATCGCCCGGGCGGCCCACGGCATATGCCGCCTCCACCCGGAACCCCTCCGGCACATTCAGCGCCGTGACTGCCCGGTCCTTGTCGAACCCCACCATCCCATGCGCCTGCCACCCCATCAGCGACGCCTGCAACGTGAAATACCCGCTCGCCGTGCCCGCATCGAACGAGTGGCTGTACGACGGCACCGGCTTCTCCTGACCCGGCGGCAGCATCACCGAATTGCTGACCATCACCACCAACGCCGACGCCGTCTTGGCCCAGGACTGGTTGAACTCGTTCAACAACCCAAACAGCTTGTCCCAGTGCGCCGTATCCTTGCGCGCCCACAAAAACCGCCATGGCTGCGAGTTATAGCTGCTCGCCGCCCACCGCCCCGCCTCGATCATCGTCAGCAAATCCGCCTCGCTAATCGCCTCCCCCGTAAAAGCCCGCGGGCTCCATCGGTTCAGGAATTGGATGTCGATCGGGTGGTCACTCGTACGAAACGCGGTCTGGGTCATGGTCGAACTTTCGATGGTGAGGTTTGCGACATGGGGCGTGGTCCGCGATTGAACACACGGCCTGCGGTTTGTTCCATTGCCCGAGCGGTTTGACACGGGGAATGCTAGGACAGAATGAAGTTAGCCCGGTCGGGTTCCACCGCCCGCCATACCAGACCGCCCCCGCTCCATCCCAAACCGGATACGGCCCCGATCCAGACCAGAGGCATCGACGCGTCAGGCTGCCTGATCGAACGCGATGTTGGGCAGCAGCCGCTCCACCTGCCTGCCGCGCGCGCAAATCGGTAACAGCCACCACGATCGGCATCGCACTCAGCATCAGATACGGTTCCGCCAACCATTACCGGGCGTCTATCGCCGACCCAAACGATACCTCGGCAAGTGCCATCACCCGGCCAAGCCGCTTGCCTCCGGGAACAGCCGCGCCGACCGCTTCAGCGTAGCAGGGGACGCTACCAACGCCTCAATAGCCGCCCGCAACGCTCTGGCACCGCCTCGGTAAACGAATCAGATGCCTACAACAGACAAGCCCGCGCTCAGAACGCCGCGTCCGCCATCCGCGTCACCGTCTCCGCGCCGGCCATAATCCCCTGGAAGTGCATCGAATGCCGCGGCAGCACGCGGGCCATGTAGAACGCGCCGACGTCCAACTTTGCCTGATAAAATGGCGCCTCCCCATTGGCGCCCGCCGCCAGCTTCTCGCCCGCGACCTGCGCCATCCGGCACCACATGAACCCCATCGCCACCAGCCCAAATAGCCGCAGATAGTCTGTGGCCGCCGCCGCCGCCTCCTCTGGCTTGGCCAGGCCCCGCTGCGCGATTACCAGCGTTGCCTGCTGCAGCCGGGCAAACGCCTTGGCCGTCGGCCCAACATAGACCGCCAGCGCCGCATCATTCGCGTGCTCCTCCAAGAACCCGGCCACGGGATGGAAGAAGCTGCGCAACAACCGCCCCGTATCCTGCCCCAACTTCCGCCCGACTAAATCCAGCGCCTGAATACCGTTCGTGCCCTCGTAAATCTGCGCAATCCGCGCGTCGCGCACCAATTGTTCCACGCCCCACTCGTGCACGTAGCCATGGCCGCCCAAAACCTGCACGGCCATATTCGCCGCCTCCGACCCCAGATCGGTCAGTGCCGCTTTCACGATCGGCGTCAGCAACGCCACGAAATCGTCCGCCGCCTGCCGCGCCGCCGGCTCCGGATGATGCTCGGACCGGTCCAACTCCAACCCGACCCAGTACGATAGCGCCCGCCCGGCCTCAGTCATCGACCGCGCCTCCAGCAACATACGCCGTACATCGGGATGCACGATGATCGGGTCCGCCGCTTCACGCGAAGACGCCCCTCTGGCCACGCTCTTGCCCTGGCGCCGGTCCTTCGCGTACGCCGCGGCCGACTGATACGCCGTTTCCGCCACACCCAGCCCCTGCATGCCGACCGCCAGCCGCGCCGCGTTCATCATCGTGAACATGGCCTTCATCCCGCCATGCGGCGTGCCGACCAGCCAGCCCTGCGCGTCGTCGAAATGCATCACCGCCGTCGCCGACGCCTTGATACCCATCTTATGCTCGATGCTGCCGCACATCAGCCCGTTGCGCATGCCGGCCTTACCCTCCGCATCGGGCAGGAACTTCGGCACCACGAACAGGCTGATCCCCTTCGTCCCCGCCGGCGCCTCCGGCAGCTTGGCCAGCACTAGGTGGACGATGTTCTCCGTCAGATCGTGCTCACCGGCCGAGATAAAAATCTTCGTGCCGCTAATACGAAAACTACCATCATCCGCAGGCTCCGCCTTGGTCCGGATCATGCCCAGATCGGTCCCACATTGCGGCTCCGTCAGGCACATTGTCCCGGACCAGGTTCCGTCCACCAGCTTCGGCAGATAGGTCGATTTCAGCGCGTCCGACGCATGGGCATGCAGCGCCCGGTAGGCCCCGTGCGACAGGCCGGGATACATGCCAAACGCGAGGTTCGCGCTGCTCACCATCTCCTCGAACACCGTACTCACCAGCATCGGCATGCCCTGCCCACCATAGGCCGGATCACACGCCAGCGACGTCCAACCACCCTCGGTCAGCTGATTATACGCCTCCTTGAACCCCTTGGGCGTGCGAACGACCCCGTTTTCGTACGTGCAGCCCTCCGCATCGCCCGACAGGTTCAGCGGCAACAGCACGTCGCGCGCTAGCTTCCCCGCCTCCTCGATCACGGCGTCCATCAGCTCCGGTGTCGCCTGCTCATAGCCCGGCAACCCGGCCAGGCTGCTGCTATCCAGCAGCTCATGCATCACAAACCGAATGTCGCGCAGCGGTGCCGTGTACGTCGCCATGGTCGAACCCTCCCCTAGTTGCGCAACGGCTTGCCGGTCGCGAGCATATGCTCCGTCCGCGCCAGCGACGCCGGGTTGCGCACCAGCGTCATGAATGTATTCCGCTCCAAATCCGTCATGTCGTCCTCCGACATGACGTCAAGCATATCGGTATCGCCACCCGTCAGCACCCGCGCCACGGCCTTGGACACCACAACATCATGCGGTGTTGCCTTGCCCTGGAGCGCGAACCCATCGATCGCCAGCTCCAGCGCCGTCAGCCCGCCCGGCCCCGGCAGCCGGTATTCGAACGGCGTTGGCGGCTGATACCCGTCGACCAACGCCAGCACCTTTTGCTTGGCGTCATACAGCAGCCGGTCCCGGTTCATCGTAATCCCGTCCGTCACCCGCAAAAACCCAAGCCCGACCGCCTGCGCCGCCGACTTCGACACTTGCGCGGTGGAGATAATCTCGAACGCCTTCGCCACTGCCGGCATCGGCCCTCGCGGGACGGCCGGGTTCGCTTGCCAACGCCCAACCAGCTCCTTGCACCCGCCCCAGCCCGGTAACAGCCCCACGCCAACCTCGACCAGGCCGGTATACGTCTCCGAATGCGCCTGCACCGCGCTGCAATGCATAAGGATCTCGCACCCGCCGCCCAATGCCATGTTGGCCGGCGCGCCGACCACCGGCACCGGCGCGTATTTCAGCGCCTTGTACGTCGCCTGCCCACCCGCCACCGACTGTTCAATCACCGGCCACGCCGCCACGTTCGCCGCAAACAACGCCACGCCCAGATTGGCGCCGACACAGAAATTCTCGCCCTCGTTATAAATCACGAGGCCTTTGTACGACTTCGCCGCCAGTGCCACGGCCTTGCCGATCATCGCCATGATCGGCTCGTCCACCGCGTTCATCTTGCTCGTGAACTCCAGGCACAACACCCCGTCGCCCACATCCCAAACGCTCGCCGAGCCGTTCTTCAGCACCGGTTTCCCAGCCCGCTTCACGTCCGCCAGCAATAGTACCCCGTCTGGACGCTTCACGTCAGCATACGCGCCCCCAACCGTCAGCGCCTGCAACCGCCCACCCTCGGTCCGGTAGAACGGCATCCGATGCGCCAGTAACGGCGGCACCACACGCCCCTGCGCCACCATCTCGCGCGCGAGCCACGCGGCTCCCAGTTGGTCGATTAACTCGAACGGCCCCTGCCCCCACGCATACCCCAGCCGCATGGCCTCATCGACACTCGCTATGTCATCCGCGATCTCTGGCACCAGTGACGCCGCGTAGCCCAGTACCTGCACCAGCACCGACTTCGCATATGCCCCTGCCGGGCTGTCATGCTCGACCAACGCCAGCAGGCTCCGCCGCCCAACCTCCGTCGCCTCCAACCGCGGCTTCACCGTCGCCCGGTACTGGCCCGTCTTCAAATCGATCGCCTGCAGGTCCCGCTCGGCGCCCCGCTTCTCCATCCGGTAGAACCCGCCGCCGCCCTTACGCCCTGTTTGCCCGGCGCCGATCATCTGCATCAGCAGCGGCTGCACCACGAACACCCGGCGGAAATCATCCTCGGCGCCCAGGCTCATCAACAACGATTTCGACACCAGCGGCATCAAATCTAGGCCGACTAAATCCACCAATCCGAACACACCTGTCTTCGGTATGCCCATCGGCCGGTGCACCGCATCCGCCTCCTCCACAGTCAATCCACGAGAAATCGCCTCGTTCACCGCCGCCGTGATCCAGTACGTCCCAATACGGTTCGCAATGAACCCTGGCGTGTCGTGGCAGGTCACGACCCCCTTACCCAGCCGCACATCGCACAGCCCGGTCAGTGCCGTGCCCACCTCCGCCCGCGTCTCTGGTCCCGTCACCAACTCCAGCAGCCGCATGTACCGCGGCGGATTGAAAAAATGCGTGATGCAGAAATCCGCCCGAAACGCATCCGACTGCTTTTTCGCCAGGCTACGCAGCGGGATCGTGCTCGTGTTGCTGCTGACAATGCTGCCCGGCTTCCGCACCGCGTCGATCCGGTCGTATAGTGCGCGCTTGGCCGCCAAATCCTCGACGATAACCTCGATGATCCAATCGCACGCCGCCAGCCCCGACAGATCGTCGAAGCTGCCCGCCGTGATCAGCTTGACCGCATCCGGCGTCATCAACGGCTGGGGATCGGCCCGCTTCAGCTTTTCAATCGCCGTCGCCGCCCGCTGCTCCATATCCAGCAGCAGCACCGGAAGGCCGGCATTGGCCAAATGCGCGGCAATACCCGCGCCCATTAGCCCAGCGCCCAATACGGCGCAGCGTTCGATCGTCATGGCCTATGCTCGCGACAGAATAGTGGCAGTCCCCTGCCCGCCGCCTACACACATCGTGGCCAGCGCATGCGCCCCACCCGTCCGCGCCAGCAAACTGGCCGCCTTTCCCGTGATCCGCGCCCCACTCGCACCCAATGGATGCCCGAGCGCGATCGCCCCCCCATCCAGGTTCACCTTGGCATGGTCCAGCATCAAATCCCGCTCAACCGCCAGCGCCTGCGCCGCAAACGCTTCGTTCAACTCGATCAAGTCGATCGCATCCATCGCCAACCCCGCCCGCGACAGCGCCTTACGCGTCGACGGCACCGGCCCGATCCCCATGATGTCCGGCGCGCACCCGGCCACTGCCATGCTCGTGATCCGCGCCAGCACCGGCAGTCCATGCCGCTCTGCATACGCGGCAGAGCAAACCAGTACCGCCGACGCCCCGTCCGTTAGTGGAGAACTCGTCCCCGCCGTCACCGTCCCTGTCGCCAGGAACGCCGGCTTCAACCCGCTCAGCGCCTCCTGCGTCGTATCCGCCCGGATGCACCCGTCCTGATCGACCACGCCACTCTTTGTCTGGATTGGCACAATCTCATCGCGGAACCGCCCCTCCGCCTGCGCGGCCGCCGCCCGGGTTTGACTCGTGATCGCAAACGCCTGCTGCGCCGCCCGGTCGATCTGGTACCGCTCGGCCAAGTTCTCGGCCGTCATGCCCATGCCGATGTAGCTGTCGGGCTTGGCCCTGTTCAGCGCCGGGTTCAGCACCGGGTTGAAACCCATCATCGGTACCCGGCTCATGCTTTCGACTCCGCCGCAGACAAACAACTCGCCCGCCCCGGCCGCGATCGCCCCAGCCGCGATGTGCACAGCCGTCATTGAACTGCCACACCACCGATTGACCTGGCTACCCGCAGCCGTGATGGGCAGGTCCGCCAGAAAGCCCACAACCCGTCCGATGTTGAACCCCTGCTCCCCCTCCGGAAACGCGCAGCCGATGATGACATCCTCGATGTCCTCGGGCTTGGCCCCTGTCCGCTCCAGCAACGCCCGCACCACCTGCGCCATCAGGTCATCTGGCCGCACGCGCGACAGCGCCCCCTTGCCGGCCGGGGTGAATGGCGACCGGGCGTAACCCGCAATTACGGCCTGGGTCGATGCAGCACTCATGCTCGGGCGTCCTTTTGAACGGTATCGTCGGGGGCGGGGGTCGTTTCGGTATAGGCCGCGATCTCAGCCTCCATGTCGCGTAACTCGGCCAGCGTGATCGTAATGTCGTCTTGCTGCTGCTCCAGCTCCCTGATGCGCGCCCGCGTCAGCTCGAGCGTCATCGTCATTTGCTGCCGCTTGGTCCGGTCCACGTCATACAAATCCAGAAACTGCCGGATATTCGACAACGAGAACCCTAGCCGCTTGCCGCGCAAGATCAGCATCAGCCGCGCCCGGTCCCGCTTGCTGTACACCCGGTTCGCCCCAGCGCGGGCGGGTGCCAGTAGGCCCTGATCCTCGTAGAAACGGATCGCGCGCGGCGACAGCCCGAACTCGGCCGACAAATCGCCGATCGAATACTGTATGCGCGGCATTTCGCCTCCCGTTGCTTGACGTTTACGTAAGGTACCCCCGCGCCGGGGTCAACCCGCTTGCCTGCCCGCCCCACACCGGGCAGAAGCGGCTATCATGAAGCATGTCCTTCCCCTGCTATTGATGGCTGCCTGTACGTCCCCGCCCCAGGGCGACGCAGCCCTCCAGCCGACCCCCGCCATGCGCGACGTGCTGGTCGAGTACCAGAACCTCCGCCCCGAGCCCCTTCCCAGCCTCTCGATCGATCGTGCCCGCCTCCAACCGACCCTGGTGGACGCCGCGCACGCGATGCCCAACGTGCACGGCCTGCCCGCCCCCACCATCGACGTGCCACAGATTACCGAGGTCACCGCCGCCGGGGCGCAGACCAATCTCGCCGCCCGCCTCTATCGCCCCGCCCTCGCCCGCAACACGCCGGTCATCATCGCTTTCGCCGGCGGAACCTGGGTAACCCCATCGCTCGACGCATTCGACGAGACCGCGCGCGAACTCGCCGCACGCACCGGCTACGTCGTCGTCGCGATCGCACTCCGCGCCGCGCCGGATGCACCCTTCCCCGCGATCCACGACGACGCTTTCGCCAGCTATCGATGGGCGCTCAGCCAGCTCCGCGGTTGGGGCGCCGACCCGACCCGCGTGATCCTGGCCGGTGAGGGGTCCAACGCCACGCTAGCCATGACCGTCGCCGAGGCCGCGCGTCGACTGCATGATCCGGCCCTGCCCGCACCCGACCACCTGCTGCTTATCACCCCCCAGGTCACTACGGCGCTCGACGGCCCCAGCATGGATGACAGCCGCCGCGCCCAGCCCCTCACCCGCCGCATCGTCGACTGGGCGCAGGACCAATACACGCCCGATGGCCGCGATCTCAACGATCCGCGCATGAACCCGGGCGCACAGATCCTCACCGGCCTGCCGCCTGTCACGGTCGTCATCGCTCAGATCGACCCCCTACGCAGTCAGGGTGAGGCGCTCGCCGCCGCCCTTTCCGCCGCCGGCATTCGCGTCTCCGCCCGCACCGTGCCCGGCGTCACACACGGCTTCTTCGGCCTTGGCGCCACCATCCCGGCCGCCGCCGATGCTGAAGACTGGGCCGCCAACCGCCTGCGCGTCGCATTTCGGTAAAGACTCACTAACCTGGTTCGGTTACAGACGCGGCCATGACAACCAGCGTCGCAGGCCGGACCGCGATCGGCGCCGGGTGGATGGTCGCCTGGCGCATGGTATCCCGCGGGCTGGGCCTCATCAGTACTCTTATTCTGGCCCGGCTACTCGTCCCTGCCGATTTCGGTCTTATCGCCATGGCCGTCGCGTTCACTGGCGCCGTCTCCTATCTGTCAGCCATGGGGGTCACCGACGCCCTCATCCGCCGCCCCGACACGAATGAGGAATGGTTCAATACCGCGTTCGGCTTCCAGGCCTATCGCGGCCTACTCAATGGTGCCGTCATCATCGCCGGCACAGGCCCCGCCGTCGAATGGTTCAGCGAACCCCGCCTCGGCCCCATCCTCTACGTCGTCGCCGCCACGGCCGTCCTGGCCGGCTTCGAAAATGTCGGCATGGTTCAATACCGCCGCTCCATTCAGTTCGACATCGAATTCCGGCTTCTAATCATCCCCCGCCTACTGCAGTTTTTCGGCGGAATCGGCATGGCCTTAGTTATCGCCGACTACCGCGCCATGCTGTTCGGCAGTGCGCTGTTTGCGGTCTCCCGCTTCATCATGACCTATCGCCTTCACCCCTGGCGCCCGAATCTTCGCGTGGCGTTTCGGGTCGAACACTGGCGCGGCCTGCTGAGCTTCTCCGCCTGGACGTGGGCCGCCGGCCTCGGCTCCCTCGTATGGGAGCGCTGCGACCCATTCATCCTCGGCCCAGCACTCGGCACCAGCAAGCTCGGCGGCTACCTCCTGGCCGCTGAAATTGCGACCTTGCCCGTTACCGAGATCGTGGCTCCCGCCATGGCGGCGCTCTACGCCGGTATCAGCGTCGCCCGCGCCCAAGGCACGAACGTCGCCGCAATCGCACCCACTCTCATCTTGGCCCTGCTCACGGTGCTGGCCCCGATCACGATTGGCCTGTCGGCCACGTCCGGCTATCTCGTGACCGGCCTACTCGGCCCGCAATGGCAGGAACTGAGGCCGATGATCGCAGTCTTTTGTCTGACCGGAATCCTGTCCCCCATCGCCTTCACCTGCAACACCCTTCTTACCTCGCAGGGACTAGTCCGGCGAGGCTTCCTCGCGATCGCCGGCTCCGCCGTCGCCCGTGCAATCGCCATGACCGTACTTGTGCGCGCCAACCTGACCGACTTCGCACCCACCGCAGCCGTTGCCGTAACCGCTATCGAAGCCGTTTTCTTCCTCACGCAAATACCCCTTCGCAACGACCCGGCCTGGCGGAGCCACCTGCTCGGCCTGGCACGGATCACGATCGCGGCCGCCATCACCGCGACTGCATTTCTTGTAAGCGGCACCGCTTGGCAGCCGGTGGCGCTGCCCCCCATTCTCGCCCTTCTGATCGGCGGCAGTCTCGGGCTCATGGGAATCGCTCTCTTCCTGGCGTGCCAATTCGCATTGTGGTGGGCGTGCGGATCCCCGGACGGGGCAGAGCGTCACGTCTTCACGATGCTTCGATCCGCCCGGCGTACCCAACCGGCATGAGAGCCACCGTTCTCACCACCTTCCTGCCCCCCGAAACGGACCATGATCGCAACGGCATGCACCGTCGCGTCGGCGCGACCCTTCGCGCGCTGGCCTCCCGCGTCGATCACATCGACATGCTGCACATCCCGGCACCTATCCGCCAAACCGATAGCCTCCGCCAATCCGCGTTTTGGGGTCAGCCCATCCACACCCAAACCCTGACCCGGCACGAAGGCCAACCCTCGTTCTGGAACGATAATATCCGCGGCCTCGCCGACCTTGCCCACCAACACCCTTGGCACCGCTACGCCGGGCCCGGCGTGCTTCAACAGCTTCAGGATCACCTCGACACCCGCCCCGGTCTTATTATCGTTGACCGGCTCGAACCCATGATCGCTCTGCGCCGCTGCCACACCACCGCGCCGATCCTTCTCGACCTCAACGACATCGAGCATAAAATGGGGCGCGGAGCCCTGCTTAAGCGACCGCTAACCCTCCGCACCTCGCTCGCCTGGGCCAAGTGGCCCGCCATTTTGCACGAAGAACGCAGTGCCGCCCGCCGCGCCACCCGCACAGCCGTCTGCAGCAGCCAGGACGCTTCCTACCTTCGCCGACTGCGCTTCCCGGGCACGATCGTCACTATCCCCAACGCCATCGCCCTTCCGCAACACCCCCCCGGCCTCGGCACCCGCCCAACCATCATGCTGCTTGGCACTTACAGCTACCCCCCCAATGCCGCCGCCGCCCACCGCCTCGTCACCCGGATCTGGCCGCTGATTGCCGCGCAGGCACCCGAAGCCCGCCTCATCCTCGCCGGCCCCGGCAGTGAAACCCTGCCCGCCCGCACCACCGCCCCCTCCTCTGTCGAGTTCCACGGCTACGTCCCCGACCTCGCCGCCCTCTATGCCGAGACCCGCATTGTTTGCTGCCCCCTGACCGAAGGCGGTGGCACCCGCCTGAAACTGATCGAGGCCGCGGCCTACGCCCGCCCGATCGTCAGCACCGCGAAGGGCGCCGAGGGCCTCGACCTCACAAACGGACAGGATATCCTGATCGCCGAAACAGACGCCGCGCTGGCCCATGCCTGCGTGAGCCTCCTGGCCGACCCAATCCAGTGCCTGCGCCTTGGCACCGCCGCTCGCGCCGCCGCCGCACCCTATGATTTGGACGCCGTCATTGCGCACATCGGTACAATCCTGGACGACATGCTCGCCCAAACATGACCCTGATCATCGTCGAACCGACCTACCGCGACGCCGAACACGCACCCGTCAACGCCGTATTCGCTCAAGCCTTGGCAACCAGCGCCGCGTGTATCGCCGCCACCCCTACCCAACACGACGCCCTGACCGCCATCGACCCCAGCGCCGCCCTGCCCTCCTACACACCCATCGCGGTCCTACCCCCCGGCGGTGTCACCCTCCATCGTATGCGCACACAGTGGCGCACCCTCGCTGCCCTGGTCACGCAACACCGCGCCACCAAGCTTCTTCTTCTCTCTGCCGGACCAGAAACGCTGTTCGTCGCGCGCGCCCTTGTCACCCGGTATCCGGCGCTCACGATCCACGCCATCATGCACGGCAACATGGCCGACCTTGCCGGCTGGCGCTCTCGCGACCCGCGACGTCGGCTGATCGACCTGCGCGCAGGCCTACGCTGGGCCAACCACCCGCGCATTCACTTGGTAGTGCTCGAGCAGTACATCGCGGACGCCGCCCACCGCGGAAGCGGACCGGCGGGCCGGGGGCGAGGCTGGCGCGGCATCCACAACCCCCTCCGCGTTTGGCCTCATCCCACCATGGCCCAGGAACAACCGACCCCGCATTCGTGGAGCCCAGGCTCTCGCCTCCGGCTGACAGTCCCCGGCACCGCCAACCGCGAAAAAGGCTTCGATACCATCCTCGCCCTCGCCGCCGATGCCCCTCAGCACGACTGGTTCGTCACCGGCCGCCTCGGTGCTGAGTACCGGGATGCCCCGATCGCCGCGGCTCCTGGGCGCTTGTCCCGCCCTGATTACCTTGCCGCACTTCGCAGCGCCGACTACGCCGTCCTCGCCCATCAACCCGCCTACGACCTGACCGCTAGCGGCTCGATCCTCGACTGCGCCACCAACGGCATCCCCATCATTGCGCTGCATAGCCCGGCCATGGACGCTCTTACCGCGGCGCACGGCGCGCTCGGGTACGGCGTCCCCGACCGGGCCGCGGCCGATGCCCTGCTACATAGCCCGGCGCTGCAGGACCACGCGGCCTACGCCCGCTTTCAGACCGCTCTCGACGCCCTGCACCGCAGCCGCACGGCCGCCGCCCTCGCCCCCCTCCTGCACCGCGACCTCGGAACTGACGCCTAACACGGACCGAGAGCTAGACGATCACCCTACTGGTTCAGCGCCGCTACAATCAGCGCCACCCCCTGCGCGTGCCAGCGCTGCACCGCCTTGTGATCCGCGCCGATCGCCGTGCCGATCCGTCGCCAACTAAACACCTGCCGCCCCGTCAACGGGCAAACCAGGCTGCGGGCGCCCACTATTCGGCGCAGCACATACTTGTCCTGCGGTATGGTGCTTACCCAGGCCAGCGCCCGATCCATCCGGTCGATCGCAGCCGCATTCGGCGCCGCCGGGCGAACCTTGATCTGGCTCCGCGCCCCTACCGGCACGACGTCTCGCACCCATTCGAGTCCCCCCGTACGAAGCCGGGTCGACGGGCCAGTATTCGGTAGCGCCAGCAGCGTCGCCCCCGCCTCCGCCAAGCGGGCAATAACGAACTCAGGGTCGGTCGGACGCCCGTCCGGCGTGTGCGGATTTACCACTGGAACACCGGGTACGGGTACTCGGCACCCGCCAAAACAGTGCCGGCGGTGATGGCACCCCAGCTCAAGGTATGCCCAGCCGGCAGCGGACCACGGTCGTTCGCCGCCATACGCCCCCGGACGACGAACACGATCGGCGGCTTCACGCAATCCACCTCGCGTGGGGAAAGCAACATCATTTTCTCCTTTTGTTCTCTGAATTACTAAGCTAGTTTTCCTATGATATCGGAGTCAACTTCAAACATTTGGCGACAAAGGGCCGAAGTAGACCGCGCACAGAAAGCATCGCCGTAACCCAGGGATTAGGTATTGCTTCAACGTCGCGCATGGGTTAACCGGCTTCTGGATCAATCAAAAGGATGCGGCATCATGGCGACCGTAACGGGACTGAGTGGTAATACGACCTATAGCCTGAACGTTGGGAGCAACGATCAGAATGGGACCGCACAAACGCTCGCCTCCGCCATCAGCGCCGCACTCGCAAACGGTTCGCTCGGACAGCAGGGGCAGTCTGCTCCGGCTGGCACGCCCTCTTTCACCATCCTTTCAACGCCGGGTTCTTACGCCCTCAGCTCCGCCCAGAACGCAACCGCGATCGGAACGGGCGGCGCCAGCACGGTCTTCGGATCCGGCGCGTTAAACGAGCAGATCATCGGTGACAACGGTGCGACCACGCTCGCTCTTCGCGGCGGCAGTGGGAGCGTCGTGCTCGGTGATGGTAACGACTTCGTCACTGCCGCAGCCGTCGGCACTACCGGCTTCAACATCCGTACGGGTACCGGAAACGACACCATTCTCGGCCTGGGCGGAAACAACTCCATCAGCGCTGGCGCGGGTAAGAACCTGATCGGCCTCGGCAACGGTCAAAACACCGTATCACTCAACGGCAATGACACCCTTTACGGCAACGGAAGCGGTGGCGGCTCGGAGACGGTGTTCGGCGGATCTGGCCCCGCACTGGTTTTCCCACTCAGCAGCAACCTGTACTTCGTCGGCGGAACTGGTCCGGCCACTGTCATCGGCGGCACGGGTAGCGCCACAGTGTTCGCGGGCACGGGCGGCAGCACCATCGGCGGCGGCTCGGCCGGTTTCAACAAGCTCGTGAACGCACAAGGCGGAAGCGCTACTCTGTTCGGCGCCGCCCAGGGCGACCTGCTGTACGCATCCGGCAGCGGCTTCACGATCATGGTGGCTGGCTCCGGGAACGAGACGCTGGACGGCTCGACCAGCACTGCCAACAACGTCTTCTACGGCAGCAACGGGCCGACCGCTTCCACCGCGGCCTCGATCACGGGCGGTTCCGGCGCGGACACGATCTACGCTGGCACCAACTCCGTCATTCGCGGCGGTGCCGGTGCCGATCAGATCATCTTCCAGGCCGGTCGTACGTCCGGAACGGTCCAGGTGCTCGGTTTCAACCCGGCAGAAAAGGCGAGCTTCCAGGGCTACGCCGGCTCGAACTTCACCACCGGAATCGTTGGCCCAGGCGTCGGTACGTCAGCCGGCACCAGCGTCGGTCAGACCGTCCAGGTCGGTGGCGTCAACAGCACGCAGATCGCACTCGGCAACGGCACCACGATCCAGTTCGTGGGCGTCACTGGCCTGACGGGTTCCAGATTAAACAAAACGGTAAGCCTAACAAAAGGCCGGGTCCGGAAACGGGCCCGGCCTTTTCCGTTTCTGGCGGCTGCTATCAAACGCATCCGTGCTCTTGCCAAATCGGTGGTCTCAACCGACCATCGACAGTCAGATCAAAAACAGGGGGCTTCCATGGCCAAAGGTCAGCAAAAATCCAACCGCGAGGCTAAAAAGCCCAAAGCGACCAAGACCGCGGCCGCTAAGCCGACCGCCCCGCCGCCACGTCCGGAGCCCGGTAAAAAATAATAATGTGACCCGGGTCACACTCCAGTGCGCCGGTCTCGACTAACGTCTGGGTCGGTACATAAGGGGAATGCGATGTCCGCCACGATCCTACCGATGTTGCAATCGACCGCCTCAGCAGGCGTCGTATCGAGCGGGCCAGACCGGTTCACGTTTCAAGACCGGATGGACTTTGCCCGCTGGCAATATGACGGCGCAATCCGGCGCATGGTTATCGACGACGGCGACCCCTCGGCCGGTCCGTCTGGCGCTGCATTCGCGCTCGTGTACTTGCACGGCGACGCCTGGGCCCGCTGGGGCATTACCCGCTCCGGCAAACGAGTCATTACCTGGTGTTGCCGAACCGGCGCGGACCTCAGCGCCACCCAAACCGCAGCCGCAGCCCTCGCGAGCCTCGTTATCGAGACCGCATCATCGCACAGCCACGCCCGGCCGCGACGCGCGTAGCCGCGCCGTCATCCCCACCGACGCCACGGTCACCAACGCCAGCGCCAGCACCCAACGACCCGGCCCGTCCTCGATCCCGATCACACCGGCTGCGAGTAGCCAGAACAGGACGCTTACCCAAAACAGCGCAGTGCGCGCCGGACCCCCGCGCTGCTGTACCGCCAGCCCCAGGGCCACAAACGTCAAATACAACCCGATCGCCAACGCACGGACCGCGTCGGCCATGACCCCGCCGAGCTGAGCCACCACCTCACTCAGCCACCATCCGAATAGGTGCAGGTTATCCACCAACCTGAAAACCAGGCGCTCAGGCCCAACGACATAAACGGCGACCGCCAGCGCCATCCCGGCCGCCCACGCCACCAGGATCGGATTGCGTCCCATCACGGGCGCCCCGGCATGGCCGCCGCAACCGCGCCGACAAACCTGTCCACCGCCCGCCGCGCCGACGGCACGACCCCCGCGAAATCCGCAAACCCATGAATCATCCCAGCCTCCTCCAACAGCGTCACCGGCACCCCAGCCCGCCGCAGCGCCGTCGCATACGCAACCCCCTGATCATGGAGCGGGTCGAACCCGGCCACGCAGATCACCGCCGGAGCCGAACCCTCTAAAACGCCTTCGATCGGGGATAGACGCGCGTCCGACCGGTCCGTACCAGGTGGCAACAGCAATGCCGCACACTCGCGCAGAGCCTCCGCCGTCAGCAAATAGCCGGTGCCGAAACGCGTCAGGCTCGGGTACCGCGCCGCGTCGTCCACCATATCGACGACCGGGTACAGCAATATCTGCAACACGACCCCCGGCTCCTGCGCCAAGCCAGCCGCGAGATTGGCACCCGCGCTATCGCCACCCACCGCCAAGTGCGCGCCCAAAACCTCCCGCGCCCACCGCAGTGCCACGCGGGCGTCATCATGGGCGGCCGGAAACGGATGCTCGGGCGCCAGCC
>JANPPS010000139.1:0-1950 GCA_031428635.1 Rhodospirillales bacterium
AATTGAACCACAGCAGCAACTGCAACAACAGCGGCGTACCCCGAAAGAACCATACGTAGCCGGACGCAATCACGCGAAGCACCGGGTTGGGCGACAGCGCCATGATGGCGAACAGCACGCCGAGCGACAGGCCGAGCGCCATGGCCGCCACCGTCATGATGCAGGTGTTAACCACGCCGGCCAGCACCGCCGGCGCCGTGAGGAACTGGCCGACGACGTGCCACTCGATGGAGCCCTCGGCGAAAGCACGGAGCAGGGCGGCGAGAACCAGGACCGACAATGCCGCGCCGGCCCAGCGCCACGGGTGCCGACGGGGCGCGATGCGCAACGGGCCGGACATCGCCATGTCTGTCATACCGCCGCGCCCTCCATGGCGGCAGTCTCGCATGCCGTTGTCAGGGCGCAACCTACTGCGCGCGCAATAGCATCCCAAACAGGTCGCGCGGATCGTCCGGGTCGGCCAGCAAGTCGAGGTTTTCGTACGTCGAATGCTCCCGCAGCTTGGCCCGCACCCAGCGCAGCGCGGAAAAATCCTCGATCGCAAAGCCGACACTGTCGAACAGCGTGATCTGCGGCACCGATTGCCGCCCCGGCGCCCGGCCGGTGATGACCTCCCACAGCTCGGTCACGGGATGATCGGGCGCCAACTGCTGGATCTCGCCCTCGACCCGGGTCTGCGGCGCGTATTCGACAAAAATATCCGCCCGGCGCAGCACGTCGGCATGCAGCTCCGTCTTGCCGGGGCAGTCACCGCCGACGGCGTTCAGATGCACCCCCTGGCCGACCAGATTATCGGTCAGGATCGTGGCCCGCCGCTTATCGGCCGTCACCGTCGTAATCACGCCTGCGCCGGATACCGCCTCCATGACCGAGCCGCACGGCCGCACGTCGAGGCCAAAGCCGGCCAGATTACGCACGCATTTCCGGGTGGCGGCCGGGTCGGTGTCATACAGCTGCACCCGGTCGATCCCCAGCAGCGCCTTGAACGCCAGCGCTTGGAACTCGGCCTGTGCGCCGTTGCCGATCAGCGCCATCGCCTGCGTGCCCGGCGGCGCAAGATAGCTCGCGGCCAGCGCCGAGGTCGCGGCCGTGCGCATGGCGGTCAGCAGCGTCATCTCGGTCAGCAACAGCGGATAACCGGTCGCGACGTCGGCCAGCACGCCGAATGCGGTGACGGTCTGCAGGCCTCCGCGCGTGTTGGCGGGATGGCCGTTCACGTACTTGAAGCCATACGTCTCGCCGTCGCTGGTGGGCATCAGCTCGATCACGCCGGCCGGGCTGTGGGAGGCAATCCGGGGCGTTTTGTCGAACAACGGCCAGCGTAGGAAATCCTCGGTAAGGGTGGCCGACAGCTCGACGAGCGACCGCTCGATACCGACCGCCAGCAGCAGGCGCATCATGTCGGCGACGCTTACAAACGGGACGAGGTTGCGATCAGGCGGCATGGGCGTTTGTCGGTGCCTGTGCGAGGGAAAGGGCCTGTGCCCCGACGCCGCTCGCGAGGGCCGCCGCGAGCATGACCAGCGCCCGCGCCGTCCGTCCGTCCGTATCGAGCCGCGGGTTAAGCTCCACGAAATCGACACTCGACACGCGTCTGGACGCATGCAGCGTGGCCATGATCCGCACGGCGTCCGGCAGGCGCAGGCCGCCGGGCACGGGGCTGCCGACCCCGGGCGCGTCGGCGGGATCGAGCGCGTCGGCGTCGAAGCTCACGTGCAGCAGCCCGTCAGCCGCGACGATCCGGGCTAGGAACGCGTCGAGGTCGAAGATGCCCTCGAATGCGATCCCGGCCGACCGCATCGCCTTCCGCTCCGCCTGGTCGACGGAGCGAATGCCGATCATGCCGACATTCGACGCCTGCACGGGCGCGACCAGCTGCGGAAAGCCGATAAAGCCGGGCAGACCCGTGGCATAGGCCATCGGTACGCCGTTCGTGGTGGCCACGATGAT
>JANPPS010000140.1:0-4691 GCA_031428635.1 Rhodospirillales bacterium
TGCAAGCTGGCCTCCCTGCCAGCACGCATCTTCAAGCAGACTCCGCCGCGTCGGAGGAAATCCCCTTTCGACTCGGCACGGGCGAAACGTGCTCTAGAGGCTGACGATGCTATTTGGCCAGCGCTGACCGCCACTGCTGAAAACGCGTAGTCTTTTCAGTAATCAGAGCCCGCCTAGGTTCGGGGACTTACCATCGAGCCGCGAGATGGGCACTTGGGCCAATATAGACGTCTGGCACATTTTACTCGCCGTCACATAAAGTTTGTCTGTCGCGTTCACCAACCGGGCCTCCGTCACCGCCGGCTTCCGGCCAAGGTGCACAGCGTGCCGTTCCATCGGCACCACAACTTGCCGGTCACCCACAGGCCGCATAATTTTCGTCTTGAGTTCCCGCGTTGTGTACCCCGCCCTGGCCATCGGCAACGAGTGCGGCCCATCACGCTGGTTAGCACTGCGGCGATCATGCCGGCAGGCACGGTGCCGGGCGGATCATAGTGATGCTCGCCGGGTTCGGGTGTCATCGTGACCGGCCCCGGCTCAATCGCGCCCGCCATCCGTCGCCCCGTCAGTTTCATCGAGCCAGCTTCGCCAAATTGACGCGACCCCAGCAATCCGTCATATGCCGGGACTGGCCCTGGCGACGTAGCTCAGCGGTAGAGCAGGAGAATCATAATCTCTTGGTCGGCGGTTCAAATCCGTCCGTCGCTACCAGGACCTTGCCCTTCCCCACGCCCCGGCAGAAACTACCGTCAAACAGGGGAAGAAACATGCAAACACGCGCCATCCGCATCCAGGCTCCCGGCGGGCCTGAGACCATGCACCTCGAAACGATCGACCTGCCCGCCCCCGGTCCCGGCGAAGTCCAGCTCCGTCAGACCGCCATCGGCGTGAACTACATCGACGTTTACCACCGCATCGGCCTGTACCCGATACCGCTGCCGATGGGTAACGGGACGGAGGGTGCGGGGATCGTCGAGGCCGTGGGACCCGGCGTCACCCTATGGCAGCCCGGCGCCCGCGTCGCCTATGCCGGTGGCGCGCCCGGATCGTATGCTGAGCGCCGCAACTTCATGGCCGACCGGCTGGTCGCGATCCCGGATGGCGTGACGGATGAGGTTGCGGCCGCGTCGATGTTGAAGGGTATGACGGTCGAATATCTGCTCGACCGGTGCGTCCATCTGAAGGCTGGCGACTACGCCCTGATGTACGCAGCCGCTGGCGGGATCGGGCTGTTCGCCGGGCAGTGGGCGCGGCACCGCGGCATTCACCTGATCGGCGTTGCGGCCGGCGCCGAAAAATGCGCGATGGCGATGGCAAACGGCTATCATACCGTGCTCGATCGTCGGACGGATGACGTTGTGGCCCGTGTGCGGGAAATCACGGGCGGCCGCATGCTGCCCGCCGTGTTCGACAGCGTGGGGCGGGACACGTGGGCGCAGTCGCTCGATATGTTGGCGCCGCGCGGCACGATGGTGACGTTCGGCAACACGACCGGGCCGGTGCCACCGTTCGATACCGGCGATCTGGGACGCCGCGGGTCGCTATATGTCACCCGCCCCAGCCTGGGTAACTACACCGCCACGCGTGAGGACTTGCTGCTCAGCGCCGGGGCGGTACTCGGCTTCCTGGCGTCGGGCGCGATGACGGCGCATATCGGACAGCGCTATAAACTGGCGGAGGCGCAGCAGGTGCACCGCGATCTGGAAGCCGGTCGTACCACCGGCAGCACCGTGATGGTGCCATAATGGCGCGCAACCCGGTCATCATCACCGTCGCCTGCACGGGTGCGATCCACACGCCCAGCATGTCCCCATACCTGCCGATCACGCCCGACCAGATCACGGCCGACGCGGTCGGTGCGGCCGAGGCGGGCGCCGCGATCATCCACCTGCACGCCCGCGACCCGGTGTCTGGCAAGCCTGATCAGACTCCCGAGGCGTTCCGCCAATTTCTGCCGCGCATTCGCCAGCAGACGGATGCCGTCATCAACATCACCAGCGGCGGCAGCCCATTCATGTCCGTCGTCGACCGCGCCCGTCCGGCCGCCGAACTACGGCCCGAGGTCGCGAGCCTAAACATGGGCAGCATGAACTTTGCGCTGTTTCACCTGCTGGATCGGTACAAGGAGTTTAAGCACGATTGGGAGCGTCCGGCGCTGGAGGCCACGCGCGACCTGGTGTTCCGCAACAGCTTTGCCGATATCGAGTACATTCTGACAACGTGCGCCGGTAACGGCACGCGGTTCGAGTTCGAGTGCTACGACACGTCACATCTATACAATTTAAAGCACTTTCTGGACCGCGGATTGGTAAAAGCGCCGCTGTTTATTCAGACCGTGTTCGGCATCCTGGGCGGTATCGGCACGCACCCCGAGGACGTAGCCCATATGCGCCGCACGGCGGACCGGCTGTTCGGCGACCAATACCAATGGTCCGTGTTGGGCGCCGGATCGGCCCAGCTTCGGGTGGCGGCGATGGCAGCGTCCATGGGCGGAAATGTCCGCGTGGGGCTAGAGGACAGCCTGTGGGCCGGGCCGGGCCAGTTGGCGACATCGAGCGCGGTGCAGGTGCGGCTGGTGCGACAGATTATTGAGGGGCTGGGAATGACGATCGCGACTCCGGCGGAGGCGCGGGCGATGCTGGCGTTGAAGGGGGGGGATCAGGTGGGCTTTTAGGTACAGCACTTTCGCTGGTGCGGCCGCGTTGCCCGATGCGGCCGCCGTCAGTCTCTGATTACCACGCGCTTGCGTTTGTCGCGCAGTGCGTGAGCTGGTTCGCCGTCCTGGCAGGCCACCGTCGCCCAACGGTTAGGTTTATCACAGACTTGTCATGGGCCATGGAGCCAACAATCGGCTATCATTTCATAATACGGGTATTTCCCGATAGGAGTGGTACGGTGGGTCCTTTGTCTCAAGTGCGAGCTGGTGGCAGTTCGGTTCTATTTATGGCGTTGTTGGCACTGCCGGTCTCAGCGGCTTCGGCGGCGACGTTCCCGAGCTTCACTCTTAATCCCGCTGCGGTGCCGCTCAATGGCACTCAGTTCACGGCCGACAACATCGTCGTGTCGGACTTTTCGACCATCACTTTCACCAGCGGCACGCCAACCACCGCGCGTAACTTCACCGATGTTGGGTTTCTGCCGATAACGTCGTTCCAGAACCAAACGGCGTCCGTGAACCCGACCGGGCTGAATACTAATGGGGGGTACGGCCTCTATTTCCAATTCTCCGGGACAGGCACGCAGAATGCTTCCGCCCTCGACGGATCGTCTAATGGAAAGTTAAACAACGTCACATTTTCTCTCTATGGCTTCAACCAGACGGGTACGGTGAGTTTCAATTCTAACGGCCAGACCACCTCCGGGATAACCAACCCGACCCTTCTGTCTACAGGTTCGTTGATCAACGGGAACGTGTTTACAAATGCTACTCCCAGCGGCCTGATCCCGGGGGCCTCCGCAGTAGTTGCATTCACGCCGGTTTTCGGTGAGCAGGCTTTCTTCGTCGCGCCCAAGCCTTTCTACCTCGACATCACGACAGCGTTCACGAACACGTTCTCGGCCATCTCAACAGCGGCCGATGGAAACTCGTTTACAATCAACGGTGGTGGCGGTCAGGCGAACTTCTTCACCCCGATCCCGGAGCCAGCCTCGCTATTGGTTCTTTCGGCCGGGCTTGGTGCGGTCGGTCTACTACGCCGGCGCGCTCGCGCCTAAGCACGGCGCGATTAGAACACTTAGGGGGCGGCGTTGATAAACGCCGCCCTTTTTCTTAGTCTTGCTCCATGAGCGATAGATTTGATTACGATACGGCGTTCGATCGCAATCTCGGTTGGGTCACGGTACCGGAGCAGCAAGCGCTCCGGACTCGCCGGGTTGCCATCGCCGGACTGGGTGGGGTTGGTGGTATTCATCTTCTAACCCTGGCTCGGCTTGGTATCGGCGCGTTTACGTTGGCTGAGTTCGACACGTTCGACCTCGCCAACTTCAACCGGCAGGCCGGGGCCACAATGGACAGCATCGGCCGTCCGAAGCTCGATACGATGGCCGAGATGGCGCGGGCTATAAATCCCGAGCTGGATCTCCGGCTACTTGCCGACGGCGTTAAAAACGACACCATCGATACATTCCTCGACGATGCTGACTTATTTATAGACGGATTCGACTTCTTCGCCTTGGACATACGGCGGCGTGTGTTCGCCCGGGCGTATGAGCGCGGTATCCCGGCGCTGACGGCGGCCCCGATCGGTATGGGGGTGGGCTTCATCGCATTCATGCCCGGGAAGATGACGTTTGAACAATATTTTCGTCTCGATGGGCAGCCGGAGGGCGAACAGTATTTGAGGTTCTTGCTGGGTTTGGCTCCGGCCGGACTACACCGTTCCTATCTGGCTGACGCGGCACGGATTGATCTTGCCGCACGGCGGGGGCCATCGACGGCGGCGGGCGTCCAGCTCTGTGCCGGTGCCACGGCCGCGACGGCGACGAAAATCCTGTTGCATCGGGGTGGGGTGGCGGCCGCACCGTCGCATTACCAGTTCGATGCCTATCACGGCCGCGTCGCTATTCGGCGTCTACGGTGGGGCAATGCTGGGCCGCTCCAACGATTACGACTGGCCGCGGCGCGCCGCTATTTCGCGCGGCCGGCCGCGCGGGTCGAACCACAAACCGCATCTCGTCCGATCGAACCGGGG
>JANPPS010000141.1:0-7309 GCA_031428635.1 Rhodospirillales bacterium
GCCGGATCCACGAAACTTTCGGACAGGCCCTGCCGCGGCACCATCGGGCGACATGCGACCCCGCCGCGCGACAGGCTTTCATCCATGACGGCGCCCATCAGCCGGGCGCTGGCAGTGGCGAGGGGCGTGTTGAGGGCGGCGATCGCCAGTGGCTCCAGCAGGCGGCGGTACAATTCACCCTGGGGCAGGGCCTGCGCCACCGTTGTGTCCGGACCCGCCTTGGACATGCGGGCGGCCGCCATGAAGTCGGACAGGCGCGCACCGGGCACGCGCCGGCTGGGCACCAGCACCCACCACGGTAGGCGGCCGCGATTGGGCCGTACGGTCCAGCGCTCGCCGGTTGCCAGATCCATGAACGGAAACACCGGCTCGGCCGGGCCCACCATGGTGTCGCGGGCGCCGATCACGTCCAGAAACCAGAACGCGTCGCGATTTCCCGACAGCACAAGATGGTTGCCGTTATCGAGCCGAACACCGAGCTCCCGGTCGAAATAGGACCGGCAGCGTCCGCCGGCCGCCGGGCTGCTATCATACAGCGTGACGGTTACGCCCGCCTGCACCAGCGAGACGGCGGCGGACAGGCCTGCGACGCCCGCGCCCAAGACATGCACATGGTTCACAGCAAATGCCGGGCGGCGATCGCGAGCTTCTGCCATTTCGGCAGCCGCACGGGTTGCTCCAGCCGGACCCAGCCCCGTCGTTCCAGCCGGGCCAGTAGCGCGTCGTACGTGGCACCCATCAGGCGCGCGGGTCGCATGGCGCGGCGGTCGCAGGCGGCCATGGCGCGATGGGCGTCCCGAAAATGGGCATGGGCGGCGGCGGCCATCCGGGCACAGACGGCTGACAACCCGGGATGGGCGAGTGCCTGCTCCGGGTCGGGCGGCACCCCGGCGTCGGCCAGCCACTCGGCGGGCAGGTATAATCGGCCACGCCCCGCATCCTCGGCCACGTCACGCAGGATGTTCGTGTGCTGCAACGCGCGACCCAGGTGCCACGCGACCCGGTCTGCGTCGGCCGAGCCATCGCCGAACGCCCGCACCGATAGCCGCCCCACGGCGGCGGCCACCCGGTCGCAGTACAGATCGAGCGTCGCCAGGTCCGGCGCCACGATCACCGTATCCGCATCCATCTGCATTCCGTCGATCACCGCCAAGAAGTCGTCCTGCCGCAAGTGGTAGTCGCGGGTCGCTACAACCAGTACGCGCGTGACCGGATCGGCGCCGTGGCCGTCGAACACCGCGCCGATCCGGTCACGCCAGGCGGCCAGGTCCCGCAGTTTATCCGGCAGCGGCGCGGGCTCGTCCGCCACGTCGTCCACCAGGCGACAGAACGCGTAGATCGCATACATCGCCGTCCGCCGGTCGGGCGGTAGCACGCGCATGCCACGATAGAACGACGTGCCGGCGCGCTGGACGATGTCTTCGACCGCGACCCGGTCAGCGTCTGCCACAGTCGCCATGCTCATACGAACCGCGCCGCGCCCAGCACGGCCCCGGCCACGTCGGCCGGCCGTAGCTTGACCCGCATGGCCACCGGATCCTGACGCCGAAGCCGCGCGGCCAGGCGCTGCGACAGGCCGAGTATCACTCCAACCTCCAACCGCAAACGCCGGCTGTGCACCATGCGCGGCAGGGCGGCGGCGGCGGCGTGCAGGGCGTCGACGCGGTCCAGCAGCGCGTCCCACACGCGTCGCAATCCAAGCGAGCCCATGGGTGCGAGCAAATCCGGCACGCTCGCCCCGGCGCCCGCCAGCAAATCGGCCGGCAGATAGCAGCGGTCGAGTGCCAACAGATCCTTGGTCCCGTCCTGCAAATGGTTCAGCACCTGCAATGCGGCACAGAGCGGATCGGACGGCGTGTGGGTGGCCGGGTCCTCGGCATGCAAGTCCAGGACGTAGCGGCCTACGGGCATCGCCGACAAACGGCAGTAGTCCAATAGCGCATCCCAGCTGTCATAGCGGGACTGGGTCGCATCCTGCCGGAATGCGGCCAGCAGGTCCTGAGCGTGGTGGGGGGTGACACAAGTGGCCCGCAGGCTGTTTCGCAACGCAACCGCCGTGTCCGATCCCGCGTCGATATGGCCGAGTAGCACGCTTTCCATTAGATCCAGCCGGGCCAGCTTATCGGCCGGGCGTAAGACGCTGCTGTCGGCAATGTCATCGCCGTGGCGGGCGAACGCGTAGAACGCATGCACGTGCGGACGCAGGCGCCGGTCGATCAGGATCGATCCGACGGGAAAATTCTCGCCCGTTCGGTCCTTGGACGCGATCAACGTCTCGCTCAATTCTCCAGCATCCCGGCCTGCCGGAACCAGGCGATGGCATCGGCCACAGCCTGCCGGGCCGGCCGGGCGGAGTAGCCCAGCGCGTCGGTGGCCTTGGCGGAGCTGAAGAACATCTGCTTATCCGCCATCGCCAGCATCTCCCGCGTTACGCGCGGCTCAGTCCGGAACATGCGCGCCTTAAGCTCGGACCCGATCGCGACGGGTGTCAGCAGGCTGGTGCTAAGCTTTCTGCGCTTGCGCGGTGGGCGGCCCACCGCATCGTCGATTATCGCCAATAGATGCGCCATGCCCAGGTCCTCACCACCCAAAATATAGGTCTCGCCGATCTGGCCGTGCTGTAGCGCCAGCACATGGCCGCGTGCGACGTCGTCAACGTGCACGATGTTAAGACCGGTATCGACATAGGCCGGCATGCGTCCGGCGGCTGCGTCCAGGATCATCCTGCCCGTCGGCGTGGGCTTACGGTCGCGGGGGCCCACAGGTGCGCTGGGTGCCACGATCACGACCGGAACGCCGTCGGCCGCCATTGCCCGCACGAGCATTTCGGCGTCGTATTTCGACTGCTTGTACGCGCCGATGATCTTTGCCCGCTCGACCGGCGTATCCTCGGTACCTGGCGTGCCATCACCCACCAGCCCCAGGGCCGCGACGCTGCTGCAATAAACGATCCGCTCTACACCGGCGTCACGCGCAGCCAGCAACAACGCGCGGGTGCCGTCGACGTTGGTGGCCTGCATCGCCCCCGGATTGGGGACCCATAGCCGGTAGTCGGCCGCGACGTGAACGAGGAAGCGGCAGCCCACCAGTGCGGCGGCAAGGGAGGCAGCATCCGTGAGGTCGCCCTCCGCGATATCGGCTTCTAGCCCGTCGATGTTACCGCGATCGGCGCCGGGCCGGACCAGCAGGCGAAGTGTGTGCCCCTCTGCCGCCAGGGCACGCGCGACGGCCGAGCCTACGAACCCAGTGGCGCCCGTGACCAGCGTATAGGCCGGGGGCTCGACCGCGCCGGTCGCGACCACGACGTCCGTGCCCGGCGACTGTCGGGACCGGTGCCGCGGCGGGTCTGACGGGTCGGTCCACGTTAGCATGCGTTTTAGAAACGAAGTCTTTTTCGCGGCCATCGGCATGGACGTCGGATCAACTGGGGCCGGCACCGGTGAGGTCCGTTGCACGATGTTGTCGGTGTCGGTGTCGGCGGGCCGGGTCTGCGCGGGATCGGGCAGCAGAGTTAGTTCGGCGTCTGCCGGCACGCCCGCTGTGACGTGGCCAGGACTCTGGGCGGGTATTCCGTCCGCCGTGATGGCTGTGGCTACTACGCGCGGCCCGTTTGCGGCCGCAGGGGGCGATGCTACCGCCAGTACGGACGGCGCCGCCGAAGCATCCTCAACCGCGGGTACGGACCGACTCCCGGACTCGGCATCCGCGACACTCGATCGGCGGAATGGCGGGATGCGAACGAAGGGCGGCGTGGGGTCGGACAACGCGGTTTCTCCCGGGCGGGCGTCGTCTATAGCCTGGTCCGGGCGTGCTGGTGTAGTGGGCACGGCCAAGGCGGGGAACGGAATGAAACAACTCTCGGTGGTGCTGGCGCTGGCAGGCGTGGCGGCCGCGGCGGTGTTGGTCGTGTGGTTCGACGCGGGTGCCGTGCTGCAGACCATTGCCGGCGTGGGGGTAGGGGGCGTGGCGCTGCTGCTCGCCTGGGGCGTGCTGACGATGGCGGTGCTGGCAGCGGCCTGGGCTTGGGCATTGCCGGGTCCCAGCTATGGCGTGCTGCTACGTGGGCGCGCGGTGCGAGACGCGGCCACGACATGCCTGCCGTTTTCGCCCGTCGGTGGCTACGTGCTGGGCGCCAGGGCGCTCACGATCCAAGGCGTGCGATGGCCGCTCGCTGCCGCCGGCACGGTAATCGACGTGGGGGCGGAAATTTTCGCCCAGCTGCTATTCGCGCTGTTTGGCCTGGCCGTTTTACTTTGGCGCCTGCCAGATGCGGCATTGGCACGGCCGATCGGGCTCGGTATCGCCACCGTCGTGATGGGTGCCGTGGTGGTGGTGGTACTACGGCGTCCGATCAGCCGCGGCCTTCGTGCCGTGGGTGCGCGATTGCTGGGCGCATGGTTCGGCGCGGCCGACGGGTTCGCCGCCATGCCGGACGAGCTTGCCCGCCTTAGTACCCATCGCGTCCGGCTCAGTGTGGCGGTCGCCATCCACCTGTCGGGCTGGTTCATCACCGGCGTCGGCACGTGGATCAGCCTGCGCCTGCTCGGCTGGCACGGCGACGTGTTGCCGATCCTGGCGCTCGAGGCGCTGCTCGACGCGGTCATCGCCGCCGCGTTTATCGTGCCCGGCGCCGCAGGGGTGCAGGAGGCAGGCTACGTCGCACTCGGCACCATCTTCGGCGTCGGACCAGAGCTTGCGCTATCCGTATCGCTGCTACGCCGCGGGCGCGATCTGTTGATCGGTGCCCCGGTGCTGGCACTGTGGCACTGGGCGGAACTACGGCGGCTGCGCGCATGAATGCGGCGTTGGGCTTCAATGATCCGTTCCACGACGCCTCGTTTGCTAGGCTGGACGATCACAGCCTGCATCATGTCGAACTCGAGCGGTTCACGCGGCAAAAGATGGAGCGCCAGTCGCCGTTGCTCGGCTTCCTCGACCTCATGCCCGGCACGGCACTCGACGGAGTGGCGGCGATCGGCGTGGTGGAGGGCGACCTGCTGGCCCCGCTTTTCTGGCACATCGCCCGGGCCAGGACGGCGGCTGCGGCGCCAGATGCGCTATCGGACGAATTGCTAACCGCACTCGCGGTCACGCAGGACCTGCAGTTGGAGGTTGTTCAGGCCGGGCTCACGCACCTCGGCACGCTCGACCGCTACCGCGACCGGCTACGCGCATTTGTCACCGTGGCACTACGGCCCGATGTGCGGTTGGCGATACTGGGCCACCACCAGTGCCATGCCGGTAACGCGTTCCTGTCATCGCCGTTCGACGACGCGCTGAGCGTAAGCCTCGATGGCGGCGGGTACGATTTTGCCACCGACGGCGCGCGTGAGTTGATTTACGGCGCCGCCTATCGCTGCACGGCGGAGCCGCTTCGGCTGACGCGGCTTCCGTTCGCCCCCGATATGACGGCCGCCGGGGCTTTTGCGCGCGTGGGTACCCAGGTGCTCGATCTGCGTTTCGGTGAGGAAGGGACCGTTATGGCCATGGCCGCGTACGGTGACCCGGCCCGGTTCCGCGCCGCGCTGCAGCCGGCCTGGCTGTGGTCGACCCAACCTGTCCTGGAGGCCGATGCGGGCCGGGACGGGCTGGCCCAGCAGATAGCGGGCCTACGCCGCGCCATGAAAACCGAACAGGATCGGTTCGATCTTGCCGCCGCCCTACAGGCTCAAGCGGCAGCGACGGTGCATGCGCAGCTCCGGCAAGTGGTGACGCCGGACATACGCGCGTTGTGCCTGTCTGGTGGGTTGTTCCTGAACTGCCAGATCGTGGGCCAGGTACAGGGCTGGTTTCCGTGGCTGGAGCGCGTGTTCGTGCCGCCCGCCCCCTACGATGGCGGGCTCAGCATCGGTGTCGCGCAACTTCTACGCCACGTGACCCTGGGCGTGCCGGCGCCCCGGCCCCGGTTCATGCCCTTTGCCTCCGGCCCGGCGGCGCCCGTGTTCGACTTTATTGCCGCCTGCCGCGCCCGGCGGTTGGAGCCTGTGTCGGCCACGCCCGCCGACGTGGCTACTCGCCTTGCGTCCGGTCAGATCGGTGCGCGGTTCGAGGGCGGGGCCGAGAGCGGACGCCGGGCACTGGGCCATCGCAGCATCCTCGCGGATCCGCGCGACGCCCGCGTCCGCGACCGCATCAACGCGACGATCAAACACCGCGCCCCGTTCCGCCCGCTGGCGCCCATGATCCTGGCCGAGGACGTGCAGGACTGGTTCCACTGCCCGCCAGGCTTCCAATCGCCCACCATGTCGCACGCGATCGCCGTGCGGGACGGCATGGCTCCGCATATTCCAGCCGTGATCCATCGCGACGGCACCGCCCGCGTGCAGACCGTCCATCGCGAGTTGACGCCCGGCCTGCATGACCTGCTGACAGCATTTGCCGATATCACCGACGTGCCAATACTGCTGAACACAAGTTTCAACGATCAGGAGCCGATCGTGCAGACCCCGGCCGAGGCGGTGGAATGCTTTCTGCGCACTGGCCTCGACTTTCTATATTTTGCCGAACCTGGGTTGTTGCTGGCCCGATGAAATACTCGGCCCCGTTACCAGCATTGCTTTTGATCCTGCTGCCGGTCGTGCTGGCGTGGCCGGTGCTATTCGGGCTGTCGCAGGACCCGATGGATCTGACCAGCTACCTGATGCTACACGGCCGGCCGGGCTGGCTGCCGGGGCTCGGTAACCTCGATCTGAATGCGGGCGTGACCACGCAGGCGCTCGGGCACCTGGCCGCCGAGCAATGGCTGGCGGGGCGGGTGCCGTGGTGGAACCCGTATTCGGGCATCGGCATGCCGCTGGCGGGTGAGATGCAGGCGTCCGCGCTATTTCTACCGTTCGTGCTGCTGCTGCATTTCGGGCAGGGGCCGTTACTACTCCGCCTAGCGATGCAGATGGTGGCGGGGCTGTCGACGTACGCCCTGCTGCGTCAGTTGCGGTTGTCGCGCGGCATGGCGCTGCTGGGTGGTGCGCTATACGGCATGGCTGGTACGTTCGCGACGTTACAGCACGGCCCGATGATGCCGATTGCGTTTCTGCCGCTGTTTGTACTGGGTATCGAGCGTGCGCGCACCGGCGGCGTCGCGATTCTGGCGGTGGCGGTGCTGTTCTCGATCACGGCCGGCTTTCCGGAGACGGCGTATCTGGACGGCCTGCTGGCCCTGGCCTGGGCGATCGCGCGGGTCTGTACGGACCCGGCCCCGTGGCGATTGGCGGGGCGGATCGGGATTGGGGGCGCGCTCGGGCTGCTGATGGCCGCGCCGGCGTTGTGGTCGTTCGCGCATTTCCTGCTGCATGGCACGTCGGAAAACCAT
>JANPPS010000142.1:0-14374 GCA_031428635.1 Rhodospirillales bacterium
CCTGCGCGCCCGATCGGTCGCAGATCTGCTGGCGATCGGGTTCGAGGGCTATGCCGTGGGCGGCCTCGCGGTCGGTGAGGGCCAGGCGATGATGCTGGAAGTACTGGACGCGACCGTGCCGCATCTACCGGCGGACCGGCCACGGTACCTGATGGGCGTGGGGACGCCGGGCGATCTGCTCGGTGCCGTGATGCGCGGTATCGACATGTTCGACTGCGTCATGCCGACGCGGGCCGGGCGGACGGGCCGGGCGTTCACGTCGCGTGGCATTCTGAACATGCGTAACGCGCGTCATATCGACGACGACACCCCGATCGACCCGTCATGCCGCTGCCTCACTTGCACGCGGCACAGCCGGGCGTATGTGCATCATTTGTTTCGCGCTGATGAGATGTTGGGACCGATCCTGCTCACAACCCATAACCTGACTTATTATCAGTCGCTCATGCAGGCCCTTGCTGCCGCCATCACCGCCGGGCAGGCGCAGGCCCATGTGCAGGCGGTACGCGCCGCCTGGGCCGACACGGGGACCAATACGGGGGCAGACACGACGGCGGCCACAGCGGCGAAAGAAGATCGATCATGACCACCGACTACAGTCAGCTCAGCCAACTCGGCACCCCGACGAGCGTGCCATCCTCCCCCGACGAGGCGCTGATGGAGCGGGTCAAGAACCCCCACCCAAAAGCCGATTATATGATCCGGTTCACCTGCCCGGAGTTCACGTCGCTCTGTCCGCTAACGGGTCAGCCCGACTTCGCGCACATCGTCATCGACTATGTGGCCGATGAGTGGATCGTGGAGAGCAAGTCGCTAAAGCTGTTCATGGCCAGCTTCCGCAACCATGGCGCGTTCCATGAGGCGTGTTCGATGCACATTGCCGAGCGGCTGGTCGATCTGCTGGCCCCGCGTTGGCTGCGGCTGGGGGCGTACTGGTATCCGCGGGGCGGCATACCGATCGACGTGTTCTGGCAAACCGGTGCGCCGCCGGCCGATGTGTGGGTGCCCGATCAGGGCGTGCCAGCGTATCGCGGCCGGGGGTAAACCGGCCCGAATAAAATCGGGCCGGTTCGGTTGGGTTAGGCCCGCATGCGGCGGCGCCCGATTCCGCCGCCAACTAGCCCGGCCAGCATCAGCGCCAGGCTCGCCGGCTCCGGCACCGCCGTAATTGTTAGCACCAGGCCTGTGGCCGTCTGCGCCCGGGTCACGCTATAGAGGCTCGTAATACCGTCGATCTCCAGCATGCTTGGATCATAGGCAAAATTAGCTGCCGTAATCGTAATGACGTCTGGGCTGTCTAGGTTCAGGCCATTCAGGAAGTTGATCACAAGCTTACCTAAATCCGAGAACTGGCCGCCGACCGTAAGCGTCTCATTGCCGAAGCCGCCGGCGACGTCGAACTCGAGGCGGCTGGTAAGATCAGCGGTGAAGCTACCGATAATCGTCGTGACCGGCGCCGTGAGTGCCAGCGTACCGCCATTGAGCGTCACGTCACCGGCGGCCAGCGCGTTTTTCGATGCGGCGATAACGGTACCGCCGGTGACGACAATACCACCCGTGAACGTATTATTGCCCGCAAGCGTCAGCGCGCCCGTGCCGGTATGCGTCAATCCGCCCGCGCCCGAGATATCGTTATCGAATGTTGCGGCCGCATTAAATCCGCCCAGCGACGCATTTTGCGCGATGGTCGTGTTGGCCGCGAAAGCGCCGTAGCCGGACCCGGCCTTGTACAGGTCCAGTCGCGCATACCCGGAGCCGTTGTCGAGCGCGGCGCCGGACGGCAGCTCCGTTGTCGCCAGTACGTCGCGACGCTGGGCGGCGGTCAGGAACGGAAGGCGGGACGCCAGCAGTACCTCGGCACCCACCGGCACGACCGGGGCCGCCGTCGTGGCCCCCGTCGCGGGCAGGCTGTACGTCAGGCGACTGGTGTAATCGGCGCGGTTCTGCGCCGGGTTGCTCAATCGGTCCGGCGTACCCGACGCGGCGCAGGCGGCGATTGTGGTCCCGCACCCGGCCTGCAATGTGTTGCGCAAATCCGTGGTCGCGTTCTGGAATAGGGTGGCGTAGTCGCTAGACGTCTTGACCGAGCCGACCGCGAAGACGTTGATGGGCTGGTTCAGATAAGACGGGTTGTTATTCAGCAACTGCACAACGTCGTTAGTCGCCAGAATGCGGCCGGCAATCAGGTCCAGCGCGTAATGCGCGCCTAATACGACCCGGCTGTTACCATACTCGGATGCGCGGGTCAGTTGCTCCTGAAAGCGCTCCGGCACGGCCAAGGCAAATAGCAGCGATTGGGTGTAGCCAAACGTCGTATGGCCGCTCGGGAATGAGGGATTATTCACTAGACCCCCGGTAATCTGCGGCGCGTAGTTAACGATCTGTGGGGAAACCTGGAACGGCCGAGGGTCGCCATACTTGTTGGGCGGCGTGCCGGCGTTGTAGGCCTGACCAAACACGTTCGGGTTCGGGTTTGTCTGCGTCGATGCCGTCGTGCCGTTTGTCGTGCTGTTGGCAAAAAAGTACTTGCCGTAGCCGGAGTCGGCCTGACTGGTGCCGTTCGCCTGCCGGAACGCCTGCACGATATTGCCCGTCGCGGCCAACACCGCCGCGTTACCCGCGATGGCCGATTGATAGATGCTGTTCAGCTTCGTGCCGAGGCCGTCGGCCACGACCGACCCGGTGTCGGACGTGATCGCGTTGTCGATCACTGCCTGCGTCCGCTGCGCCGCGCTGGCGCTGTTGTTGATCGAAATGGTCGTGTTCAGGTTGCTCGTCAGCACGCCCGGGCTGTTTGTCAGACCGATAAAGGGCGACAGCAATGCCTCGGCATTCTGGTTCGGGATCGTCTGCGCGATCGCGCCACCCGTACAAAGGATGACGGCCGCGGAGACGGCAAGTCCTGATTTCAAAGCTGCGACCATTTTAGTCCTCGTGAGCAATGTTACGAGGTCCGTTTGCCCAAGTCGTAAGCGGCTTTCCAGAGAACAATCTATGACATTACGGCGGGCCTGGTTCTTCCCGCGCTACGAACACAGCACCGGCACCCAGCGCCAACCACACTCGATGCGTCGTCAGGAAATCACCGCCCAGCAAGGCGTCGCCCGCCGCCTCCGGCAGGTCGCCGACGAGTAATACCGGGTAGCGGACGGCGGTACCCCCCACGTCCAACCGGTCGAACTGTACCAGGCGCACCTGCGTCCCGCCGGCGGTGAACGTCTGTGCCCGCGCCACGGGTGCGGCGCCCACGATCAAGTCGCCCAACCCTGCCCGAAGTGCCGCCTGCCGGGTCACGAACGTGAGCGAGTTACCCGTATCCAACACCGCCCGCAGCCCGACGCCATTCACCGCGATCGGCACGATCAACTGCCCCTGCGCCGAGCGCTCGGCCGGCAATTCCGTGAACGGATCGGTCCACGGTGGCGTAAGCGTCGGGCACCGCCGGGGCGCGTACAGCGTCATGACCCGGCGTGGCACATCGAGGTCGATTTCGAACGCCGATAGCAGCGTCACGCCGAACACGCCGTCGGACGCGATATCGAGCGCACGGCCCACGACCGCCGGCACGCCCTGCAGTTCCGCCCCGCCAATGCGCACCTGCGGCAGGCTGACGGGGATCGCGGCGACGCGCCCACCCGCACCCTCCATCGCGATCGGCCGGCCCGTCGGTTGCAGGCCGAGCCGGGTAGCGGTCCGGGGGGCGACGACGGTGAACGTGGCACCGGTATCGATGACCATGCGCACCGGCTGCCCATTGATCTCGGCGGTGACGACCGGGACGTCGGCAATCATTTCGAGCGATAGCTGTCCGAGCTGTACCAGCGCGCACCCGGGTGCGACCACCGGCACCGCGGCGCTGGGCGCGCACCCGGCCAGGGCCAGCAGGAGGAGTAGCAATCGCATGCGGCGTATGATGCGGGAGGGCGAGCAGCCTGACCAGTAAGCCATCGTCGGGGCACCACTCCGCGCATCGGTGCCAACTCGCCGTCCGGCCCCATTTCCCATAGGCTCGCGCACCCGCGGCAGGAACACAGTCAACCAAATGGTACGAACCACGGCGCACGATCCCGCCCGCGTGAAGGCCGCCATCCGTGACAAGGCGATGGCGCTTGGCTTCCACGCCGTCGGTTTCGCTCCCGCGACCCTGGGGCCAGAAATGCGGGAGCGGCTTGCCGCCTTCCTCGCCCAGGGCCGGCATGGCGAGATGGCGTGGATGGCCGACCGCGCCCCCGAACGCGCCGATCCGCGCACGCTGTGGCCCGATGCGCGGACTGTGGTTGCACTCGGCCTGTCCTACGCCCCCACCCACGACCCATTGGCCGTGCTGGACCACCGCGATCGGGGCGCCATCAGCGTCTATGCCCAGGGCCGCGACTACCATCAGGTCGTCAAGGGTATGCTGAAGCACCTGGGCGCATTTATCGTTTCCCGCTACGGCCCGGCCGTCAAAGTCTTCGTCGACACGGCACCCGTAATGGAAAAGCCGCTATCGCAGGCGGCGGGCCTGGGGTGGCAGGGTAAGCACACAAACCTCGTCAGTCGCGCCCATGGGTCGTGGCTGTTTTTGGGGGAGGTGATGACCTCCCTCGATCTGCCCCCCGACCTGGCCGAGACCGACCATTGCGGCACGTGCACGCGCTGCCTGACCGCCTGCCCCACGGACGCATTTCCCGCGCCATATCAGCTCGATGCGACGCGGTGCATCAGCTATCTGACCATCGAGCACCGCGACCCGATCCCGGTGGCACTGCGCGCGGCCATGGGTAACCGCATCTATGGCTGTGACGACTGTCTGGCGGTCTGCCCGTGGAACCGGTTCGCGCACGTCGCCCATGATACGCTACGGGCGCCCGGCACGGCCGCACCCTTGGCGGAGCTTGCAGCGCTAGATGACGCCGGGTTTCGGACGCGATTCGCAGGCGGCCCCGTGAAGCGCATCGGCCGCGACCGCTTTGTCCGCAACGTGCTGACGGCGATCGGTAACAGCGCCGACCCGGCCCTGGTGCCGCATGCTCAGCGCCTATGTGACGATCCCGACCCTGTCGTGGCCGACGCAGCCCGATGGGCCGTGGAGCGTTTACTCGGCGGAGGGCTCGCACCATGAACCGTAGCGTCACCGACAGCCTCGGCACGATCGACATCGACCAGGACCGGCACTGGGGGCCGCAAACGGAGCGCGCACGTCGGCTGTTTCAAATCGGCACCGAACGGTTTCCGCCGGGCCTGATCCGCGCCGTCGGCTTACAAAAGCAGGCGAGTGCGGAGGCCAATGCCGTGCTGGGCGAGCTACCGCCGGACCTCGCTATCCCCATCGCCGCTGCCGCCGCCGAAATCGCGGCCGGGTCCCGCGATGCGGAATTCCCGTTGCCCGTGTGGCAAACCGGCTCCGGCACACAGACCAACATGAATGCGAACGAGGTGATTGCGAGCATCGCCAACGAAGCGCTCGGCCAGCCCCGCGGTGCCCGTGCGCCCATCCACCCGAACGACCACGTGAACCGCGGTCAGAGCAGCAATGATAGCTTTCCGACCGCCATGCACATCGCAGCCGTTGAGGCCGTGACACAACAGCTCATCCCCGCGCTGCACATCCTGCACACGAGCCTCACGCAGCGGGCCCAGGAATGGTCCGACATCATCAAGATCGGCCGTACGCACCTGATGGACGCCGTACCGGTGACACTCGGTCAGGAGTGCGGTGCGTGGGCCCGGCAGGTCGAGCTCGGCATCGAGCGGCTACACAGCACCTTGCCCCGCCTGCGTAGCGTGCCCCAGGGCGGCACGGCCGTCGGTACCGGCCTCAATCGGCATCCGGACTTCGATCGGGTATTTTGCGAACGCCTCTCAGTCCTGGCTGGCCAGACGTTCACGCCCAACCCCATTAAGTTCGAGGGCATGGGCGCACATGACGCGTTCGTCGAATTGTCGGGCCAGCTAAACGTCATCGCGGTTAGCCTGAACAAGGTCGCGCACGATATCCGGCTGCTCGGCAGCGGCCCACGATCCGGTCTGGGTGAGTTGATCATCCCCGCCGATGGCTTGAGCAGCAGCATCATGCCCGGCAAAACCAACCCGACACAGAGCGAGGCGCTGACGATGGTGTGCGCCCAGGTGATGGGTAACACCGTGGCAATCACGGTCGGCGCGGCGCAAAGCTTCCTCGAGCTGAACGTGTTCAAGCCGCTGATCATCCACAACACGCTGCAAAGCTGCGGGCTGCTGGCCGACGCCGCCCGCAGCTTTGCCGCCAATATGGTCGATAGACTGGAGCCGAACCGCGAGCGCATCGCCGAGCACCTCGCCCGGTCGCTGATGCTGGTGACGGCGTTGAACCCGAAGATCGGGTACGATGCGGCCGTGAAAATCGGAAAGTTGGCGTTGCAGGACAACTTGACGTTACGGGACGCGGCGGAACGGCTGGGGCTCGTTACGGGCGCTGATTTCGACCGCTGGGTCGTGCCCGCCGACATGGTCCGACCGGGCACCACGCTGGGCGATTAAAGCCGCTATCGCGCGGTCACCGTAGCCCGAACCGGCAATGCACGGATAATGCGACCGACGTGTTGATCGGCGACGGCGAGATCGAATTGGCTCTGTAAATTAAGCCAGAACTGCGGATCAGTACCAAACCAGTGGCCGAAGCGAAGGGCAGTGTCCCCGGTTATGGCGCGCTTGCCGGCGATGATCTGGCTCACTCGGTTCGGCGGCACTGCGATCAGCCTAGCGAACGCCGTTGGCGTGAGACCGATTTCGTCCAACTTGTGTCGAAGGAAGTTTCCCGGGTGCACAACGCGCTTGAACACGGTCTGGGCCTTTCCGTTAGGGGTAATTGAGAAGTTCCACGTCCCCCAGCCTGGGCTGACCATCCGGCCACGAAGGCCGATATGCCATGGCTGTTTGATCCGGATCGAGAACTGACCCGGTCGACCACCTCCCAATGCTTCCAGCCGATTGCACGGCAGTCCACGCCGTTTATCCCTGGAGGACGCGGCGTTCAAAAGCACCAACCACGCTCCGCTTACTGCTCGAAGCTGTGAAAGGCGCGCGCGTCATCACTTCGGCCGAATTTTTTGGTTCGCTCGTCCTTTTCGTTGCGGCACCCGCACGTTTACCCTTGTTACGCGGCACGTCAAGCATAAACGTTGCAATGTCGACGAAGTGGACCTTTGCGCCAGCCAGACCTATTTCAGGTGCCTGCTAGGAACTCGCACCCATTGGCCAAATTCACCGCCCGCTACGTCTGCCAGTCCTGCGGCGCCGCCCACCCGAAATGGGCCGGCAAATGCGACGCGTGCGGTGAGTGGAACACCCTGGTCGAAGAAGCAGCCGACCCCCGCCCCGGTGCGTCCGCCAAGGCCGGGGGACGCCGGGTCACGTTCGTGGGTCTACAGGGCACCGCCGCACCGCCACCCCGGGCGACGGTTGGCATTGCGGAGTTGGACCGCGTTCTGGGCGGCGGCTTCGTCCCCGCCTCCGTCGTGCTCGTGGGCGGCGATCCCGGTATCGGTAAGTCCACGCTGATGCTGCAGGCGGCGGCCACCCTCGCGCGGCAGGGGCGGCGGGTGATGTATATCTCGGGCGAGGAGTCGATCGATCAGGTCCGGCTACGCGCCCAGCGGCTTGACCTCGCCGACGCCCCGATGGAATTGGCGGCGGCCATCAACGTGCGCGACATCGTGGCGACGCTCGAAGCCGAACGCGACCTCGGCCTCGTGGTGATCGACAGCATTCAGACCATGTGGCTCGACACGATCGAGAGCGCGCCCGGCACCGTGGGCCAGGTCCGCGCCACCAGTTTCGAGCTTATCCGACTGGCCAAAGCGCGTGGGTTCGCGCTGGTGCTGGTCGGGCACGTGACGAAGGAGGGCACGATCGCCGGCCCCCGCGTGCTGGAGCACTTGGTCGACGCGGTGCTGTATTTCGAAGGCGACCGCGGCCACCAGTTCCGCATCCTGCGCGCGGTGAAAAACCGGTTCGGCGCCACGGACGAGATCGGCGTGTTCGAAATGACCGACCGCGGTCTGGCGGAGGTGCCCAATCCCTCCGCGCTGTTTCTGGCCGAACGGCGCGGCAACATCGCCGGGTCGGCGGTATTCGCGGGGCTGGAGGGATCCCGCCCGGTGCTGGTGGAAATTCAGGCGCTGCTATCCCCCAACGCCGGCGGATCGCCCCGGCGCAGCGTGGTCGGCTGGGACGCCGGGCGTCTGGGTATGCTGTTGGCGGTGCTGGAGGCGCGGGCCGGGCTGCGCATGGCGGCCACCGACGTGTACCTTAACATCGCGGGCGGCCTACGCATCACGGAGCCTGCCGCGGACTTGGCCGTCGCCGCCGCCCTGGCGTCCGCCGCAACCGACACGCCGACCAGCGCCGGCATGGTCTATTTCGGTGAGGTCGGGTTGTCCGGTGAGGTCCGGCAAGTGGCACAGGGCGACGCGCGGCTCAAGGAGGCGCAGAAGCTCGGCTTTTCGGGTGCCTGCCTGCCCCGTCGCTTGGCCCGTGGTGGTAAGGCGGCGACGGCGCCAGAGGGATTTACGTTGCATGAGACCGGCCACCTGACCGACCTCGTTGCCCTGTTCACCGGCAAGCGCCCCAAGTAGACAGCGCTTATGAACTGGGTCGATCTCGCGGTGTTGGGCGTCGTGGCGGTGTCGGGCCTGATCGGCCTGCTGCGCGGCGCGGTCCGGGAAGTGCTAGGCGTCGGCGCCTGGGTGTTTGCCGCGCTGATCGCCAGTCCGTTCGGCGTGTTCCCGTCTGTCCAGCCCATCGCGCGGTCCTACATCAAGGAACCGGCGATCGCCGACGCTGTGGCGTTCGGGCTGGTGTTCATCGTGGTGCTGGGCCTATTGCTGCTGCTGTTTGGATGGGTCAGCCGACGCGTCCAGGGGTCGGTGCTGGGCGGTCTGGACCGAACGCTCGGTCTGCTGTTCGGGCTCGTGCGGGGTGGAGTGCTGCTGGCGGGCGCCTATATCGTGTTTGGTCTGGCGGTGAAGGTCGATGACTGGCCCGCCCCAGTGCTGGAGGCGCGTTCGTTGCCGCTGATCTACTCGGCAGCAACGAAGATCGTCCAGTATGTGCCGGCGCCCTACCGTCCGGGTGTTCTGGCGCCGCCGGCCGGCCGGGCCGCACGGGCAGAGGACTTGATGCGCGTCTCCCCGGCCGGGCGCGCGACGGAGGCCAAACCGCTCGACGGTACTAGGCTGGGCACACGCGCCGCACGGGAGTAACAGGTGTCATGATTCCGAAACACACGGCGGACGACGACACACTCCATGAAGAATGCGGGGTGTTCGGCGTCTGGGGCGTGAGCGACGCCGCCGCTGTCACCGCCCTAGGGCTGCACGCCCTACAGCATCGCGGGCAGGAGGCAACGGGCATCGTCAGCTATGACGGTACCCGCTTCCACAGCCATCGCGGCCTGGGCCTGGTCGGTGACAATTTTTCGGACGCGCGGGTAATGGCCCGGCTACCGGGCACGAACGCCGTCGGTCATAATCGCTACGCCACGACCGGCGAGACGATTTTGCGTAACGTACAGCCGCTCTATGCCGATTTCGAATTCGGGGGCTTTGCCGTTGCCCATAACGGCAACCTCACCAACGCCCATGCGCTGCACCGCGCGCTGGTCCGCCGCGGGTGCCTGTTCCAATCCACGACCGATAGCGAGGTGTTCATCCACCTGATCGCCATCAGCCTGTACTCGACGGTCGTCGACCGGCTGATCGATGCGCTGAAGCAGGTCGTGGGCGCGTACTCGCTCGTGGCGCTGTCCAACGCGGCACTGATGGGCGTGCGCGACCCGATGGGCGTACGTCCGCTAATTCTGGGCCGCATCGGCAACACCGGCACGGGCGGTTGGGTGCTGGCCAGCGAGACCTGCGCGCTCGACATCGTGGGCGCCGAGTTCGTCCGCGACGTCGAACCCGGCGAAATCGTCGTCATCAACGATCAGGGCGTGCACAGCATCAAGCCGTTCGGCGCCGGCAGCAGCCGGTTCTGCGTGTTCGAGTACATCTACTTCGCCCGCCCGGACTCGATCGTAGAAGGCATGTCCGTCTATGACGCCCGTAAGCGCATCGGCGCGGAGTTGGCCCGCGAAAGCCCGATCGAAGCCGACGTGGTCGTGCCTGTCCCCGATAGCGGCGTGCCGTCCGCCATGGGCTTTTCCGCCGAAAGCGGCATCCCGTTCGAACTCGGCATCATCCGCAATCACTACGTGGGCCGGACCTTCATCGAGCCGACCGACTCGATCCGCAACCTGGGTGTAAAGCTGAAGCATTCGGCGAACCGGGCCGTGCTGGCGGGCAAACGGGTCGTGCTGGTCGATGACAGCATCGTTCGCGGTACCACCAGTCGCAAGATCGTTGAGATGGTACGGGCCGCAGGTGCTGCCGAAGTGCACATGCGCATCAGTAGCCCGCCCACGACCCACTCCTGCTTCTACGGCATCGACACGCCGGAGCGGAGCAAGCTGCTGGCCGCCAATCATACGGTCACGGACATGGCGGCACTGATCGGCGCGGACAGCCTGGCATTCGTATCGCTCAATGGGTTGTACCGGGCGCTGGGCCGGCCAGGGCGGGACGCAGGCCAGCCGCAGTTTTGCGATGCGTGTTTCACCGGCGAGTACCCCATTCCTCTGCCGGACATGGACAAAAACGCCGATCGCCAGCTCAGCCTGCTGACGGAGCGCTGATGCGCCTCGCGTTGGTGACGGGCGCCAGCCGTGGGATCGGCGCGGCCGTCGCGGTCGAGTTGGCGCGACGCGGCGTGCACGTGGTGCTGCTAGCGCGGACGCAGGGCGCGCTAGACGAAACCGATGACGCCGTCCGCGCGGTGGGCGGCACGGCGACCCTGCTGCCGATGGATTTGCGGGACAGCGCGGCCATCGACCCGGTCGGCCCCAGCATCGCAACCCGGTTTGGGCGGCTCGACATTCTCGTCCATTCGGCGGCCATGCTGGGGCGCCTCACGCCCGTGGCGCACATCCAGCCGGGTGACTGGGACAACGCGCTGGGCGTCAATCTAACGGCGACATGGCGTCTGATCCGCACATGCGACCCGTTGCTGCGCGCGGCGCCGGCCGGGCGGGCAGTGTTTCTGTCGGACAGCCTGGTTGAAGCGCCGCGTGCCTACTGGGGTATCTACGGCGCAACGAAGGCCGGCATGGCGCATCTCGTCCAAACCTATGCGTCCGAGAGTCCGGCACCGATGCGGGTCAGCTTGTTCGATCCGGGCGTTGTCGCGACGCGGCTGCGGGCGGAAGCATTTCCGGGGGAGGACCGGACGGTTCTGCCAACGCCGGCCGAAGCCGCGACGCACATCGCCGGGCTGTGTGATTAGCTCCCCGGTGCGTTGATCGAAATCACGCTCACGCTGTTATACGGACTGCCGCCCTTGCTCAGCGCCAGCGTGGACCACACGAGGTAGACGAGCGTCCGCTTGGGCTCGTCCCACATGCGGGTCACCCGGATTTCTTTGAATAGCCAGCTGGCAGAGGCGCCGAACACGACCTCGCTGTCTGGCAGCTTGGCCGGGAGGGTGATGGGGCCGGTCGCGCGGCAGGAGATGCTGAACCGGCTGGGGTCGGTCGCCAGTCCCACCGTACCGGCAATGCCGCCCGTTTCGGCGCGGGACACGTAGCAACTGGCACCCGGCACCTTCGGATCGTCGTACCGGTCGACCACGATCTTATCGTTGCGGCCCACAATCCGGAACGTTGTGCTGACAGAGCCCACACGCGTTGGGTCGTCTGCCCCTGCCCAGGCGGGGGTGGCGGCGAGTAACAGGGCGATAAGGGGCAGGCGCATGCGGCGTGTCTCCGACAATGTTCGTCCAACGGACGGGCGCGCCGCAGGGTTGCATGGCGCTGCCCCAATCCGACATGCACGCTATGCACTCCTCCCGCAAATTCATCCCCACCCGCACCGCCGCTCTTGAGCGTTTGCACGCTGTCGAACCCCGGCTCGGCCGCGCCTATGCCGCCGGGCGTAACACCGACGTGGGCCCAGACCGGCAACAGGCCGCGTCGATCCTGTCGCCCTATTTGCGCCACCGCCTGCTATTGGAGCGCGAAGTAGCCCTCGTTGCCGAACAACGCCACGGCCCGGCCGCGGAAAAGTACGTGGAGGAGGTGTTCTGGCGCACGTACTACAAGGGCTGGCTCGAGTCGCATCCCGCCGCATGGGACCGCTTCCTGACCGGCCTGCCCCATGGCGAAAACCGCCTTGCCACCGAAAGTGGTCTGCGCCGCGCGCATGACGACGCCTGCAACGGGCGCACCGGCATCGACGGGTTCGACGACTGGGCGCAGGAGTTGGTTGAGACCAACTGGCTGCACAACCACGTTCGGATGTGGTTCGCCAGCATCTGGATCTTCTCGCTTCGCCTACCGTGGGAGCTGGGGGCGGCGTTCTTTCTACGTCACTTGATAGATGGCGACGCGGCCAGCAACACGCTGTCCTGGCGCTGGGTGGCCGGAATACACACGGCGGGCAAAAACTATGTCGCCCGGGCCGACAACATCGCCCGCTTCACGGATGGTCGCCACAATCCAGCCGGGCAGTTGAACGAAAGTCCGGAGCCATTGCAGGAGGCGACAGCCATCCCGACCGCGCGCCTGCCCAACCCCACGCCGGCGCCCACCGGCGACGTGTGGCTACTATTGCACGATGAGGACCTGTGTCCGGAGCAGCTCGACCTAGCCCGGTGCACGGTCCGCGGCGTGGCGGGGCTAGCGGGCCACCCTGGCATTGTCCCGGGCGTAGCAGCGCCGGTAGCCGCGTTTGCCCAGGACGCGCTGAAGGACGGGCTGGATCGGGCTGCAGCGTGGTATGGCGTGCCGTCCGCCGGTGTACTCGACCCGGCGACGGTTGGTGACTGGGCCGGCGGTACCATTGTCGCACCATACGCGCCTGTCGGCCCGGCGCGCTCCCTTTTGGCGGCGATACCGAACGTAGTCCCTGTATTGCGCCCGTTTGACCAAACTGCCTGGCCACACGCGACGAAGGGCTATTTCGGCCTGCGCCGCTACATTCCGACGATGATGAGCTAGGATAGGCATCGGTCACCCCGAGCCTCACAGGTTCTCTACCTCTCTGGCCTCCTCGAGCCAGAGGGGGTCACCGTGGTTACACGGTCGTTGGGAACCCAGGTGTTGCTGGGCTGATGCGGGTCGCGTCGGCCCTGCCACCAGCAGCGACTTGCCCTTGCGGTGGCCGGAGGAGACACAAAGCCACGTGGGCCTCACCGATCAGACCGGATTGATCGACGTGCCAGCCCTGCAGTACTGCACTACTCGCCGTCGTACTGTTTGAATGGGCCACAGCCCACACGACGCGGAAGCCGGTGGGAACGCCGGGGCCGCTCGCGCGCTTGAGGGAAAGCAAATACCGGAGCTGACCTTATGTCCGACAACCCACTCGACCAATCGCCTGCCCAAAAGCTGGCGACTCGTAACCGCGCCGAACACATGTGGCGGACCGATGGGTCCCCGGCGGGCGGGCCTGAAGCGTATTACGAGCAGGCGGACGCGCTGATGCGGATGGAAAGCGCGGGGGCTACCGGCCAACTCGACAACCCCATGCTGCACCCAGACAAGATTCCGGGCGTAATCGTCGACGAAGCGATCCTACAGGAAAACCTCGGCGAGTTTCCCGGCGGATCCAGCGTCGCCGACCAGGGTGAGAGGCGGGAGACGCCGATGACCCGGGAAGAGCTGCGTCACCCTAGCCAAAACAGCACCGACCAGGGCGACGCGCCTTAGGTTAGTATCCCAGGGCCATCCCGTCCTTACGCGGGTCAGACGCGCCGATCAGGACGCCGCGGTCATGGTCGATCCAAATCGCCTGGCCTCCGCCATGGGGCCGGTCGACCGGCGCGATCTGGTGCCCATACCCCGCGAGCGCCGCCAGCACGTCGGCCGGAATGCCACGCTCGACCTCCACCTTCCCCGCATAGGGAAACACGCGCGGCAGATCGAGCGCCTGTTGGATGTCGAGCCCGTACTCGAAGTGGTTGCTCAGAAACAGCGTCTGGCCCATCGGCTGGAAATGGCCACCCATGACGCCGAACGGCATTACAGCCCGGCCACCCTTGGTCACCATGCCCGGAATAATCGTGTGCAGCGGACGCTTGAATGGCGCGATGCAGTTGGGGTGCCCACGCTCGATACGGAAACCATGGCCACGATTTTGCAGCATCACGCCCGACGCAGGCGCCAGGATAGCCGACCCGAACCCCATAAACAGCGAGTTGATAAAGCTGCACGCATTACCATCCCGGTCGACAACGCAAAGGTAGACGGTGTCCCGATGCACCGGCAGGTTCGCCTCACCCGGCAATGGCATGACGGGCATGGCGCGGCCGGGCTGTATCA
>JANPPS010000143.1:0-1580 GCA_031428635.1 Rhodospirillales bacterium
CCGACGCCGGCCATTTCTGATTCCATGAGGCCTTGCCAAGGAGGCCTCTGATGCCGATCCGACTGACGACCGACTACACCGCCACGTCGCTACGTGCCGCCGCCCGCGCCAGCAAGAGTGCCGGTCAGACCCGGCGGCTGCTGGCCCTGGCGGCGATTTATGACGGTGCCAACCGGACCGAGGCCGCGGCGATCGGCGGCGTCACGCTTCAGATCATCCGGGACTGGGTTGTGAAGCTCAACGCGTACGGTCCGGACGGCCTGATCGATCGCAAGGGCGGAGGCACGCGCTCGATCCTCTCGGACATGCACCGCCAAGCGCTTGCAGTCGCGATCGAGGACGGGCCGATGCCCGATGTGCATGGCGTCGTGCGCTGGCGCGTCCTCGACCTGTGCCAATGGTTGTGGGACGGCTATGCTGTTGTGATCGCCGAGACGACGCGAAGCGCCGAGCTGCGCCGGATGGGCCATCGCCGGCTGTCGGCCCGCCCGCGCCACCATTCGCAAGTCGTCGGCGCCATCGCCGCTTTTAAAAAAGTCTCCCCGCGCGTCTGGACGCGGTCGGGCGCGCGGCGGGCGTTGATGCCTGCGATGTAGAGGTCTGGTTCGCTGACGAAGCCAGGGCCGGACAGAAGAACAAGATCACCCGGCGCTGGGCCAAGCGCGGCTCGCGCCCCTCGGCCCCGCAGGATCAGCGCACGGCATCGACCTACATTTTCGGTGCGATCTGCCCGGCTACGGGAGAGGTCGCCGGGCTTGTGCTGCCGTGGTGCAACACGGAGGCGATGGCGCTGCATTTAGAAGCGATTTCGGCCCGCGTATCGCCGGCCAAGCACTGTGCGCTGCTGGTCGATCAGGCCGGCTGGCACACGTCACAGCGTCTGGATGTGCCGGCCAACATCACCATCGTGCGGCTGCCAGCTAAGTGCCCGGAGCCTTGATCCGCCTTGCGGCCCAAGCCGGTCGAGAACGTCTGGCAGTTCATGCGTAACAACTGGCTCTCGAACCGGGTGTTCCGGTCCTACGACGCTATCGTCGACCACTGGTGCCACGCCTGGAACCAGCTGGCCGATCAGCCGTGGCGCGTCACGAGCATCGGCTTACGCCAGTGGGCACAGGTCACGTGAGGCGAGTCTCGGTATTAGACCTTCGGCAGCTTGAACTACACATCGTTACCGCCAGCGATGCTGCGAAACGCGGGTCCAAGCACCGTCTTGGCGGTGACGACCGGCCCGCTATTTGGAGCTGTTTGGTGGCGTCCCGCACGGCGTCGTCCAAGGCGAGTTAAAAGAAGCCGCTCCGGCCTGCGCCCGATATCGAAGAGAAGAACAGAAGAAACACGGGCAGGCGAACGCGTACTCGGAGGCCGCCGCGGCTCGACGATCGCTTATGAAGGGCGGAAATCATCTAGGTTCCGACTACTTTATGTCTCACAGAGACCTTCGCTTAACGTGACTTCCTGAAGCGTTACGCCGGCCTGGTCGACCGCGGCCCGCATCGCCCGGCTGTCATAGGCCTTGTCGGCCGTCACCATCGCCTCGTCGCCCTGCACCAGGCCCGGGCCGGGGCGCACGTCGTGCG
>JANPPS010000144.1:0-2025 GCA_031428635.1 Rhodospirillales bacterium
GTCGTAACGGTGGTGGTGGTGCGTGTGACCGGTAATCCACGCCTCCGGCCAGTGCAAAGCCGGCGTGTCGGTGAATACGGTGGCCTGTGGTCCGCCAGATTGAACCAGCACGCCGTCTCGCAAAACGGCCGTGCCAGCGACTACGCCCGGCACCCCGCCCTGCGCCAACGCGGCCACGACGTCCTCGCACTCTCCGAGCACAACCGCGTCGGTTCCGAGTTTGCGCAACGTCGCAGCCGGTGTCGAACTACCATGCGGGCCGACCGCGACCGTCATGCCCCCGGCGCCGTCCAGCGCGTCGAGGAATGCCCGCGGCACGCGCAACTCAGGCGGCGCACAGCGCCAGAACAGGTAGCTCGGCGCCGTCGTCACGACGGTCATATCCGGCACGAACGCCCGCACCTGCCCGGCCAGCGCGGCATTGTCGCTGCCCATCAAAGGCCCGTCCAGCAAAAGCACGGTGTGGCCATCGCGTTCCAGCAGTGCCCGGCAATAGCCAAGCTCGAGCGGCAAATGCGGCTCACGGCAACCGAAATAGATGCTGCCGGCAAAGCTCCAGGCCGGATTGACGAGCGCCACCCGCATCAGGCGGCGTCCCGCGCCGGCACGCGCTCGCCGCCGATCCAATGGTCTAGCCGGCGCAACCCGTCTGCCCAACCGACCGGCACCGACAGCCCCAAAATGGCCGTGGCCCGCCGGGTATCGGCCACGAAATAACGCTGGTCGCCGGGTCTCCAGGCCGCATAGCGCACATCAGGCGCGCGCCCGGCAATCGCGCCGATCTCGGCCAACACCTGCATGAGCGTCACCGCATTGCCTGGCCCACCACCAAGATTGAATGCCTGACCCGTCACGGCATCCATCCGCGCCCACGCGTTCATGTACGCCTCGACCGCGTCGTCGACATACATCACGTCCCGCACCTGTCGGCCGTTACCAAAGATGCTGATCGGCCGCCCTGCGCGTACGCAGTATAGAAAATGGGCAAGCCAACCCTGATCCTCGGTGCCCAGCTGGCGCGGGCCATAGATGCAACTCATGCGGAGCACGCAGGCCGGCACGCCAAAACCACGCGCATAATCAAGCACGTATTGGTCGGCTGCCCCCTTGGAACAGCCATAGGGCGTGTAGAAGCTGAGCGGCCGGTCCTCGCTTATGCCATGGTCGCGCAACGCCGGGTCTATCGGGAGATAAGCACCCCCATTCTCCTCAAGCATCACATCAGAAAGATCGCCGTACACCTTGTTCGTGCTTGCAAATATAAGCGGAGCCGGGCGGTGCCGCAGCGCCTCCAGCACGTTCATTGTCCCACGCAGGTTGACGTCGAAATCCAGCATCGGATCGGCCAGGCTGGTGGTCACGGCCACCTGGGCCGCGAGATGAAACACGGCCGACACGCCCTGCGTCGCCCGGCCCACGGCCTCGGCATCCCGGACATCGGCCGCGACCGACTGCAACCGGTTCGGATGCCGGCGCCGTAGCCAGTCCAAATTTCGCTCGACCCCCGGGCGCACCAACGTATCCAGCACCAGCACGTCATGCCCGGCGGTCGCAAGCCGGTCAGCGAGGTTACTGCCGATGAACCCGGCGCCCCCCGTCACCAGCACGGACGACATCAGGCGACGAGACCCCGCTGTTCCAGCTCCGACCTGGCGTGCTGTACCCGGTCCTCCGATTGCTGTTGTGCGACCCATTCGGCCATCTCGCCCAGGCTGTCAGCAAGACTTCGCCGCGGCTCGAATCCCAGTACGGCGCAAGCGTGGCTGATATCGGCGAAGCAGTGCCGGATGTCGCCCACGCGCCCTTTGCCCGTCACCTCTGGCGTTAGCTGGGGCACGCACATCGCGGCCGCCAGCTCATCGCCGACCTGCAGGATGCTCAAATCCCGGCCGCTTCCGATGTTAAAAACCTGCCCAGCCGCGCCCGGATGCTCCAACGCCAGCAGGAACGCGCGCGCAACGTCCTCGACATGGACGAAGTCGCGCCGCTGCTCGCCCGGCCCATAGCCGCCGTACTCGCCGAACA
>JANPPS010000145.1:0-19095 GCA_031428635.1 Rhodospirillales bacterium
GTGATAACTTGGTCACCCTCTCCGAGTGCAGCCTGAATGCCCACCACCACCGCTTCCTGCCCGATGTAGAGGTGGCAAAACCCGCCGATCAGCCCCATTCCGTAAAGCTGCCCGGCTCGTTCTTCGAACCGGCGGATTAGCAGCATTGATCCGTAGGCCCTCAGCAGCACGTCGCGATCCATGGCGCCGTGGGCGGTGTCGACAGTGGCAACATCCATGGCGGTTCGCTCCTTTTTCACGTGGCGAACCTAGCCCCCACGTGCCCGGCCTACAAGGTGATCCGCGCAAGAACCGGATGGTGCGACATGCCCGTTGCGCGTAGCTGCATTGCATGCTGCATCGCCTGATATCGTCCAACCTCGCTGCCCAATCCGCCGAACAGGTAAGCCTCGCCGCCGCGCCGATCGTGGCCGCGCTGCTGCTGGGTGCGACGCCGGCGGAGGCTGGGGCGCTGGGTGCCGCGCAGACGCTGCCGTTTCTTCTGCTATCCGTGCCGGCCGGGCTGCTCGCGGACCGCATGGCCCGGCGGCGCCTGATGGTGGTGGCGGAGGTGCTGCGTGCCATTGCCCTCGCCGCCCTACCGCTGTTGGCGTGGGCCGGCGCATTGTCGATCTTTTCCCTAGGGGTTGTCGGGTTTTGCGCCGCCACCGCCACCGTCGTTTACAGTGTGACGGCACCCGCACTGGTCCCGTCACTGGTGCCGCGCGCGGGCCTGGCCCACGCCAATGCCCGGCTGGAGTTGGCGCGCAGTGTCGCCTTCGCCGCCGGGCCCCCGCTGGCCGGGGCATTGGTGGCCTGGACGAGCGCGTCGTGGGCGTTCGGCATCGCGGCGGCGCTGTCTCTCGTGGCGGCCGTGCTGCTGAGCGGCCTGCCCGCCGGCGCGCCAGACCCGGCCGCTGCCCACGCGCATCCGTGGGCGGCGCTGACGGAGGGCGCGCGCTTCGCCTGGACCCACGTCTATATCCGTTCGATCCTGCTCACGTCGGTCGCCTGGAACCTCGGTTGGTTCGTGCTGCAGGCGACGTAGGCGCTGTACGCCAGCCAACGCCTGGGCTTCGGCGCGGCGGAAATCGGGTTGAGCCTGGGGCTCTATGGCGTTGGCATGATCGTAGGCTCGGTCCTGGCTGGACAGCTGTCACGGATGATCAGTTTCGGCTGGTTGATCGCGATCGGGCCGTTCGTGTCGGTATTGGCGTCGGGCCTGCTGGCGCTGACGATCGTGGGGCCGACCTGGCTTGCCTACGCGGCGTTTTTCGCGTTCGGGGCCGGGCCGATCGTGTGGACGATCGCGCAGACCACACTGCGGCAGGCTGTGACGCCGGCACCCATGCTGGGGCGGGTATCGGCGCTGATGATGATGGCGTCGTTCGGGTCACGGCCCGTTGGGGCGTTATTGGGCGGCGCAGTTGGTAGCGCGTATGGGCTAGACGCGGCGATTATGGTGTCGCTGACGCTTTTTATGGGGCAGGCCTTTGTGGTGATGTTGTCTGCCATCCCTCGGTTGCGAGAGTTGCCAGCCTAATCCTCTCAGGCACAGGTATGGCCAGTCCGACGGGCGTCCCCGCCTAACGGACGAGCTTGCAGTCAGCAGCAAGCCGAGCATCTGTAATCACCTCGCGCAGCTTAAGTTCGAGTTCCCGGCTAGAGTATGGCTTTCCGATAATGGCACTGCCGATCAAGTCGTCAGGAAGCACGCTTGTCACGTCATACCCGGTTGTAAACACGAACGGAATATTGCGGGACTTCAGGACAGCGGCCACATCCCATGACGTCTCGCCGTCGAGATTGATGTCTAGAAGGGCTGCGTCAACCGTCTCCGAGTGCGCTAACGCGACCGCCTCAGCCTTTCGCGTCGCTGGCCCAACAGTTACCCAACCGAGGCGTTCCAGCATTTCCTGGATGATTGTCATCAGTAAAAAAGAGTCTTCGACCACCAGTATCCTGAATGGTTCTGACAACGGTTCATCCGCCAGAACAGCGACAGCACTCTGTGGGATATCTATGACGGGCGATAAATCCGGCGCGGAGAAAGTAACCGACGAAGGCGGTAGAAAGATCTCACAGACCACGCCGGACCGCATGTAGTGCACGATAGCCCGCCCGCCGGTTTCCATTGACAGCGCGCGCTCGATAAGTGTGGAGCCGAAGCCACGGCGCTTGGGTTGCGCGACTAACGGGCCGCCTCGCTCAGTCCAGGACAGGTCTACACCACCGTCCAGTCCGAGATGCCAGCCTACGACGACACGTCCGGTGGCGATCGTCAGCGCACCATACTTCGCCGCATTCGTCGCCAGCTCATGGATCGCGAGGGACAGCGAAAGCGCCGATTTTGGGGTCAGCTGCATGTCCACCCCTTCGAGACTGACAGCAGCCTTCCCTTCCAAATAAGGTTGAAGCTCCTCACGCAGCAGTCTATTAATCGATACGCTTTCCCACCGGCTTTGCGATAGCAGGTTATGCGCCTTTGCCATCGCCTGGATGCGGCCCTCGAGACCCTTGACGAACCCGGTCAGGCTATCTGCATTCCGGCTCGTCTGTAAGACGAGGGCTTGAATATTTGCGATTGTGTTCTTCACCCGATGGTCCAGCTCGGCCATTAGCAGTCGGTCGCGCTCGGCTGCTTGCCTGCGTTCCAGCGTCGCCGTCGTGATCCGCCGCAACACGACGTGCAATAGGGAACTGCGCAGGTCGGATGCCGCAGCTAAGTCGGCTGGCGACCACGGCAGGCAGCGTCCTCGTACGGTTTCCTGCCACCTTTCGAACGATTTGCGGGGGCTTAATCGATCGCCGTTCGGCCCGCTTGTCACCAGCTTGACCGGCTCGCCGGCCCAGGCGGACGTGCCAATCAGCTCGGGCCGGAACCAGATAATAAAATCCGACAGTTCGTCCGACACCGAGATAACGAGCACTCCAGAGGCCAAGTGGGTAAAAGCGGCACTGGGGGGCCATATTTCGCTGAGACGGTCGCACGAAAAGACCCCATCGCCGGTCGACATTTTTGTGTTCAGCCATTCTATCAGGTCTTCGATTTGGATTTTATCGGGCGTGATGCCCAAAAACGTCAGCTTGCCCTTGACGCTGACTGCAACGCCACCCCGCCGGGTGCCATCCGCGGTGGGCGAACCGCCGTGAATGTAGTCCAACAAATTGGGCGACTCCTTGGTCAGACCCACGGCGTAGTCGTCGGCGGTAGCCAAGTTCAGCATCAGGTTCTGCAAGACCATACGGCTGGCCAGCCGCTCGTTGAACTGTTGCGCCTTCTCCCGTGCTTCGAGCTGTAGCGAAAACATGGAGCCGAACAGCTCGCAAATCGCCCGCAGGTGCTGTGGCAGTATGCGTTGGGTGTAGTGGTGACAGGCAATCAGGCCCCACAACTTGCCACCGCAAATGATCGAAATCGACATCGATGCGTCGATCCCCATGTTACGCAAGTATTCGCGATGGATGGACGACACGTCGCGCAGGATCGCCTGACTCATATCCAGCGGCTCCCCGGTTCGCGGATTGGCAGCCGGCACCAACGGCGCGGCGTCGTAATCGACCTGAGTGATCAGCCGCAGCCAGTTTTTTACATAGAGGGCACGGGCCTGCTGCGGGATGTCGGCGGCCGGGTAGTGGAGGTCCAGGAACGGTGCGAGGTGCGGCTCCCGGCTCTCGGCGATGACCCAGCCGGATCCGTCATGCATGAACCGATAGACCAGTACACGATCGTAGCGGGCGACCTCGCGCACCCGCTCCGCGGCGATCTGACATAAGGAAAGAAGCAAGAGTTGGTTCTCAAACCCACGAACCATCTCCTGCACGCCCGCGAGCGGATCGGCTGCAAAGCGGTCGCTCGGGTCAGCCGCTTCGAACTCCAAAACCAGAAACCCGGCGCTGCGGTGCACGCTTGCGTCCAGCGGCCGATCGGCGATCACGCGCAACTTCGGATCCAGCAAATGGCGTGGCTTCAAGAGGTCAAGCGCCGCCACCAGCTGGCGTAGGTCCTCGATCTGGTCCGGCCGGAACAGCACCGCCGCAGATTGCCCGAGCAGTTCCGCCAGCGGGACACCCAACAGGGCCTCCGTGTTGCCGGCCGCCTGTAAAACCTCGAACGTAGCAGGGTCTAGCACCAGCATCGCGCCGTGTGGCAGGATCGCGCCCGGGATGTGGATCGGCTCGCGATCGCAAGTCGTCAAATCGCCTGGCGTGAAGGTGATGCTGGAATCATCCATGAGAGGCGGTGCTCCAACCATTTAGCCATTTTTCGAATGCCGCGAACATTTCGACGGCACCGGTGACGATTTCTGCGCGGACCGACGGCGTATCGGGGGCTGCAGATAGTTGCGTCAAATAACACAGCCATGCTTCGCCCGTCCCGGCACCCCGGCCGATGAAGAACTGCCGACCGTCGGTCACGCCGATGCCGAGCATCGGGTCGAGGCCGCGCGCCAGTTCGCGCCCTCCCAGGGCTGAACCCTCGGCCACGTAACCCGCCCCGAGCCTACGATCAGCATTGTTGATGTCTGGGATGTGAGGGCATTTCGGTACGGCGGAGATTAAATGCGCTACGCCCAGGGCCGCGAGATCATTCGCTAGCCAGGTGCTGCGATCAATTCCCATTCCCATCGCGGCTTCGAATGGCACGTAGAACCCATACAACCGGATGATGAGATTCCTATAATCCGCCGGACGAACGGTTCCGTGCTGGACAGCCGCGAACCCGGCATGAAGGTGAAGACGGTCGTGAACGCCCTGGGTTGCTGAACGCAACTCCTGACGCAGGGAGGGCCGCATCCGATCCACGTCGCGTGACGTGGGCTTTGTCATCTCAACACCAGCCAGCCGGCTCATCTAACTGGGTTCCTTGGATGCCCCATCGACCAAACCTCAGCCGTGCTTTTGCGTCGTTGCGAAGTAGAAGGAACAAACATTATGATGGGCGTATCTTCCCCGCACTTAGACCGTAACCCGACCGTAGCCGCCTGATATTTAGCCGCTCGACCGTTTCAGTTGCTCGAAGCTGGGTCGGCGCACGCGCTCTAGGCATCACAGTACGATACACGAACCTGTAATCTCCAAAACAATATTCGCGATCACGAAATCGCGCCTCGCCATAATACCTCTGATTATCAAGTGAATGCGACTGTGCCTTCGAACCCAGCTTAAAATAGCTTTTTCCCCGTAGGGTACGGCACGACAATATCGGCCGGGTCGGCCACATTCAGCATCGCCCGCGCCCGCTCGTCCAGCGTATCCCGGTCCAGCCGCTGAATCTTCAGCCCCGCCGCCCGCCGCTCCCAGGCGTCCCGCTCGCCGCTGACCCGCGCCAGCTCTGCCTGCTCCGTCCGCAACTGGCCCTGACGCACCGCATACGACTGCAATCCGCGGTCGCCCTGCGTCGCCTGCCACCCGAAATACCCGACCAGCGCCAGGAACACGGAGGGCGCGACGGCCGCCATCAACCAGCGTTTCAGAACCCGCATCATGCGCGCAGCCTACCGCAGGACGCTACGCCCGGCATACCGCGCCGACGACCCCAGCGACTGTTCGATCCGTAGCAGCTGGTTGTACTTTGCCGTCCGGTCGCTCCTCGCCAAACTGCCGGTCTTGATCTGTCCGCAATTGGTCGCCACCGCCAAATCGGCGATCGTCGTGTCTTCCGTTTCACCCGACCGGTGGCTCATCACGCAAGAGTATCCGGCGCGATGGGCCACCTCGATCGCCTCCAGCGTCTCCGTCAACGTGCCGATCTGGTTCACTTTCACCAGGATCGAGTTCGCAGTCCCACTCTCGATGCCGCGCCGAAGCCGTTCCGTGTTGGTCACAAACAGATCGTCGCCAACCAACTGTACCTTCGCCCCCAGCACCTCCGTCAGGTGCTTCCAGCCATCCCAATCATCCTCGGCGCACCCATCCTCGATCGAGGCGATCGGATAGCGGCCGACCAGATCTGCCAAATACGCGACCATACCGGCGCTATCGAACCGTCGCCCCTCACCCGCCAAATCGTACACGCCGTCGCGATAAAATTCCGTGCTGGCACAATCCAGCGCGAACGTCACATCCTGGCCCGGCCGGTATCCCGCCTGCTCGCAGGCTTGGGTAATGAAATTCAACGCCTCATCCGCCGATTTCAGGTTCGGCGCGAACCCGCCCTCATCGCCCACATTCGTGTTGTATCCGGCCGCCTTCAGCTTGCCCCGCAATGCGTGGAAAATCTCAGCGCCCATGCGCAAGCCCTCGGCGAACGTAAGCGCACCGACGGGCTGGACCATAAACTCCTGGATATCGATCGGGTTATCGGCGTGCTGCCCGCCATTGACGATGTTCATCATCGGCACCGGCAGCGTGCGCGCGAAAACGCCGCCCACGTAGCGATAGAGCGGCACCTCCATCTCGTTCGCCGTCGCCCGCGCCAGCGCCAGCGACACCGCCAGTATCGCGTTGGCCCCGAGCCGCGCCTTATTCGGCGTGCCATCCAAATCGATCATGAGCGTGTCGAGCTTCACCTGCTCACTACTCTCCATGCCGCCGATCGCGTCGAAAATTTCGCCCTCCGCATTGGCGCAGGCCTGCAACACGCCCTTACCGCCATACCGGGCGGGGTCGCGATCCCGCAGTTCGACCGCCTCATGCGCCCCGGTGCTGGCACCGGACGGTACGATCGCGCTACCGCTCACGCCGGTCTCAAGCGTGATCTGCACCTCTACGGTCGGGTTGCCCCGGCTATCCAACACTTCGCGGGCTACGATGTCGGTGATGGCGCTCATTCGGGCATGTCCTCGGGTTCTTCTTCGGGGGGCCGGGGTATGGCGGCGGCGGCTTTGCACAGATCATCCAGCGCCTTCAGCCGTGCAATCAGGGCGGGCATGGCCGCCAGCGGCAGCATTGTCGGCCCGTCGCTTGGCGCATGGTCCGGGTCTGGATGGCACTCGATAAACAGCGCCGCTACGCCCACCGCCAGTGCCGCGCGCGCCAGCACGGGTGCAAACTCGCGCTGCCCGCCCGATGCCCCGCCAAGCCCACCGGGCTGCTGCACGGAATGGGTGGCGTCGTACACCACCGGGTAGCCCGCGGCCGCCATCACCGGTAACCCACGAAAATCATTGACCAGCGTGTTGTAGCCAAAACTTGTCCCGCGCTCAGTCAGCAGAATGCTTTCATTACCGGTGCTGGCGATCTTTGCCGCCACGTGCGCCATATCCCAAGGCGCCAGGAACTGCCCTTTCTTCACGTTCACCGCCCGCCCGGTTTCGCCGGCGGCCAGTAATAGGTCCGTTTGCCGGCATAGGAATGCCGGAATTTGCAGCACGTCCACTGCCTCCGCCACCGGGTCACATTGCTCGGGCGCATGCACGTCCGTCAGGACCGGTATCTGAAACCGCTCCCGCACGGCCGCCAAAATTTGCAAACCGCGGACAATTCCCACGCCCCGGGCCGCGCCGGCGCTGGTGCGGTTGGCCTTGTCGAAGCTCGACTTGTAAATCAGGCCGACCCCGGCTGCGTGCGCGATGGTCCGTAACGCGTCCGCCATCTCGAACGCATGCGCCTCACTCTCGATCTGGCATGGCCCGGCGATGAGCACGAAGGGCAAGTCGTTGCCGATCTCCACATCCCGCACCCGGACGACGCGGCTTTCAAACAAGACGGGATTGCTTCACGGCCGCGGCGATAAACCCCTTAAATAGCGGGTGCGGATCGAGCGGCTTGGACTTCAGTTCCGGATGATACTGCACGCCGATAAACCAGGGGTGCCCGGCGTACTCGATCGTCTCCGGCAGTATGCCGTCCGGTGACATGCCGCTGAACACCAAGCCCTGCGCCTCTAGCCGGTCGCGGTACGTGACGTTCACCTCGTACCGGTGACGATGCCGTTCATGAATGACCGTTGAACCATACTCGGCCGCGATCAACGAATGCGCGTCCAGTTCCGCCGGGTACGCACCCAACCGCATGGTGCCGCCCATATCGCCGCCCTGCTCGCGCCGCTCGACCTCATTGCCGCGCGCCCATTCCGTCAGTAGGCCCACGACCGGTTCTGCACACGGGCCGAACTCCGTGCTGCTCGCGTCCGGCAGGCCGGCCAGGTTTCGCGCGGCCTCGATCACCGCCATCTGCATGCCGAAACAAATGCCAAAGAATGGTATGCGCCGCACGCGGGCGAACTGCACCGCCGCGATCATGCCCGGTGTCCCCCGCGCGCCGAAGCCGCCGGGAACCAGGATGCCATCCACCCCCTCCAGCCGCTGCACCGCGTCGGGCGTCTCGAACACCTGGCTATCAACCCAATCCAGCTGCACTTGCACACGGTTCGCAACGCCGCCGTGCGCCAGTGCCTCGGCCAAGGATTTATAGCTATCGAGCAGCGACGTGTACTTGCCCACCACCGCGATCCGCACGATCCCGTCCGGCGCCCGCACCGTATCGACGATGCGCTGCCATGCGCTGAGGTCCGGCGCGGTTTCGAACGGCAGGCCAAAATGGCGCAGAACTTCGCGGTCCATACCCTCGGCATGGTAGCTGATCGGCACCGCGTAGATTGTGTCCACGTCGAGCGCCGCGATCACCGCCGACTGCCGCACGTTGCAGAAGCTCGCGATCTTACGCCGCTCCGTCTCCGGGATCTGCCGGTCGCAACGGCACAGCAGCATTTGCGGTTGGATGCCGACGTTCAGCAGTTCCTTCACCGAGTGCTGGGTTGGTTTGGTCTTGAGCTCGCCCGCACTCGGGATCCACGGCACCAGCGTCAGGTGGACGAACATGGTGTGGCTGGGGCCGAGTTCGTTGCCCAGCTGGCGGATGGCCTCCAGAAACGGCAGGCTTTCGATGTCACCGACCGTGCCGCCGATCTCGATCAGCGCGAAGTCCAGCGACTCCGTATCGCGGGTGATAGCCTCTTTGATGGCGTCGGTGATGTGCGGGATCACCTGGACGGTGGCACCCAGGTAATCGCCCCGCCGTTCCTTGGCGATCACCTCGCTGTAGATGCGGCCCGTCGTGGCGTTGTCCGACTGCCGGGCATGGACGCCGGTGAACCGCTCGTAATGACCGAGGTCGAGGTCTGTTTCTGCACCATCGTCGGTGACGAACACCTCACCGTGCTGATACGGACTCATCGTCCCCGGATCGACGTTCAAATACGGGTCCAGCTTCTTCAGCCGCACGGTGTAGCCGCGCGCCTGAAGCAGCGTTCCGAGTGCGGCGGACGCAATTCCTTTACCGAGGGACGAGACGACGCCCCCCGTGATGAACACATATCGTGTCATTGGCCGGGTCATGGATGCCTCAGTTGGTCGGCACCGCCGGGCCCTTTGGAATGGCGAGAGTGGGCGCGGTATCGCTCGTGACCGGCACGTCCAGGATCGATCGGCCGGTTGGCCCGCCACGGTTGAGCAGCGCCAGCGTCAGCGACAACGCGAAGAAGATCGTACCCAGTACTGCCGTCGTGCGCGTGAGCAAATTGGTCGTGCCCCGTCCGGACATGAACCCGCCCATGCCCTGGGACGTACCGATGCCAAGACCGCCGCCCTCACTGCGCTGGATCAGCACGACGCCGATCAGGGCGAGGGTTACGAACAGGTGGACGATGAGCAGCGCGTAGATCATCGCGGGTTTCTAGCCGGGTGGGATTGGATTGCAAAGCGCCGCCCGCCCGCGCTGGATATCGGACCCGTCCATCAGCCCAGCGCGCCGGCCAGCGCCGCAAGCTTCGTCACGGTGTTCATGTTGCGTGCCATACCCGTCTCGCGGCTCGGCAGGCGCAAACGCGACGTCGCCTGGCCGCTCGGGTACCAGACGAACGACTCGCGCAGCCCCAACCGAACCTGTTCATCGCGCTGCCCCGCCAAACCATCGAGGGCGCGGGTAAGCAGCGCCTCATCCACGAATAGCGTGACGACGCGATTAGCCGGCACTTGTGCAAATGGGTTTCGGACAACAACGTCCGTCAGCTCGACTGCCGAGCGGGTCAGAATGCCGATGGATCTGCCCGTATGCGCGTATAGCGCCGTGGTGAGTGCCGTACGAACTGCGGCCTCGTCCTGGTCACTGACAAAGACAGCATTGCCGCTCGCAAGATAGGTTTGCACTTCACTCAGGCCGGCGGCCCAGCATCGATCTGCCAGAACAGTGTTGGGGAGCATGCCGGTCCCGCCCACGTTCACCGGCCGGAGCAGCGCGACAACGGCCGCCACTGGCGTTCGCTAGTGCGTCGCCCGCGCGATGGCTAAAAATCCGGCCGCGTCCAGGCTGGCCCCACCTACCAGCGCGCCGCCCACGTCGGGCACATGCAGCAGCCCCACCGCATTATCCGGCTTCACCGACCCGCCATACAGAATGCGGACCCCCGCCCCGACTCGGCTCCGTATAAACCCATGCATCGCCGCCACGTCCTGCAACGACGGCACCAGCCCGGTGCCGATCGCCCATACCGGCTCGTACGCTATTACGCCCGCAAATCCCGCAGGTAGGCTGCCATCCAGCTGCCCGCCGATGACGGCCTCCTGCATGCCGGCCCGGCGCTGCTCCGCCGTTTCCCCCACGCAGACGATCGGCAGCAGCCCGGCGGCGGTCGCAGCCTCCGCCTTGCGCCGGACCGAAACATCCGTCTCGGCGTATGCCGCGCGGCGTTCGGAATGACCGATGATCACCGCCGTCGCTCCTACGTCCACCAGCATCGCAACACTTATCTCACCGGTGAACGCACCATTCGCCGCCACGTGGCAGTTTTGGCCACCCACGGCCACGCCGGAGCCCGCAAGCGCTGCCACCATGGCCGGTATGAGGGTGAACGGCGGACACACCAACAGGTCGCACGACGCCGGCACGGCCCGGACCGCGGCGGCCCAGGTATCCACCTCCAACCGGGTACCGTTCATCTTCCAGTTACCTGCCACCAGCGCTCGCATCTCGGCCCCCGATTCGACGTGGAGTTACGGTATCGCACCCTGGCTGGCAAAACCCCCCGCTGGCAAAAAACTAGGGCTGCCAGTAATACGACCGCATGCTGCATTTCTTTCGCCGGTTCCTGAACACCTGGGCTGCCCGCGCTTTCTTTATCGTGCTCATCGGTTCGTTCGGCCTGTGGGGCATCTCGGGTACCGTGCGCGACCTTGCCTCCAACACGGCACTTGCGACCGTGGGCAGGCGCCAAATCGAACCGGGCGAGTTTCAGGACGCGTTTCGCCAGCAGATGGCGCAGGTCACGCGCACGCTCGGCGGCAGTTCGGAGCCGACGGCCGAGATACGCCGGGCCGTCGCAGGGCAGACGCTCGAGCGTCTAGTGACGCAGGCGGCACTGGCGGAGGAGGCGAAGTCGCTCGGCCTCGTCACACCCGACTCGGCGTTGACGAAGGCCGTGTACGACATTCCTCAATTTCGCGGCCGCACCGGCGCGTTCGACCGTACCCAGTTCAACAGCGTTATGCGGCAGAATAACCTGACCGAGGCTCGCTTCCTCGAGCTCATGCGTGCCGACCTTACGCAGCAGCAGCTGATGCAGCCCGTGCAGAACGGCGTAGCCGCGCCCGATACACCGGCCCGCGCTTTGTACGCCTATCAGCATGAAACCCGCACGGCCGATTATGTGGAGTTCGCGTTCGCCGCCGCCCCGGCCCCACCCACCGCCACGCCCGACGATCTTCAGCGTTTTTATGAGAATAACGCCGCCCGTTACAGCGCGCCCGAGTTCCGGCGCATCAAGATCGTTGTTCTGTCGCCGGAAGGCCTACTGCGCGACGTGACCGTCCCGGAGGAGGACATCGCGGCCTACTTCCAGTCCCACCAGAGCGAGTTCGTCCGCCCCGAAAATCGCTCGGTTCAGGTCGTGATCGCCCCCGACCGTGACGTTGCCACGGCCATCGCCACGCCCTGGATCGCGGGCGCGGACTGGACGGCTATTCAGGCCCTGGCCACAAGCAAAAACGTGTCCGCAGCCGCGCTCGACGACGCGCTGCCCACGGATTTCCCGGCACCCGAACTAGCCACCGCGGTGTTCGCGGCTACGGTGGACCACGTGGTAGGACCGGTGCAGTCCAGCCTGGGTTGGCAGGTGTTTCGCGTAACCAAGGTCTCCAGCCTAAACCTCAGTTTGGCGGAAGCAGAGCCCGCCATCCGCGCCCGCATCGCGCGGGAACGCGCCACCGACCTCGTTTACGCCCGCACGACGAAGCTCGAGGACGCGATCGCCGCTGACCCCACGCTCGACAGCATCCCGGCCGATCTTGGGGCCGAGGCTGCGACCGGTGAACTGGATCGGGCCGGCAACACCCGCAGTGGTGAGCCGGCGCCCCTGCCCGGTCCTGAGGCGCTTCGCCCCACCCTGCTCGGCGCCGCGTTCAACCAGGCCAAGGGCGACCTGCCCCACCTGGTCGAGGGCGCCGACGGATCTTACTGGGCACTGATCGTCGAAGACACGGAGGCACCGAAGCTGAAGCCCTACGACCAGATCGCGGCCGAGGTGACGGAGGATTGGGCCGCCGATCAGCGTCGCCACAGCCAAGACGTGGCGGCCGGAAAGCTGCTGGCCGCCATAAAAGCCGGCGCCAAGCTGGACGACGCTGCCATCATTCAGGGTGTCCGCGTACAGCGGACGGTCCCTGTGCCCCGCCCGGACGGTAAGACGCCCAGTCCCGTTACGGAGAAATTGGCCGAGGCGGTATTCGCCCTCCCCCCGGGTGAGCCAACCATGATCGAAACACCTGAGGCTTTCTTGGTCGCGACCGTCGCTGACATCGTAGCACCTGACTTTGGTGCCGACCCGGTTGCGGCCCGGGCACTGCGGTCGACGCTTAACCAGTCGCTGAGCGAGGACGTGGCTGCCACGTTCGCGAGTGCCGTTCGCAGCCGGGCGCGGCCCACGATCAACCGCGCCATGCTCGATAGCTTTATACAGTGAACGCCGAAAGCCCGGGTCTGGACCAGGTTCGTGCCCGCTATGACCAGGGCCAGGGTACGCTGGTGTGGCGGACGCAGGTGGCCGATCTGCAAACCCCGGTTGCCGCCTATCTGAAACTCGCCGCTGGCCGCCCGCACGCATTCCTGCTGGAAAGTATCGAGGGCGGGACCGCACGCAGCCGCTATTCCATCATCGGCATGGCGCCCGATCTGATCTGGCGTTGCCAAGACGGCCAGTCCGCGCTGAACCGGGACGCCCTGCACGACACCGGCGCGTTTACGCCCGACCCTCGCCCGGCGCTTGATAGCCTCCGCGCATTGATTGCGGAGGCGCAGATGGAGTTACCCGACCACCTACCTCCCATGCTGGGCGGGCTGGTCGGCTACCTGGGTTACGACATGGTGCGGCTGATGGAGCGGCTACCGAACAAGAATACCGACGCGCTCGGCCTGCCGGACGCTATCTTGTTGCGCCCCACCCTATTTGCCGTGTTCGACAACGTGCGGGATGAGCTGACACTGGCCGCACCGCTGTATCCGAAGCCCGGTATGACCGCGTCCGCCGCATGGGACGCGGCGCAAACCGCTCTCGATAAAGCGGAAGAGGCGTTGCTGCGGCCCTTACCACCCGCAATCGCCCCGATCGCGCTGCCGCCCCAGCCCGAGCCGCAGTCCAACATGACGCCTGCCGAGTTCATGGGCATCGTCGACCGGATGAAAGAACACATCGCGGCCGGCGACGCGTTCCAGATCGTGCCCAGCCAACGCTTCAGCGTGCCGTTCGTTCTGCCGCCGTTCGCGCTATATCGGGCACTGCGCCGCATCAACCCGGCGCCGTTTCTTTTCTTCCTCGATTTTGGCGGCTATCAGATCGTCGGCAGTAGCCCCGAAATTCTGGTGCGCCTACGCGACGACACCGTCACTATCCGCCCGCTGGCTGGCACCCGCCCGCGTGGCGCTACCCGGGAGGAGGACCAGGCCCTGGCCGCCGAATTGCTGGCTGACCCAAAGGAGCGGGCAGAGCACCTCATGCTACTCGACCTCGGTCGTAACGACGTAGGCCGCGTGGCGGCTCTAGGTACCGTGCGCGTGACGGAGCAGTTTAATGTCGAACGCTTCAGCCACGTCATGCACATCAGCAGTACGGTTGAGGGGACGATCCGCCCGGGCCTCGATGCGCTCGACGCCCTGATCGCCGGCTTTCCTGCCGGCACATTGACCGGTGCGCCGAAGATCAGCGCCATGCGCATCATCGAAACGTTGGAACCAACCCGACGTGGCATCTACGCCGGCTGCATCGGTTATTTTGCAGCCAACGGTACGATGGACATGTGCATCGGCCTTCGCACCGCAATCGTGAAGGACGGTACGATGTACGTTCAGGCTGGGGGCGGCGTCGTCGCCGACAGTACCGCGCTTGGCGAGTACGAGGAGACCCGGCAGAAATCCCGCGCCCTGTTTCGCGCAGCCGAGGAAGCTATCCGGTTCGCCGCACTATGATCTTACTCATTGATAACTACGATAGCTTTACGTTTAACCTCATGCACTTATTCGGCGATCTTGGTGTTGAGTGTACGGTTATGCGCAACGACGCCATGACGGCCGCGGCAGCGCTGGCTCTGGGCCCGCGTGCGATCGTGCTGTCGCCGGGTCCGTCGACGCCGGATGATTCCGGCATCTGCCTCGACCTGGTCCGTGACGCCGGGGATACACCATTGCTGGGCGTGTGCCTCGGCCATCAGGCGATCGGCCAGGCGTTCGGCGGCATCGTCATGCGTGGCACGGTGCCGATGCATGGTAAGGTCAGTCCCGTTTTCCATGATGGCATCGGTCTGTTCGCGGGCCTTCCCACCCCGTTCGACGCCGCCCGCTATCATAGTCTCGTCATCGACCCGACCCGACCCTCGAACGTATTGGACGTGACCGCCCGCACTGCCGATGGTGTCATCATGGGCTTGCAACATCGCACCCGCCCCGTACACGGCGTGCAGTTCCATCCGGAAAGCATCGCCTCCCAACACGGACACACTTTACTCGGCAACTTCTTGCGTTTGGCCGGGCTGCGGTGAAGGCGTTCCTGGCCCGGTTAGCGCAAGGCGAGACGCTGTCGGCCGATGAGGCGGAGGCCGCGTTCGGCATCATCATGTCTGGGGAGGCGACGCCCGCCCAGATCGCGGGTCTGCTGATGGCCCTTCGCGTACGGGGCGAAACGGTGGCCGAGCTGACCGGTGCCGTCCGCGCCATGCGGTCGCGCATGGTGACGGTGGATGCACCCCCGGACGCGATCGATGTGTGCGGCACCGGGGGTGACAATGCCGGGACGCTGAACGTCAGCACGGCGGTCACATTTGTACTCGCGGCCTGCGGCGTGCCCGTGGCGAAGCATGGCAACCGGGCGCTGTCATCCCGCAGCGGTGGCGCCGACGTGTTGACGGCGCTGGGTGTGAATGTCGACGTGGCGCTGGACCGCCTACCGGACATCCTGCGTGCCGCCGGGTGTGCGTTTCTATTCGCGCCCCGTCACCACGCGGCACTGCGCCATGCCGCCGGACCGAGGGTGGAACTGGGTACGCGCACTATTTTTAATCTGCTAGGCCCGTTGGCTAACCCTGCCCGGGTCCGCCGTCAGCTGACGGGGGTGTTTGCCCCGGAATGGGCACGACCGATGGCGGAGGCGCTACGAGACCTCGGCACCGAACGCGCCTGGGTCGTGCATGGTCAAGGCCTGGATGAGCTGACAGTCGCCGGGCCGAACACGGTCGTGGCGCTTGACGCCGGTGTCATAACCACGCTCACCGTCGACGCGTCCGACGCAGGGCTGCCCCGCGCGCCGATTGAAGCCATACAGGGCGGGGATGCGGAGCATAACGCACAGGCGCTGACGGCTTTGCTTAATGGCGCTCCGGGGCCATATCGCAACACTGTGGCATTAAACGCGGCCGCTGGACTGATCGTGGCCGGACGGGCTACGACCCTGCGTGAAGGGGTCGGTCAGGCTGAGACCGCGATCAACACCGGCGCTGCCCTTGCCACGCTCGACGCGCTGCGCCGGGCAACCGCTTGAATTTGGAGCGATCTCAGATGGACGTGGCGATACCCGACCTTTCGTTGTCGGATGCCCTGGCGCAGATTTGCGCCGATACCCGTGCGGAAACGGCCCGGCGGGAGGCGCATACTTCGCTGGCTACGTTGCGCCAGCGCCTGCGCGATAAACGGAGCGACCGGCGGGGCGTCCCCCGCAGCTTCGGGCGTGCGCTGAAGCATACAGCCAGCGCAGGCCGGGTAAGCCTGATTGCCGAAATCAAGAAGGCGTCACCCTCGGCCGGGCTAATCCGGCCCGATTTCGACCCTGCTGCTATCGCCCGCGCCTACGCAGATGCAGGTGCTACCTGCCTGTCGGTCCTGACCGAGCCACTGCATTTTCATGGTGACGAGGCCCATTTGCATGCGGCGCGAGAGGCAGTTTCGCTTCCAGTGTTGCGCAAAGACTTCATTCTATGCCCCTGGCAAGTCTACGAAAGCCGGGCAATGGGTGCGGATTGCATTCTGCTGATACTGGCCGCGTTAACGGACCAGGATGTCCGAGAGCTGGAAGCGCTCGCGCGGGCGCTAGACATGGATGTGTTGGTCGAAGTCCATAATCGCCGCGAGTTAGATCGGGCCCTGGGACTGGAGACGACGCTGATCGGTATCAACAATCGCAATTTGAAGACGTTACAGACTAGTCTTGACGTTTTGATCGAACTAGCGCCCCACGTACCGTCTGACCGGTTTGTTATCGCCGAGAGCGGCATTCGTACCCATGCGGACATACAGCGTCTGGCCGCGGGTGGCGCGCAAAGCTACTTGGTCGGCGAAAGCCTGCTGCGGCAGGACGATATCGGTGCAGCGACCCGCGCTTTGTTGGGAACGTGAGCCTCACCCACCTCGACGCAGCCGGGCGCGCCAGGATGGTGGACGTGTCGGCCAAGCCGGAGACGGACCGGGTTGCGACGGCGCGCGCGACTGTGTTCATGATGCCAACCACCGCAGACTTGATCCGAACCGGCACCGCGGCAAAGGGCGACGTACTCGCGACCGCCCGGATTGCCGGGATCATGGCCGCAAAGCGAACCGCCGACCTGATCCCGCTCTGTCACCCGCTGCCGATCGCCGCCGTGACCGTTGACCTCGTTGTCGGTGACGCGCAGGTGGAGGTGAGTGCCACCGTTCGCACCACGGGTCGCACAGGGGTGGAGATGGAGGCGTTGATGGCCGCAAGTGTTGCGGCATTGACGATCTACGACATGACAAAGGCTGTTGATCGCGGAATGCGCATCGACGGCCTTCGGGTCGTCGCCAAGGCCGGCGGCGCATCCGGCGACTTCACCCAGGACTGATTCGATGATTTCAGTCGCCGACGCTCTGGCGCGTGTGCTGGCTGGCGTCAGCCTTGTTGGGACAGAGACGGTCCCGTTATCGGCCGGGCTCGGCCGGGTTCTGTCGGAAGACTTGATTGCCCGCGTGACGCAACCCGCGCACGACGTATCAGCCATGGATGGTTATGCGCTTGGCGACGGGGGTCCATGGACCGTGATCGGTGTGGCGCCGGCCGGACACCCGTTTGATGGCGCGCTTGCAACCGGTCACGCGCTACGGGTCTACACCGGTAGTGTTGTACCGGCCGGCACCGTGCGCGTCGCGGCGCAGGAGGATGCAACGCTGGCGGGCGACCATCTGACCGTACAGGCCGATAGCAATCTTCATATCCGCCGCGCCGGGCAAGACTTTCGGCTGGGTGACGTGCTGGTGGCAGCGGGCGTGCGCCTTGGCCCGCGCGCAATCGGCCTTGCCGCGGCGGGTAATCACCCCTGGCTGACCGTGCGCCGCCGTCCCCGGGTCGCAATCCTGGCCACGGGGGACGAAGTCGTCCTACCTGGCGCGCCAATACCACCCGGTGGCATCGTTAGCAGCAACGCCCATGCCATCGCGGCCCTTGTGCACGCCAGTGGCGGCGACCCGTCCATATTGCCCATTGCCGCCGACCGGGTCGCGAGCGTCGCGGCCGTCATGGAATCGACTGCCGCTGACCTGCTAGTGACCTGCGGCGGTGCCAGCGTCGGCGACTTCGACGTCGTGCGGGAGGCATTACAGCGAGTGGGGTTCCGGGAGTCGTTCTGGCAAGTGGCGATGCGACCCGGCAAGCCATTGCTATTCGGGCATGCCGGACCAATCCCGGTACTGGGCCTTCCGGGCAATCCGGTTTCTGCTTTCGTCTGTTCGGTTCTGTTCTTGCGCCCGGCAATCGCGGCCATGCTTGGCCAGACGACGGAGACACCACTTGTGCCATGCCGTCTGACGGCCGCGATGGTGGCCAATGACAAGCGACAGGACTACGTGCGTGCGACCCGGCGTGGGGAAAGCGTTACTCCGTTATCGCGGCAGGACTCGTCGCTGCTTTCGGTGCTGGCGCGGGCGGAAGCATTGATCGTTCGTGCCCCGAACGCGCCCGCTGCTGCGATCGGCGACGTGGTTCTGACCGTCGACTTGGATCGCACTTGACGGAGCGCGCGGAACCAATCTAGAACGAAATCGGTTGCCGATTTGTTCCAGCGATGCTGTGGGCGGCGATTGAGTGTCGGGGGTTCGGTCCATGCTTACGCGTAAACAGCACGAGCTGCTTTTGTTCATCGATCAGCATCTCCGCTCGACCGGGTTTTCGCCGTCGTTTGAGGAGATGAAGGACGCACTGAGCCTTCGGTCCAAATCCGGCATCCACCGGCTGATTCTGGCGCTCGAAGAACGAGGATTTCTGCGCCGGCGTCAGCACCGCGCCCGGGCGCTGGAGGTGGTGCGGCTACCCAATGATGGTTCCCTGGCGGATGCGCCGGTCCTGGCCGTCGCCCCCGCTGTGTTTGCCCCCAACGTGATCCGTGGCGACTTTACGGGCCGCTTCCCCGGCGTCCGCGCGGCTAATGAGGCGACGGCGGTGCAGTTGCCGCTCTATGGCCGGATTGCCGCTGGTCTTCCGATTGAGGCGCTGCGTGATGGCGGTGCCCAGATCGAGGTGCCAGTCGCGATGTTGGGATCGGGCGAACACTATGCGCTGGAGGTTGCGGGCGATTCGATGGTCGACGCTGGCATCATGGACGGCGATACCGTTATCATCCGCCGCGGCGAAGTGGCAGAGAATGGCGAGATCGTCGTGGCCCTGGTGGATGAGGCCGAGGTCACGCTGAA
>JANPPS010000146.1:0-19446 GCA_031428635.1 Rhodospirillales bacterium
CTGACCATCACGCCGTACGCCGTGCCGTACAGTGCCTCGGGTGTGCCCACGTACAGCACGCTGAACACGGCCGCGGACACCAGGATGCAGCCGACCCCGGCCATGCTCATCCGGCTGAACCGGGCGCCCACCCGGCGCAGCGCGTGCCCGTCCCGCAGCCGGCCGAGCGCCATGACAAAGAACGGGATGCCGCCCACCCAGATCGCGGCGCCGAGGATATGCAGTGCCGAGGCCGCCAGCAGTATGGCGTTGTGATCCAGCCGCGCCGCAGCGTGCGTGGCCAACGTCGCGGCAGCCAGCACGATGGTGCCCATCACCAGGATGGGAGCCGCGCCGGCACCCATCAGCAGCGCCATGCCCAACGCCACGGCCGCCCCGCACTTCACCGCACCCGCCACGGCGAACTGCGCGCCCAGCACGTCCCACCACGACGCATCGAGCGTGCTGACCAGTATCGCGCCGGCCATCGCGATGGTTGCCAGCTCCAATACCGCCAGCGCGAGCGCAGCCCATCCCGCCCACAATCCCGTGCGGCGCGCGAGCATGACCCCGTCCGGCAGAGCGACCGCCATCGGCCGGGCCAATAAAACCAGGAATAAGGCACCGCCCAGCGCCATCGACTGCGCGACGATCGCCAGGCCATGCACCAAAATGGACAGGTAGCCGAACAGATCGACGAGCTTAGCCATGCTACGGGGGCGTCACGACAAAGCTAAGGTCGCCGCGCGTCACATGCCCATCGAGGGCCAGAACCTGCCATCGCAAAATCTGCTTTCCCGGCGTCAGAACGGCGGTCACCGTCAGCTCCGCCGCCCCGGTTGGCACGATCGGCAGGTCCGTGGGCGGTGAGCCCAGAAGCGTTACCCGGGAACGGGCGGCGTCGATCCGGCTGTTATAATGCAGCACCACGCGCTGCGGACCCGGCGTGAGGGTAGCGCCCGGCGCCGGCGTGCTACCGGTCAGGACGGCGTGGGCAAAGGCGGGTAGAGAATGGGCCAACAGTAGCAGACCGGCAAACAGGATTCGCATGGAGTTCCTCGGGGAAGCGACACTGGGCGATGCGCGCGGTAGGATGGCCCGATGAACCGTCCCGATCCCGGGCTGCGTGCCGCATACCGGCATTTTACGCCGCTGGCGACACGATGGATGGATAATGACGTGTTCGGCCACATCAACAATGTCGTTTTCTACAGCTTTTTCGATACGGCAATTACGTCGCTGCTGATCACCGCCGGCCTGCTAGATTGGCGGCAGGGAGCCCAATTCATGGTCGTTGCCGAGAGCGGCTGCCGCTACCACCGTAGCGTCGCGTTCCCGGACCCGATCGACGTCGGGCTGCGGGTGGCGCGGCTTGGCACCAGCTCCGTTCGGTACGAACTGGGCGTGTTCGGCGCCGATGGCCCTGCGGCGGCGGAGGGGTTTTTCGTCCACATCTGCGTCGACAGTGTCACCCGGCGGCCGGTACCGCTGCCGGACAAGTGGCGGTCGGTACTCGCCAGGTTTGGTTGACCCGCAGCCCTGCCGCTTCTAGGTTTCGAACAAGGGGAAACGATGCGCGCCATAGTCCTGATCATTGGCCTGGCCCTGTCGTTCGTCGTCCCGGCCCATGCGCAAAAGTCGGCCGATATCCTGCGCGTCGCTTGGCGCGATGCCATCACCAACACCGATCCCTACTACAACGCGCAACGCACGGGCCTCATACTCGCGCAACACGTCTGGGACACGCTGATCTACCGCGACCCGGAGACGCTGCAGCTGAAGCCGCTGCTGGCCACATCGTGGCGGTACGCGAACGACACAACGATCGAGTTCACGCTGCGGGCGGGCGTCACGTTCCATGACGGCAGCGCGTTTACCGCCGACGACGTGGCATACACGATCAATACCGTGATCGAGGACCCGCGCGTGGCGGTCCCTAGTAACTACGCGTTCTTGGCAGGTGCCGAGGTGATCGACGACCTGCATGTCCGCGTCCGGCTGAAGCGCGTGTTCCCGGCGGCGCTGGAGTATATCGCCATGGTGCTGCCGATATGGCCGCATCATTACCGCGAACGGCTCGGTGACGCTTACGCGCAGGCCCCGTCCGGCACCGGGCCCTATCGTGTGACCCGGGTGGACGGCACGGCGCAAATCGACCTCGCGCGTAACGACGCCTATTTCGACAGCCCCAAAGGCAAGCCTGCCATCGGTACCATCACGATGCGCACGGTGCCGGATGCGGCAGCCGAGGTGGCGGCGCTGTTGAACAACGAGGCGGACTGGATCTGGGACTTCCCGCCCGATCAGTTGGACGTGATCAACCGCCAGCCCACGCTACAGACCTACCGGAGTGAGAGTATGCGGGTCGCGTACCTGAACATGGACGCAGCCGGGCGGTCGGGGTCGGGCAGCCCGTTCAACAACATAAACGTGCGCCGCGCGGTCATGCACGCGATCGACCGCCCCGCGTTAGCCCGGCGCTTTATGCCCGGCGGGTCGCGCGTGCTGGATGCGCCGTGCTTCCCGACGCAATTCGGCTGCGACCAGGGGGTGGCGACCAGATACGAGTACGACCCGGCCAAGGCGCGCGCGCTGCTGGCGGAGGCGGGAATGCCAGAGGGGTTCACAACGACCCTGGTGGGCTACGTGCAGCCGGATTGGATTACGGCCGTGTCCGAGTACCTGGCCGCCGTCGGCATCCGGGCAGAACCATTGCCGTTGCAGGTTGCGCCGGCCGTAGCCCGCAGCATCGCTGGCTTGAACCCAATGGAGATGGGCAGTTGGGGCAGCTACTCGATCAACGATAGCAGCGCGTTTTTCCCGTACTTCTTCTCGTTCAGTGGCCAGGATTATGCGCGCGACGACACGGTGCGGAAGCTAGTGGATGAAGCAGGCGCGGTGGTGGATCCGGACCGGCGGCGGTCGCTGTATGCCGACGCGATCCGGCGGATCACGGCGCAGGCGTATTTCCTGCCGTTGTTTACGTACGTGAAGACCTATGCGTCGGTGCGGACGCTGGTGTTCAGGCCGTTCGGGGATGAGTTGCCGCGGTTTTATTTAAGTAGTTGGCGGTGAGTACCAGGACAGCCCATTAGTCGACAAACCCTAGTTCAGGTCTCATCCGGCGTTTAAGCGCTTACTTGAACTGGGTTCAGGCGCGCACGGCTGTTCATGAGGCTGTCGTTTGGATCGTAAGGATGGGCAGTCCGCGGCGTGATCTGCCGCATTTCTAGGGGCAATTTCTGACGAGCCCGACATGGAATACGCAGCCGTAATTAACGCACGATGAACCTCAACAGGCCCTGGTCCAAACCCACGCTCAGCGGGCGATGATGGCGCTCACGCCAGGAACGCCAGCAGCGCGGCGTTGAACCGGGCTGGCTGTTCCAGGTGCACGAGGTGCCCGGCGCCCTCGATGCACACGTATCCGGCACACGGGATGCGGGCTGCCATCCGCTCCATCCCCGGCGCCGGCGCATTCGTGTCACGGGAACCGGCGACCACCAGCGTGGGCACGGCGATGTGGGCCAACGCGTCCCGCTGATCAAAGCCGGGCATAGCCAGCACCATTTCGCGATACGTGGAGTCCGACGTGGCGGCGATGCCGTGCTCGGCCAGCACCAGCCCCGCCGGGTCCGGCGCGTCGCCCACCATGCCCGCGACCATGCCGTGCGCCAGGTCCGCCATGCTGTGCCCGGCGTCCAGCGGGGCCAGCCGGTCGGCCACGAACTGCCGGGCCCATGCCGGGTCGCGTGAGCCGAATGCCGCACTGGTCTGGCTCAACACGGCCCGCCCGGCCGTATGGGGCGCTACCGCCAGCAGCCGCAGCAGTAGCATCCCGCCCAGGCTATGGCCCACGATCGCCGGACGATCCAGCCCCAGCCCCGCCAAAAAAGTACCCAGCGTCGCGGTCAGCGCGTCGATCGACACCAGCGGTAACGGCGTCGATCCGCCATAGCCCGGCATATCCCAGGCGATCGCGCGGTAACCCGCCGCCGCCAGCGCCTCCAACTGCGGCGTGAACTGCGCGCCTCCCGCGCCGATGCCGTGTAGGAACACCACAGCCGGACCGGACCCGGCCTCCTGATACGTCACCCGCCCCCAGGTCGGATCCTGATCCGTCTCCTGCTGGGTCCGCTGGTGCGCGGGCTCGGCTAGCTCGATGGCGTACTTCTCGATCATGGCAGTAGCCAGTACGCGCCGTCACGGATTTCGACCATAACCTGGCTGTCGGCCTGTGCGCCGCTATGGTCGGTGGGGGACAGGCTGAACACCGCCTCCGCACCCGGCAGGCCGCGGACATTCTCCATCGCATCACGCAGCGCCGTACGGAATGCGGGCGTACCCGGCGGCCCGGCCTTTAGCGCTGTGGGTGTCGCGGCACTGACCAACAAGAACGTGTCCCACATCGTGGCGCCGAACAGGCTGCGCGTGCCCGGGCCGTACTTGCCCTCATACGCCTGCACGAACCGCATCGCCTCCGCCTTCACCGGGTGTCCGTCAACCAGTTGTTCGGCCACCAGCACGGGGACGGAGCTGAACATGACGCCGTCCAGCGCGCCGCCGCCCACCCGGATCGCGTCGGGCCCCGCGATGCCCTGCACGGTGTAGATCTGCCCGGTGTAGCCACGCGCCCGCAGCTCGATAATCGGCGTCGTGGCGGGGGTCGCACTGGCGGCCACGAACACCGCATCGGGCCGGGCCTGGGTCAGGCGCAGGACTTGCGGCGTGACACTCGTGTCCCCCGGGTTGTAGCGCACCTGCAGCAGCGTCTTGATACCGCGCTCGTTACCCTGCGCCTCGAGCGCGTTGATGTACCCATCACCCAACGCATTCGCGAAACCGATATCGCCCAGCGTCGCCTGGCCGGTGCGCTGCATGGTGTCGAGTATCTGCACCGTCGCAACCCGCTCGCTCGGGATCAGCTTGAACGCCCAGCGGCGGTTGCCCTCGGGCGGCTCGTTTACGGCGCTGCTGCCGGACAGGCTGATCATCGGCACCCCCGCCGCGCCGATCACGTCCAGCAATGCGATCGAGTTGGCCGTGTTGCTCGGCCCGAAAATAACGTCGACATGCTCCTCCTCGATCAGCTTGCGTGCGGCGCGGACGGCAGCCGTCGTGTCGCTCGCGTCGTCCAAAACGATCCAGCGGACGTGCTCGCCGCCGATGGACGTGGGCAGCAGCTCGATCGTGTTGCGTTCGGGTATGCCCAGGCCGGCGGCCGGGCCAGTGAGCGACAGGACAGCGCCGATCGTGACCTCCGCATGGGCGGTGCCCGCCAGCAACAGGGATAACAGAAGTGCACGCATCGGTGTCTCTTTCAGTGGCGTAGGATCGCCAGGGCGTCAATCTCCACGATCGCCCTCGGCTTCACCAGCGCGGCCACATCGGACCCGGCCTTCGCCTCGCTCAGTGCGAACGCGGCTGGCGCGGCACCCGATCGCATCGGGGGCAGCCAGCGTTGCTTCGGCTCCGGTGTGCCGAACGCAAAATCTATCAACCCCGCATGCCGGCCCATGATGTCACGCGACAGGCACAGGCTGCGCACGTCCATCCGGCCCCCGTCAGCACGACGACGCACGCTGGTCAACGCGCAACCCCCTGAACCCGTTGCGCAGCGCGGCATGCCTGTCGAAATTCAGCGGGTTCTTCCGCTCCGGCCGGTCCAGCGTCACCACCGCCACGCGGTCGCGCAGGTCGATGCGGTACATCATCCGGCCCGCACCGATCGCTTGACCCGGCCCAGCGCCGCCATCAGCAACGGTAGGTCGTTTCGTGGCACGTCCCGAAACATCGCCGCCACCCATCGCTCGTGTGCTGCGGCCATCGTGGCGAAGCTGCGGTGCCCGGCCGCGGTCAGGCGCACGGTCGTGGCGCGACGGTCGGTCGCATGGCGCGCACGCTCGACCTCACCCGCCGCCACCAGGCGTTCGATCAGGCCGGTGACGTTACCGTTGCTGACCATCATGCGACGCGACAGCTCGCCCAGCGTCATGCCAGCCGGCGTCTTCTGCAGCTGCGCCATCAAGTCGAACCGCGGCAGCGTGACACCGAATTGCTGGCGCAGGCGGGAGCGGATCGTCGCCTCGATCATCGTCGTGCACGTCAGCAAGCGCAGCCAAAGCCGCAGTTCGTCCTTTTGCCCCAGCTCGGCCGCGAGCGTTTCCCGGTCCAGCGTGGAGTTCACCGCATCACCTTGCCGCCCGCGACGGCGAGGGCCTGACTGGTCATGACGCTGCGGGTGACCGGGTCCGTGTCGGTGAAGCCCGGGCACACAGCGTTGACCGTCACGCCCGTGCACGCCGCCTCCAGCGCCAAGGCCCGGGTCAGGCCGGCCACGCCGTGCTTGGCCGCGCAATGGGCGCCGACGTACGGGTAGCCCACCAACCCGGCGATGCTGACGACCCGCCCCGCACCCCGCGCCATCATGCCGGGCAGCACGGCAGTCAGATTGACCGCGATCATCCGGTTCCATTGATCGGGGCCCGTGTCCGCCAGCTTGCTGGTTTCAGCAACGCCAGCATTGTTTACCAGGACGCCCCATTCCTGGTCGGCCATCGCCGCAAAAGGTGGGCGGCCGTCCGTCACATTCACCGTACGCCCTGCCGCCGCGTCACCAACAGCCACGGCGGCGTCAAATGCTGCGCCGTGGCACCCCAGGACTGGTACCCCAGGACTGGCACCCCGGCCCCAGTCAAAGCCCGCCCGATGCTGCGCCCGATGCCCCGGCCGCCGCCCGTCACCACCGCATGTTGACCCGCAAGCGCCCACGCCATTCAACACAGGATCATTGCGGCCCAACTATTTCAAGATTAAAACGATATGCAACTCGGCGGGAGGTTGGTCCGATGCGTATCGCGATCCTCGGTGGCGGCCCGGCCGGGCTATATTTCGCCATCTTGGCCAAGCGCGAGTGGCCCGGTCATCAGCTCACCGTCTACGAGCGTAATCAGGCCGACGACACGTTCGGCTTCGGCGTCGTGTTCAGCGATCAGACTCTGGAGACGTTCGAGCGCTACGACGCCCCCAGCCACGCGGCCATCGTCCAGAGCTTTGCGTACCGGCAGGACGTCGAGGTCCGGTTCAAGGGCATCACCCACCGGATCGGCGGCAACGGCCTCTGCGGCTGCGCCCGGCGCACGCCGCTGAGGCTGCTTCAGGATATCGCGCGCGCCCTGGGGGTGGCCATGGAGTTCCGGCGAGAAATCGCTGACATCGCCCAGTTCGACGCCGACCTGATTGTCGCCGCCGACGGCATCAACTCGATGGTCCGCGCCCAGTTCGCCCAGCACTTACAGCCCACCGTCGACATGCGCCCCAGTAAGTTCGCCTGGATGGGCAGCACGAAGCCGCTGGACGCCTTCACCTTCAGCCAGACCGAGTGGGGTATCGTCGTCGCCCACGCCTACCAATACGAACCCGGCCGCAGCATCTGGCGCATCTTACCGATGATCCATACTGCCCGGTACGCGATGGGCAACGTCGTGCTGTTGGCGGACGCAACGGCGACGGCGCATGTCTCGATCGGCAGCGGCACGAAGCTCGCAACGGAAGACGCGATCGCGCTGTGTGAGAGCATGCGGCCGCACGCGGACGTGCCCGGCGCGTTGGCCGCGTTCGACACCAACCGTCGCGAGGAGCCGGACGACCTGCTACGCAAGGCGCGGCCGAAGCCCGTGACCGTGCCGGCGCGACAGAACGCGACGTAGTCAACAGATGTGCGGCCGATTCGCGTCGTTCCTGCCGCCCGAAGACATGCGCGCGCTGTTTCGCACCATCAACCCGGTCGTGAACCACGCCGCGTCCTGGAACGTGGCACCCACGCAGCCGGCCATGGTCGTGCGCCGCCATCCGGTCACTGGCACGCGGCATTTGGATCTGCTGTCGTGGGGACTGGTGCCGCACTTCACGACCGACCTGAAATCCGCGCGCCGGCCGATTAACGCGCGTAGCGAAACGGCGGCAACGACCGGCCTGTTCCGTGGCGCGCTCGCCGCCCGCCGCTGCCTGGTGCCAGCCGACGCGTTTTACGAATGGCGGGGGATGCCCGACGGCAAGCAGCCCTACGCCATCGCCCGCCGCGACGGGACACCGCTCGTGTTCGCCGGACTGTGGGAGGGCTGGCGCGCGCCAGATGGGGAGGCGCTGCGCACGTTTGCCGTGCTGACCACGCGGGCAAACGCCACGTTGGCGGCGCTGCATGAGCGGATGCCGGTGGTGCTGGATCCGGATGACTGGGCAGTCTGGTTGGGTGAGGAAGCGGGCGACCCCGGTGCGCTACTGCGTCCGGCGCCGGACGACGCGTTGCACGTTTGGCCGGTCAGCCGCGCGGTGAACAGTGTGCGCAATGATGGGCCGGACCTGCTGGACCGTATCGACGACCCGGCCGCGCCGCCGCCCAGCGACGCACCGGCGGGGGATAATCCGGCCTGACGGCCTTGAGCGTATCAGGCGGTCGGCTGCAGCGTGAACCGCGCCGATGCTGACGGTCACGCGGCCATCCATTACCTCCAGATGGGAGATCGCCAGGGCGCGGATCGCCAACCGTACCAGCCCCGCCGATGGCACCATGCTGGTCCGATCGGTTCCGTGTAGCCGCAGGGCAAACTCCTCCCCCGAACCGCGCGGCCAGATCGCCCGGCCCCATTTGCCAGTACCGCAATCGCTCGCATGCCGAACGGCCCCGACGTGGCTAATCAGTGGCGTGCTAGGGACGACCGGGATCGGCCAATCAAAAGCTGTCACGTATTACGCGTGGAGCAACACGACCGCTCTCTGATCAAAACATAATTACCAGCCGAGGCGGTGGCTGGATGCCCTGCCCTCTGTTACGGATTGATATGGACATCGTGGCACGATTCGAGCTGCTGCTGCTGCTGATCGGCGCCACCGTCGTTCTCGACCTTGTGGCACGCCGGCTATCGCTCCCACCCGCCGCGGCCCTGATCGTCGGCGGCATCGCACTTGCGCTGACCCCCGGCATGCCGGACATCACGCTCGATCCCGGCCTGGCGCTTGTGCTGTTTCTACCGCCCCTGCTGCTGGGCAGCGCCTACTTTACGGTGTGGAGGGACTTTCGCGCCGACCTGCGGATCATCCTGCAGCTGGCGGTGGGTGCGGTCGTGTTCACCACCGCCATCGTGGGCGTGGTGGCGCATTGGGCGTTGCCGTCGCTGCCGTGGTCCGCCTGCTTTGCATTGGGTGCTATCGTATCACCCCCGGATGCGGTTTCGGCGAAGGCGGTCCTGGCCAGGGTCAAGCTGCCGCAGCGCATGGTCACGCTGCTGGAGGGCGAGAGTCTCGTCAATGACGCGACCGGCATCGTCCTATTCCGGATTGCGGTGGCGGCGGGGCTGACCGGTACTTTTGACGCCGGGCATGCGGCTCTTAGCTTCATGAGCCTCGTAGCGGGCGGCCTGGTGGTGGGGCTGGCATTTGGGTGGCTCACCATGGCCATCATGACCCGGCTGGGCGACCCGACGCTAATCGCTGTCATCAGCTTCCTGGCGGCCTGGGCCTCCTACATCGGGGGAGAGGCGCTGCATGTTTCCGGAGTACTCAGCACCGTCGCCTGCGGCATCATTATGGGCATTCGTCAGCACCGGGAGCTCAAAGCGGCGACGCGCATGCAGGGGCGGGCGGTTTGGCAGGCTATGACATTCGTGCTGGAAAGCATGGTGTTCATCCTGATCGGGCTGACGCTTCGACCCGTTCTTGTGCGTCTCGATACGGAGAGCCTGAGCGTGGCCGAGCAACTACCGGCGGCGGTAGCGGTCGTGCTGGCCGTCATACTGTCCCGGGCGGCGTGGGTCTTTCCCGCAGCGTATATTCCCCGCCTGCTGCTACCGGGTCTACGCCGGCATGACCCGATTCCGCCCGTGGCCGTACCGATTATCCTCAGCTGGGCCGGCATGCGCGGCGTGGTCAGCCTGGCCGCCGCCCTATCGCTGCCTGTCGCGTTTCAGGGCCGCGACTTCGTGCTCGCGACCACGTTCCTCGTAATCCTGGTCACGGTCCTGGTCCAGGGATCGACTCTGGCACCCTTGATCCGCATCCTGAATTTGAGTGAGTTCAAGATGGATCGGCCGAAGACCATGCCGGAAGATAAGGCTCGCGTCGTGGTGGCCCAGGCGCAGCTGGACGCGGTCGAACGCGAAAGCCTGGCGGACGGGGCACAAAAGCATCCGCGCTTGGTGGAGCAATACGGCTACCGCGCCCGCGCATCGGCCCGGTTCGTGGCGGCGCACGGCGCGCTGGAGCCCGATCGGCAGGAGCATTACCGCGTCGTCCTGGCCGCGATTTCCGCCGGGCGCGAACGGGTGCTGCAGCTACACCAGGAGGGCCAGATCCACGACAGCGTACTGCACACCCTGGAAAACGAGCTAGACCTGGAGGAGTTGGGCGCCAACCGCTTCCGGGATGACGATTGAGGTGTTAGGCCCATCGCGACAACCAAGGATGGCGGCGTGGCAGCAATCAAAGGCGTAAACAAGATCGTGCTGGCGTACTCGGGGGGCCTCGATACCAGCGTCATCCTGCGCTGGCTGCAGACGACCTATCAATGTGAGGTGGTGACGTTCACCGCCGACCTCGGCCAGGGCGAAGAACTCGAGCCCGCGCGGAAAAAAGCCGAGATGATGGGCGTGAAGGAAATCTTCGTCGACGACCTGCGCGACACGTTCGTCCGCGACTTCGTGTTCCCGATGTTCCGTGCCAATGCGCTGTACGAGGGCCAGTATTTGCTTGGCACCAGCATCGCCCGTCCGCTGATCGCCCAACGCCAGATCGAAATCGCGGCGCTGGTCGGCGCCGATGCGGTCGCCCACGGTGCCACGGGCAAGGGCAACGACCAGGTCCGGTTTGAGATCGCGTACTACGCCCTCAATCCAGAGATCAAAGTCATTGCCCCCTGGCGCGAGTGGAACCTGACGAGCCGCACCCGCCTGCTGGAGTTCGCCGAGGCCAACCAAATCCCCGTCAGCCGCGACAAGCGGGGCGAGGCACCGTTCAGCGTCGACGCCAATTTGTTGCACAGCAGCAGCGAGGGCAAAGTGCTGGAAGACCCGGCCGAGGAAGCGCCCGAGTTCGTCTACCAGCGCACCATCCGGCCGGAGGACGCGCCGGATCGGGCGACGGTGGTCACGATCGGCTTCGAACGCGGTGACCCCGTCAGCATCGACGGCGCGGCGCTCGGCCCGGCCGCACTACTGACCCGGCTAAACGAACTCGGTCATGATAATGGCGTGGGCCGTCTGGACCTGGTGGAGAACCGGTTCGTCGGCATGAAGTCTCGCGGCGTATACGAAACGCCAGGGGGCACGATCCTGTTGGCCGCCCACCGCGCGATCGAGAGCATCACGTTGGATCGTGAGGCGGCGCATCTGAAGGACAGCCTGATGCCAGGCTACGCCGGGCTGATCTATAACGGGTTCTGGTTCAGTCCGGAGCGGCGGATGCTGCAGGCGGCCATCGACGAAAGTCAGCGCAGTGTCACGGGCATCGTGCGGATCAAGCTGTACAAGGGCAATGTCAGCTGCATCGGCCGTGAGAGCCCGCATAGCCTGTATTCGATGAAGACGGTCACGTTTGAGGACGATCAGGGCGCGTACGACCAGTTCGACGCCCAGGGGTTCATCAAGCTGAACGCGTTACGCCTGCGCCTGGGCGCGATGGCCGGGCGTCGGGGGGGAGCACTGTAATGCCGTTATCCATGTACCAGGCGAGCGTACCGCCAATACTGGTGGCGTTGCAGGCTGCCCACGCCATGCTGGGTAAGGCGGCGGCGCATGCGGAGGCGCATAAGTTCGATCCGGCCATCCTGCTGACCTATCGCCTGTACCCGGGCCAGTTCGCGTTCACGCGGCAAATCCAGATCATGAGCGACTTTGCCAAGGGCGGCGGCGCCCGGCTCGCTGGTGTGGACAGCCCGAAGATGCCCGATGTCGAGGCGAGTTTTCCGGAGCTGCAATCCCGGCTCGATGCCGTTTCGGTGTTCTTGCGCACCCTGACGCCGGCCCAGATCGACGGGACGGAGGAAAAAATTGTGACGATCAAGGTTGCGGGCACTGCGATGACGTTCGCCGGCCAGGCCTATCTGCTGGGGTTCGTGATGCCCAATGTCTATTTCCACTTTACGACCGCCTACGCGATCCTGCGTCATAACGGCGTCGAGGTCGGCAAGCGGGATTATATGGGCGCGCTGCCTGTCTGACGGCGGACCTGGGCCACGACGCCCATCAGCGCCAGGGCGGCTGCCGGAATGAGTAGCGGCGCGGACAGGTTTCGATCCGCTACCGCCCCGGCCGTCGCACCCGCTAGATAGGCCACAATAATGGACGCGATGCAGGCCAACTGCGCGGGGCGATTCTGCATGCCGCGGTCGCCAATGGCCTCGCCGAGCCGCTCGAGATTTCCGGTCAAGAAGGTTGTGTTGAGCGTGACCTTGCCGAACTGGGTTTGCGAGCCGTTCAGGCAGCCGAGAGCGCCAGCAATCGGCGCGAGCGACGCCAGGCCATCCAGCGGACGCAGGCCCGCAATCGCCAGGGTGATACCCGACAGCAGCCAGCATAGCCCGGGCCCGCGCCCATCCCGCCGGACGTACCGGGCGATGGTCACACCGCAAGTAAACGACGCGATTGCCAACAGACTCAGCAATGCGCCCTGCCATTTCTGCGCGGCCAGATCGAACCCGGCCTGCACCACCATGCCGGTCATTGGTGCCACGAACGCGTGCAGGCCCAGATACGCCACCGCATTCACGAATCCGGCGACACCCGCCATGCCCGCCGCCATGCGGGTGCCGTCGAAAATGCCCATTGGTTCTGGTCGATCGCCCGTCTAGTTTATCACGAACTTGTCATAGGATGCCCCATGCCCGTCCACAACCGTATCGCTGCCGCGGCACCCACTCTTACGGAATGGCGGCGCGACCTGCACGCCCATCCGGAGCTGGGGTTCGAGGAGCACCGTACCAGCGCGATCGTGGCCGAAAAGCTGGCGTCCTGGGGGATCGCGGTCACGCGCGGCATCGCCGGTACCGGGCTGGTCGGCACGTTGCGCGTCGGCACGTCGGACCGCGCGATCGGCATCCGCGCCGACATGGACTGCCTGGAAATGAAGGAGGCAAACGACTTCGCCCACCGCTCGACCACACCGGGCCGCATGCATGGCTGTGGGCATGACGGGCACACGACGATGTTGCTCGGCGCCGCGCAGTATTTGGCCGAGACGCGTAACTTCGACGGCACCGTCCACTTCATTTTCCAGCCGGCGGAGGAAGGCGGTGGCGGCGGTCGCGTGATGGTCGAAGAAGGGCTGTTCGACCGCTTCCCGTGCGACATGGTGTTCGGCGCCCATAACGATACCAGCCTGCCAATCGGCACGATGCAGGCGGCGCCGGGTCAGGCGAGTGCGGCAAGTGACCGGTTTTGGATCCACATAACCGGCGTCGGCGGCCACGCGGCGCGTCCGCATCAGACCATCGATCCAATCGTGGTCGGCAGCCACATGGTGCTGGCGTTGCAGCAGATCGTTTCACGCCGTGTCGACCCGGTGGCGCAGGCGGTGCTGTCCATCACGCAATTTCACGCCGGCAGCACCGGCAACGTGATCCCGGGTGGCGCCAGCCTGAACGGCACCGTCCGCACGCTGGACCCGGCCGTGCAGGACATGATCGAGGCCGCGATGCACGACACCGTCGCCGGCATCGCCTCCGCCCACGGCGCCACCGCCCGGCTGGAGTATGAGCGCGGCTATCCCAGCGTCATCAACGCGCCGGACGCGACGCTGCGGGTGGCGGAAGCGGCGGACCGGCTGCTGGGTGCGGGGAACATCATCACGGACGCGCCCGCGCGGATGGGCGGCGAAGATTTCTCCTACATGGCGCAGCGCGTACCAGGGTGTTTCGTGCGGATCGGGCAACAGGATGGCGACCGGTTCGGAGTGTCAGTGCATAATCCGTTGTACGATTTCAACGACGATATTTTGCCGATCGGCGCTAGTTTTTGGGCGACATTGGTAGAACAGGAGCTGCCGCGGGGTTAGGTAAGCGCTCTCAGTACTGCCGAAATGTCGCGCGCTTGATGGATAAAGCGCGCGACCCGAGGCAGATCGAATGCCATGTCAAAAGCGAGACGGCATCGGAATTGGTGGACCGTGCATTAGCTATGTGTCGGCATCGCGCGGCCGGTATTGGCGCCGCTGAACCGTCCGTAGCGGTGCCATTGCACGCCGGCCGGCCTCGCCGCACGCTGGACACTCCGACCTGGCCAAGGATCCACCATGCTCATCAACGACCCCACCACCCTAGCCGAGGTGACGGCAGCGTTCGACCGGTACGAGGCGGCGCTCGTCTCCAACGACGTGGGGACGCTCGACGCCCTGTTCTGGGATAGTCACCATACGCTGCGCTTTGGCGTGGGAGAAAACCTCTACGGGCACCAGGCGATTGCCACATATCGCGCCGCGCGGCCCGCCGCTGGCCTCGCGCGGCGGCTGTCCAACACGGTGATCACGACGTTCGGCACCGACACAGCTACCGCCAATACCGAGTTCGAGCGCGACGGCGCAGCGCGGTCCGGCCGGCAGAGCCAGTCCTGGGTTCGCATGCCCGAGGGGTGGCGCATCGTGGCCGCGCACGTTTCGCTAATGGGTTGAGTGGGGCCGCGCGATCGCCGCCCGACGACGTGCCACTCGGCCGCCAACGAAACGCAGATGTTAGCACGGCCGCGCGGCATGAACTGTGCAGGCTTCGCGGCTAGCCGTCACCCGATCAGAATACCCATCGGCGTGCAGTTAATCGCTGCACCGTGGCAGCAGAACCTAGTGCCGCACGCGGCGCATCAGTGGGACCGGCGACGTGGCACCGGCTGAGCGGTGGGGCCGCGCCCTACTTCTCCACGAACGCCTTTTCCACCACGTAGGAGCCCGGGGTGCTGCTGCTGCCCTCGGCAAACCCTCGCCGCTCCAGCAGCGTCACCATGTCCGTCAGGAACGCCGGGCTGCCGCATAGCATGAAGCGGTCATTCGCTGGATCCATAGCACTCAGGCCCAGGTCGGCCGGCATCTTGCCCGTATCCAGCAGGTCCGTAATCCGGCCCTGGTTACGAAACGGCTCCCGCGTCACGGTCGGGTAATACAGCAGCCGGCCGCGAACCAAATCGGCCAGCAGCTCGTTCTGCGCCAGGTTCGCCACGATCTGCTCGCCATACGCCAGCTCTGCCACTTCTCGGCAGCCATGGGCCAGAACGATGTGGTCAAACCGGTCGTACACGTCCGGGTCGCGGATAATGCTCGCAAACGGCGCCAAGCCGGTGCCGGTCCCCAGCAAATACAGTGTCCGGCCCGGAATTAGGCTGTCCTGAACCAGGGTGCCGACCGGCTTCCGCCCCACTAAAATCGGGTCACCGACCTGCAGATGCTGTAGGCGCGACGTCAGCGGACCGTTCGGGGCCTTGATGCTGAAGAACTCCAGCTCCTCGTCGTAATGTGCGCTCGCCATCGAATACGCACGCAGCAACGGACGGCCCTCCACCTCCAGCCCGATCATCGTGAACTGGCCGCTGGTAAAGCGAAAGCTCGGATCCCGGGTGGAGGTGAAGCTGAACAGAGTCGGAGTCCAGTGATGGATGCTGGTCACCGTCTCGGTCATGAGTGCCGCCATAGACTACACCTGTTCTGTTTGGCCGGGCTGGTTGCGACGACTCTGCCATAGGGCCACGAAGTCGATCGGCTGCAGCAGCACGGGAGGGAAACCGCCGTCGCGCGTGACGTCGGCCAAGATATTGCGAGCATACGGAAACAGCAGACGCGGGCATTCGACCAGCAACACCGGCTCTACCGCGTCGTCCGGAAGCCCGGCCAGGGTGAACACGCCGGCATAGGCGAGCTCGGCAATGAACACGGGCCTTGCATCCACGCCTTCCGCCGCGCCGTTTGTAGTGCCGGCAGCCGGGGGCTCGGTCGCCTCGGCCTTGATCTGCAGCACAACCTCGTAAACCTGCGCGCCCTCCTGCAGGCGCCGGGCCTGCACGTCCAGGTTGATGTTAACGTTCGGCTGACTGCGCAGCGTCGTGTAAATCTCAGGCGCACCCGGAACCTCGAAGCTCAGGTCCTTTACGTATTGGATGTTGACGGTCAGCGGCTGCATCGGGGAGGTTGTGGCGATCTGATCTGACATGGCAGGCTTTCAGTTGGTGATGCCGGGCGGGTAGCATAGGGGCGTTTAGCGCACCACCCAGTCTAATGACGCCAGCTTACCTCGGTCAGGGCAGGGGTCGTTGGATCACAGCGCAGCCATTGACCGTTTTCGGCGCTGATGCCGGTCATAGACAAAATAAAGCCCCAGTGGCTGACCACCAGCGTGTGGGCCCAGTCATCGCGGGCCGACATTTGCGCCCGGAACTGCGCGGCGCGGGCCAGGATGCCGTCCGCATCCTCGTGCTCATCGGGCCACCATTTTTCCGGCAGGGCGCTGAAATCATGGTCGGGAAAGGCTTGGTTCAAATGCGATACCGGACTGCCGACGTCGCAGGTAAAGGCGTACCGCTCGCGTACCACGGGGTGGATCAGCACCGGCAGGCCCAACGCGACCGCGACCGGCGCGGCCGTTTGCAGCGCGCGGGTGTACGGACTGGCGAGAATGCGGGTGATGCCGGCGTCAGCCAGCCCGATAGCCGCCTGCGCCGCCTGATCATGACCGAGCGGCGTCAACCTTGGGTCCACGATTCCCGGGTCGCGCCGGGTCTGGGTGAATGCCAAGTTAAATTCGCTTTGGCCGTGACGTAGTAGGATCATGGCCGTCGATTAAGGGTGGGACGGACCCAGCGCAACCATCGGCACAACCATTGGCCCCACCGTGGGTGCGACGGGCGGGTTCATTGTGAGCGAGGTCGCTACGCCCTATCTAGAGGCAAATAGTGTAGGCGTGGGCACATGGGCGGCGGCGGTTTTCCGATTGACATTTTGCTGTTCGGCATGATCGCCGCATTCCTGGTGTTGCGCCTGCGCAGCATTCTGGGGCGGAAGACGGGATTCGAGCGTCCGCGTGATCCCGCCACCAACGTGGTCGGCCTGCGCCCCGCCCCGCCCATGATCGAAGCGGCTCCGGAGCCGGAAGCGCCTTCTCGCGCGCTCCCCGGCCCCAATAGCCCAGCCGGACGCGCGCTGGCGCAAATGCAGCAGGCTGAACGTACGTTCGACCCGGCTCATTTTCTGACGGGGGCAGAAGCGGCGTTCCGCATCATCGTGGCCGCCTTTGCCCACGGGGATCGTAACGCGTTGCGCCCCCTGCTGACGGACGCGACGTATGTCGGGTTCGACGCCGTGATCACCAGCCGGGAGACGGCCGGGGAAACGCAACGGAGCGAAATTCGCTCGATGGAGACCGTGGCCGTTGAAGAGGCGGGGCTCGTCGGCACGCTGGCGTCGATCACCACCCGGTTCGTGTCCGACCAGATCAGCGAGACGACTGATCGCGAGGGCAAGCCCGTGGCCGGAACGGACGCCGTGACCGAAATCATCGACCTGTGGACGTTCGAACGGAACCTGTCGCAGCCGGACCCGGCATGGCGCCTATCGGCCACTCGGTCGGGCTAGATGCCGGCCGCTGCATCCAAGGCCGCACCGCGGGTCGCGCCGTTCGTCACCTGCCTCGTCGACCTGCATCGCCCCACGGTTGGGTTTGCAGCAATCAAGCTGCTGGAGGATGCGGGATGCGTGGTGGAGGTCCCGCGCACGGAAACGTGCTACGTTCAGTCAGCCTATAACAGTTATGACAGACGCACGGCGCAGGCGATTGGGCAGCAGGTTGTCGCGGCGCTTGCCGGATCTGGCTACGTAGTGGTCCCTTCCGGCTCCTGCGCCGGCACCACTTGCCGCATTTAGCCGACGATGACCCGGCGCTCAAAGTTGGCGCGGAAGAGGTCGCCGACCGTACATACGAATTAGTGTCGTTCCTGACCGATGTACTGCACGCACCCCGGTCCACCGTCGCGTATGATGGGCAGCGACTTACCACGATAGCTGCAGCGGCCTGCGCGAAATGGGGATCAAGGCGCAGCCCTGGGCGATGCTGGCGGGCGACCTTGGCTGCCTGCTCAACATGGCCGGGCACCCGACGCGTCAGGGTGGCGCCGTGCGGGTCCGGCACTTGGCTGAAGTGCTGGCCGGGATGACGGGTGACGTGCCACCGATCAGTCATGCAACCGACTGCGGCCGACCGTGCTAAGCGCCTAATGCCTGTAACCGGAGAGCGATGATGAAGTCCATGAAGGACCTGATGCTGCACTTCCTACAGGACATCTATTACGCCGAGCGATTAAGCGTGAAATCCTACCCGAAGCTGGTGAAGGCTGTCGGTAATGAAAAGCTGAAGCAGGCGTTCCAGGAGCACAAGGAGCAAAGCGAGCAACAGGTCGAGCGCCTAAAGGACGTGTTCGAGGCGATGGGCAAGCGCGCGAAAGGCAAGACCAGCGCCGCCATGGACGGCCTGGTCGAGGAGTGCGAGGAGGCGATTGAGGATGCCGAGCCCGGCCCGGTGCTGGACGCCGCGCTAATCGCCTGCGCCCAGGCGATCGAGCACTACGAAATGGCCCGCTATGGCGCGATGGCCGGATGGGCCAGGCAGCTCGGTCACGACGACGTCGCTCAGATGCTCCAGAAGACGTTGGATGAGGAAAAGGCGTTTAGTCGCCGCCTGATCGAGTTAGCCGCCCAGCCGGTGACCCCGGCAGCCGAGGATGACGGCAAAGAGGACGGTCACGAGGACGAGAAAGCCGAAGCCGAACCGCCCGCGCCAGCGGATAAGCCAAAGAGCAGGTCCAAGAAGAAGTAAGTCAGCCGCAGCGGGGCAGAGGGCCGAATGCGTCGTCGATGACGCTGACTGGAGTGTAATAGTCCCAGTCTCCCCCGCTCTCGATCGGGCGTTTCACGCGATAAGTGCCCATCGGATGTGCGACCGAGCCGTCGGCACGCAGCGCACTAGTCACAAATAGCGGGTCATCGGCCGGCAGTGCTTTCATTGCCGCCGCCATACCCGCCCCGTCCATCACATCCCGTCCGACGGCGGCGCGCAGCCAGTGTCGGGTGGCCGCATACACACCGGCGTGAACCATTGTCGGCGGTATGCCGCGATTGGCGGGCGCAAACCGGGCGGTAAACGCGCGAGTGGCCGCGTCCCGATCATGATAAAATGGTGCCGCCACCAGTAATCCCTGGGCCGCATCGAGCCCGATCGCGTGGATGTTGGTCGTCAGGCACAGCAACGCCGCGACCCGGGACTGCAGCGCGAACTCGGCCGATTGTTTTACTAGCGTCTCGAACGGAGCGCCGGTGCAGGCCAGTCCAATGGTGTCGGCACCGCTGGCCTGTGCGTCCAGTAGCAGCGCCGCGAAATCCAGCGTGGCGGGTGGGAACACGCGCGCACCGAGCACAACGCCGCCCCCGGCCTGCACGATGGCGGTCGCGTCC
>JANPPS010000147.1:0-20258 GCA_031428635.1 Rhodospirillales bacterium
GGTCCTGCGTGGCTGCTCGGTGGTTGTAAACACGGGGGAGGTCGTCGTGGTCTGCGGCCCGTCCGGGTCGGGTAAAAGTACGCTGATAAAAACCGTGAACGCGTTGGAGCCGGTGCAGGCCGGTGTCGTGACCGTGGACGGCGTCGTGGTCAGCGCCCGCGGCGTGAACCTACCCCGGCTGCGCGCCCGAGTAGGCATGGTGTTCCAGCACTTCGAGCTGTTTCCGCATCTGCGCGTCATCGAGAACTTGCTGCTAGCCCAACGCAAGGTGCTGGGCCGCGACGCGGATACCGCCCGGTCCAAAAGTGCAGCGTTGCTGGAGCGCGTCGGTCTGTCGGCCCATGCCGAGAAATTCCCGGGGCAGCTTTCGGGCGGGCAGCAGCAGCGGGTCGCGATCGCCCGCGCGCTGGCGATGGATCCGGTCGTGATGCTGTTCGACGAACCAACCAGCGCCCTCGATCCGGAAATGGTGAGCGAGGTGCTGGACGTCATGATCGCACTCGCGCGGGACGGCATGACGATGATGGTGGTGACGCACGAAATGGGCTTTGCCCGAAAAGTCGCCGATCGGGTCGTGTTCATGGATGGTGGTGAGATCGTGGACGACGCCAGCCGGGACGCATTTTTTGGCGGGCAGACGAGCGATCGGGCGCGACAGTTCCTATCTAAGATATTGGCGCATTAGCTGTCCTGGCGCATTGGCCCGCGATCCCGTAGAACGGCGGTGTCGGGGCGTGGCGCAGCCTGGTAGCGCGCCTGTTTTGGGTACAGGAGGTCCCCGGTTCGAGTCCGGGCGCCCCGACCAGTGGAGGTTTCGTATGATCAAGGCCCGCATCTTCCAGCGCCCGCGCACCGTGACCCAGTCCGGCATGGGCGTAGTCGGCGTTTGGGTGCTGGATTATCAGAAAGACCAGCGGGAAGTGAACGACCCGCTGATGGGCTGGTGGGGTAGCGACTCGACGCTGGGCCAAGTCACGCTGCGGTTCGACACGCAGGCCGAGGCCGAGGCGTTCGCGCAGAAGAACGATATTTCTTATTTTGTCGAGCAGCCGCCAACGGTGCGTGTGGTGAAGCCTAAAGTGTACGCTGATAATTTCCGCTATGGCCGGACCGATAACTGGACGCACTGACCCGTTCACACTGGCCATCGTTGCGGTTGCAATGCTGATTAAGGCTGTTCCGGTGGCACGGGCTCGCGCGCCGGATAGACGCTGCGTCGGGTTTCGCGAGTTCAATCGCGCCTGTGCATGCGGGAATAGGCGCGTGGCCGAGCGCGCGCCGAACACGGGGCGTAATGCCGGATGCGCGCGGCGGCCACCACGCCGACTTCGTTTAAGCCCAGTTTCCTGATGTCACCCGACGCTAGACGTGCGGTCCTTACCCCCGGTATGGCTATGGCACGCGTCCGTAGCTCAGGTGGATAGAGCGGCGGCCTTCTAATCCGCATGTCGGGGGTTCGAGTCCCTCCGGGCGCGCCACTCTCCGCCTCCGATAAAAGCTGTGGGTTGACGGGGGCGGGCAGGGGCCGTAGTTCACCCTCCCTGCTGCTGCGGGAGTAGCTCAGTTGGTTAGAGCGCCGGCCTGTCACGCCGGAGGTCGCGGGTTCGAGCCCCGTCTCTCGCGCCAGCAGCGGTCATTACGGAACAGTTGACGCTAGGCTCTGGCCGGAACCGGGCGGCACTCGTATGATGCGCCGCACCATACCCGTAGAGGCGCCTCATGCTCGCTGAGTATTTCCCAATCCTGGTCTTCATCGCTATCGGCGGCTTCATCGCGGTCGCAATGGTCGGCGGATCGCTTCTGGCCGCCCGCCAGAAGCCTTATGCAGAGAAGCTGTCGAGCTACGAGTGCGGCTTCGAGCCGTTCGACGACGCGCGCCGCAAGTTCGACGTACGATTCTACCTCGTTGCCATCCTATTCATTATTTTCGACCTCGAGGTCGCGTTCCTGTTTCCGTGGGCCATAACCCTCGGTGACACTGGCGTCTTTGGCTTCTTGTCGATGCTCGGCTTCCTTGCAGTCCTGACGGTCGGCTTCATTTATGAGTGGCGCAAAGGCGCGCTGGATTGGGAGTAGGGGTGACCCTTTCAGCCCAGCAGTGCCAGACGAATTTCTGCGCGGCCCACTGGTTGGCCCGCGCCAAGATCAAGGGATAAGAGACCCCATGAGTGCCACCGTAGCAGACAGCCCCGCCATAGCCTGGAACCGGGACGCGCTCGCCCCCGGGGCAGAGCAAGATGCCGTGATCAAGGGCATCACCGGGGAAGTCGCAGACAAAGGCTTCGTCGTGGCCAACCTAGACAAGGTTGTGAACTGGGCGCGCACCGGCAGCCTATGGCCCATGACGTTTGGCCTGGCGTGTTGTGCAGTGGAAATGATCCACGCCTACATGCCGCGCTATGACCTCGATCGGTTCGGTGTCATCCCGCGCGCTTCGCCGCGTCAAAGCGATGTTATGATCGTGGCCGGAACGCTGACCAACAAAATGGCTCCCGCATTGCGTAAGGTCTACGACCAGATGCCAGAACCGCGCTGGGTGATCAGCATGGGCAGCTGTGCCAATGGCGGCGGGTACTATCACTACAGCTACGCGGTCGTGCGTGGCTGCGACCGGATTGTGCCGGTCGACGTGTACGTGCCGGGCTGCCCGCCCACGGCTGAGGCGTTGGTGTACGGCATTATGCAACTACAAAAGAAAATCCGCCGTACCGGGACAATCCTCCGTGGCTGACATGCTCGCTCTGGCCGAGCAGGCCCGCACTGTCCCCGGCGTCCAGTCCGCGTCTGTTGAACATGGCGAACTCATTTTGGCGGCCCGCGCCGACGCGATCGTGGACGTGTTGCGGACGCTGCGGGACGACGCGCGCTTCTCCTGCCAGCAGCTGATGGAGCTGTGCGGCGTCGATTGGCCGGAGCGCGCCGAGCGGTTCGACATCGTCTACATGTTGCTCAGCGTTACCTATAATCACCGCATCCGCGTGCTAATCCGCACGGACGAGCAAACGGCCGTGTCTAGCGTCCACACGCTCTGGCCCGTCGCCACCTGGTTCGAGAGGGAGTGCTGGGACCTGTTCGGCATTCGCTTCCAGGGCCAACCCGACCTGCGCCGGATCCTCACCGATTATGGCTTCGACGGCCATCCGCTGCGTAAAGACTTTCCGCTGACCGGCTATGTCGAGGTCCGTTACGACGAGGAGCGCAAGCAGGTCGTGAACGAGCCCGTCAGCCTGACGCAGGACTTTCGTAATTTCGACTTCGTATCCCCGTGGGAGGGCATGGTGACCCTACCCGGCGATGAAAAAGCCCATACCGACCGCCAAGCGGCGGCATTGAAGGACGTTCCCCATGCCTGATGGCATTATTGCTCGCACCGATGATGGCAAGCACCCGATCGCGGCCGATAGCGCGATGGGGACGAAGGTGGTCGAGGTCGATAACCACACAATCAACTTCGGCCCCCAGCACCCGGCCGCCCATGGCGTACTGCGCCTGATCCTCGAAATGAACGGCGAAGTCGTAGAGCGCGCCGATCCGCATATCGGCCTACTGCACCGGGGTACTGAAAAGCTGATCGAGAACAAGACCTATCTGCAGGCGCTGCCGTACTTCGATCGCCTCGATTACGTGAGCCCGATGTGCATGGAGCACACTTGGGTCCTGGCGCAGGAAAAGCTGCTGGGGATCGAGCCGCCGGTTCGGGCCAAGTGGATACGGACGATGTTTGCGGAGCTCACGCGGGTGCTGAACCACCTGCTGAACGTCACGACCTACGCGCTCGACGTGGGCGCGATCACGCCCAGCCTGTGGGGCTTCGAAGAGCGTGAGAAGATCATGCAGTTTTACGAAGCGGTGTCCGGCGCCCGGTACCACTCGAACTACTTCCGCGCGGGTGGCGTGGCGAAAGACTTGCCCGTCGGTATGGAAGCGGACATTGCCGAGTGGGCGGACGGGTTTCCGAAGTTCATCGATGAGTTGGAGCAGTTGCTGACCGGCAACCGTATTTGGAAGCAGCGCACGGTCGATATTGGCATCATGACGCCGGAAGACGCGCTGGCCTGGGGCTTTACCGGCCCATGTCTGCGGGCGTCGGGCGTCGGCTGGGACCTGCGTAAGTCGCAGCCCTACGACATGTACGAGCACGTCGACTTCGACGTCCCCGTGGCCCGTAACGGCGACTGTTACGATCGGTATCTGATTCGCATGGCCGAGATGCGGCAGAGCGTCTACATCGTTCAGCAATGCCTTGAAAAGATGCAGCCGGGCATCGTCAAAATCGATGATCGCAAGTTCACCGGGCCGAAGCGGTCAGAGATGAAGCGGTCGATGGAAGCGCTGATCCATCACTTCAAGCTGTACACCGAAGGTTATCATATACCGGTCGGTACAACGTACACGGCGACGGAGTCGCCCAAGGGTGAATTCGGCGTGTACCTGGTCGCAGACGGCAGCAATCGCCCGTACCGCTGTAAGGTGCGGCCGACCGGCTTCTCGCACCTGCAGGCAATCGAGCACATGAGCAAGCAACACATGCTAGCCGACGCGGTTGCGATTATCGGTTCGATTGACGTGGTGTTTGGGGAGATCGATCGGTGAGCGGCGTTTTGACGATGGACATCAAGGTACCCGCCATCACCCAGGACGATACGCCGGTACCGTTCGTGTTCGACGCGGGTTCCGAGGCGGAGATCGAGCGTATTTTGGTGAAGTACCCGCCCAGCCGTGCGGCCAGCGCCGTGTTGCCGATCCTATACTTGGCGCAGTCGCAGATGCTGCGCGACACCGGCAGCGCCTGGGTGTCGCGCCCGGCCATGGACGTGATCGCGGCGCGGCTGAATATGCCGCCCATTCGGGTGTACGAGGTCGCAACGTTCTATTTGATGTTCAACACGAAGCCGATCGGGCGATTTCATCTGCAGGTTTGCGGCACGACTCCGTGCTGGCTGCGCGGCGCTGAGGATATCGCCCGCGCCTGCCGCGATGAGACCGGCATTTCCGCTTACGGCAACACGAGCGACGATCGCCTGTTTCACCTCAGTGAGGTCGAATGCCTAGGTGCCTGCGTGAACGCCCCGATCTTGCAGGTGGACGACGATTACTATGAGGACTTGGACTATGACCGTACCCGGGCGCTGCTACAGGCGCTGCGCCGGGGCGAGCGGCCGACGGCTGGGTCCACGATTGGACGGATGACGTCGGCACCCGAGGGTGGTCCGACAACTTTGATAAACGAACTCTCAAGCGTGGGGGAATAGCAATGCTAGCCGATAAAGACCGGATTTTCACCAACCTGTATGGCCAACACGACTGGCGTTTGGCCGGCGCACGGGCCCGCGGCGATTGGGCAGACACGGCGGCTATCATCGCCCGCGGGCGTGACGCGATCATCGATGAGATGAAGGCATCCGGCCTGCGCGGCCGCGGCGGCGCAGGCTTCCCGACCGGTATGAAGTGGTCGTTCATGCCCAAGCATGCCGCGCCCGATGGCCGGCCAAGCTACCTGGTCGTTAATGCCGATGAGAGCGAGCCCGGTACCTGCAAGGACCGCGACATACTACGCCACGACCCGCACAAGTTGATCGAGGGCAGCCTGATCGCGTCGTTCGCGATGGGCGCGTCCGCCTGCTACATTTACGTACGCGGTGAGTACTACAACGAGACGTGTAATCTGCAGGTTGCGGTCGATGAGGCGTATGCGGCCGGGCTGCTGGGTAAGAACGCAGCCGGGTCGGGCTACGACCTCGAAATGTTCGTCCATCGCGGCGCCGGTGCGTATATTTGTGGCGAAGAAACAGCGCTGATCGAAAGCCTTGAGGGCAAAAAAGGCATGCCCCGGCTGAAGCCTCCGTTCCCGGCGGCGGTCGGCCTGTATGGCTGCCCGACCACGGTCAACAACGTCGAGACGATTGCCGTCGTGCCCACCATCCTGCGTCGCGGTGGGGCGTGGTTCGCCGGGCTCGGGCGACCGAAGAATTCGGGGACCAAGATTTTCTGCATCAGCGGGCATGTGAACAAGCCGTGCAATGTCGAGGAAGAGCTTGGAATTCCGTTGCGCGAGCTGATTGATACCTACGCCGGCGGTGTGCGCGGTGGATGGGATAATCTGCTGGCCATTATTCCTGGCGGGTCCAGCGTGCCACTGCTGCCAAAGTCGATTTGCGATACCGTGCTTATGGACTTCGACAGTCTGCGTGACGTGAAGTCGGGGCTGGGTACGGCCGGCGTGATCGTCATGGACAAGTCGACCGACATTATCCGCGCCATCGATCGGCTGGCGCAGTTCTACAAGCACGAGAGCTGCGGTCAGTGCACGCCATGCCGCGAGGGTACGGGGTGGATGATGCGCGTCATGCACCGCATGGTGCAGGGCCGGGCCGAGATTTCCGAGATCGACACCCTGGAGCAAGTTACCCGGCAGATCGAGGGGCACACGATCTGCGCCCTGGGTGACGCCGCCGCCTGGCCAATTCAGGGCCTGATCCGCCATTTCCGGCCGGAGATGGAGGAGCGCATCGCGGCCTACAAAGCCGAGCGTGCTGCGGCCCCGGTACCCACCGCCCTACGCCCCTTGTCGATCGCGGCGGAGTAAGACGCATGGCTAAACTCACGGTTGACGGGATTGAGGTCGAGATCCCGAACGGCTCCTCTGTCCTGCAAGCGTGCGAGGCAGTGGGCGTCGAAATCCCGCGGTTCTGCTATCACGAGCGGCTATCGGTCGCCGGCAACTGCCGTATGTGCCTCGTTGAGGTCGAAAAGGCGCCCAAGCCAATCGCGAGCTGCGCCTATCCCGTAGCCGATGGTATGGTCGTAAGGACTGACACTGCCATGGTGAGGCAAGCGCGCCGGGGGGTCATGGAATTTCTGCTGATCAACCATCCGCTCGATTGCCCAATATGCGATCAGGGCGGCGAGTGCGATCTACAGGACCAGGCCTATTCCTACGGCATGGACCACTCGCGCTACGCCGAAAATAAGCGCGCGGTGAAAGACAAGAACCTTGGCCCGCTGGTCAAGACGTTCATGACCCGGTGTATCCACTGCACGCGCTGCATTCGCTTTAGCAGCGAGATCGCCGGCGTGCCCGAGATGGGGGCCACGTCGCGCGGTGAGGGCATGGAGATCGGCACCTATATCGAAAAGGCGCTGACGACCGAGCTATCGGGCAACCTGATCGACATCTGTCCGGTCGGCGCATTGCTTAACAAGCCGTATAGCTTTGTGGCTCGCCCGTGGGAGCTGAAAAAGACCGACACAATCGACGTGCACGACGCGCTGGGCACCAACATCCAGGTATCGACCCGCGGGTCCGAAGTGCTGCGTATTCTGCCGCGCACGAATGACGACGTGAACGAGGAATGGCTGGCCGATAAGGGCCGGTTTAGTCATGACGGGCTGAAGCGCCGCCGGCTGGATAAGCCCTGGGTGCGGCGTGGCGGTAAGCTGACGCCTGCCACATGGACGGAAGCGTTCGCGGCCATCGCCGCCAAACTGCGCGATCTGCCGGGCGAGCGCATCGGCGCCATCGCGGGCGATCTGTGTGATGCGGAAAGCATGGTGGCGCTGCGTGACCTGATGATCGGGCTGGGCAGCACAAACCTCGATTGCCGTCAGGACGGTGCTGCTTTGGACGCGTCCCGGCGGGAGCTGTACGTGTTCAACTCCTCCGTGGCCGCGATCGAGGATGCGGACGCGATCCTGCTGGTGGGTACCAATCCGCGGCGAGAGTCGCCGGTGCTGAACGCGCGCATCCGCAAGCGCCTGAACCTGGGCGGTTGTCCGGTCGGCGTTATCGGCGCGGCGGCGGAACTGACGTACCCGGTGCAGCACCTGGGTCACGGCCCCGACGCGCTGGCCGCGATCGGCGGTTCGTTTGGTGACGCCTGGCGCGCAGCCAAGCGGCCCATGGTGATCGTAGGGCAGGGCGCGTTACGCGGCCCGGCCGGTGCGGCGGTGCTGGCGGCGGCCTGGGCTGTCGCGACCGTCACACCGGAATGGCATGGTTTCAACGTTCTACACAGCGCAGCTGCGCGCGTGGGGGCACTCGACCTTGGCTTCGTCCCCGGACCCGGCGGTCGTGACCTGGCCGGCATGATGCAGGGCGGCGTTGATTTGCTATGGCTGCTGGCGGCGGATGAGTTCGATACGGCGGCAATCGGGGCCGACACGTTTGTGGTCTATCAGGGCCATCACGGCGATCGCGGCGCCGCACGGGCGGACGTGATCTTGCCAGGCAGCGCATACACGGAAAAGAACGGAACGTACGTTAACACCGAGGGTCGGGTACAGCGCGGTTTACTTGCGCTGCAACCGCCGGGTGAGGCGCGGGAGGACTGGGCAATCCTGCGCGCGTTCAGTGCCGTGCTGGGCCGGCCGCTGCCATACGACACCCTCGAAGCCGTGCGCGATCGGTTGGCGGCGGTAAACCCGGTGTTCGCAGCCCCTGGTCTGGTCCGCACCAGCTCGGGCGCCGCACCGGCGATGGGTGATGTTGGTAGTGTCCCGTTCGCCGAGATCACGCCCGACTACTACCAGACCAACGTGATCTCCCGGGCGAGCCTCACGATGGCCGAGTGTAGCCGCACCTACGCCGCACCGATGCTGCTGGCTGCCGAATGACGGCATTCCTCGCCACCCCGTTTGGCACGCTGACACTGACGGTTGTGCAGACATTGGCGATGCTGGTTCCAGTTCTGGTCAGCGTCGCGTACCTCACGCTGGCAGAACGCAAGGTCATGGCTGCGATGCAGATGCGCCAAGGCCCGAATCGGGTGGGCGCGTTCGGACTGCTGCAGCCGTTCGCCGACGCGCTGAAGATGCTGATGAAGGAGACTATCGTCCCCACCGGTGCCAGCCGGCTGCTATTTTTGATGGCACCGCTGCTTACGATGACGCTCGCCATGATCGCCTGGGCCGTCATTCCCGTGAACGACGGCTGGGCGATCGCAAACATCAACGTGGGCGTGCTGTACCTGTTCGCGATCAGCTCGCTGGGTGTGTACGGCATCATTATCGCCGGCTGGGCCAGCAATTCCAAGTACGCGTTCCTCGGTGCCATGCGATCGGCGGCGCAGATGGTTAGCTACGAAGTCAGCATGGGCTTCGTTATGGTAACCGTGCTGCTATGCGCGGGCTCGTTGAATCTCACGGATATTGTACGCGCGCAGGAACACGTCTTTTTCGCGGTCCCGCTCTTTCCGATGTTTATTGTTTTCTTTATCTCGACGCTTGCCGAGACCAACCGCGCGCCCTTCGACCTTCCGGAAGGCGAGAGCGAGATCGTGGGCGGCTTCCATGTCGAATACGGCGCAATGACGTTCGGCCTGTTCTTTCTGGGCGAATACGCGAACATGATCTTGATGTCGGCCATGACGACCATCTTATTCTTGGGTGGTTGGTTAAGCCCGATACCGTTCGCGCCGTTCACCTGGGTGCCCGGGCCGGTATGGTTTATCGCTAAGATCTGCCTCGTATTGTTCATGTTCGTCTGGGTGCGGGCTACGTTCCCCCGCTTCCGCTACGATCAGCTCATGCGGCTTGGCTGGAAAGTGTTTCTACCGTTATCGCTTGGCTGGCTGATCCTAACGGCGGGCGTATTGCTCGCCATGGGGTGGCTGCCAACGTCGACCTAAGGATAAATCGATGGCCCTGTTAGACCGTACTGCCCGCTCGTTACTGCTCAGTGAGCTTGTTTCGGGCATGTCGCTGACCCTGAAGTATTTCTTCCGGCCGAAGGTGACAATTAACTACCCGCACGAAAAAGGCGCGATCTCGCCCCGGTTTAAGGGTGAGCACGCGCTACGTCGCTACCCGAACGGCGAAGAGCGCTGTATCGCCTGCAAGCTGTGCGAAGCCGTGTGCCCCGCGCTTGCGATCACGATCGAGGCCGAGCCGCGCGACGATGGAACCCGCCGTACGACTCGCTACGATATCGATATGACGAAGTGCATCTACTGCGGCCTCTGCGAGGAAAGCTGCCCGGTCGATGCGATCGTCGAGGGCCCGAACTTCGAGTTCGCCGTCGAGACGCGGGAGGAATTGCTTTATAATAAGGATCGCCTGCTGGCGAACGGCGATCGGTGGGAGAGCGAGTTGGCCAAGCGCCTTGAGTTGGACGCGCCGTACCGCTAAGCCCCGCCTATGGTTGTCACTGCCGCGTTTTACCTGTTCTCCGCCATTCTGCTTGGCTGCGCCGTGGCCGTCATCACGTCGCGTAACCCGGTCCACTCGGTACTGTTTCTGATCCTGGCGTTTTTTAACGCTGCCGCTCTGTTCCTGATCGCGGGTGCAGAGTTTCTCGCGATGATCCTGGTCATCGTTTACGTGGGTGCTGTCGCGGTCCTGTTCCTGTTCGTGGTCATGATGCTGGACGTGAACTTCGGCCAGCTCCGAGAGGGCTTCCAGAAATACGCCCCCATTGGCGCGGCCGTGGGGGTCGTGCTGTTCGCCGAGTTGGTGCTCGTGCTCGGTGGCTGGAGGTTCGCGCCGGATGCGCAGAGTGCCATCCGCCTCAGCAGCACGCCGGGTGAGCTGAGCAACACGGTGGCGATCGGCCGCATTCTCTACACCGATTACGTGTTCCTGTTTCAGTCGGCCGGGCTGATCCTGATGGTGGCGATGATCGGGGCGATCGTCCTGACCCATCGCGGCCGCACCACGACTCGGCGGCAGAGCATCGCCCGGCAAAACGCACGCACGCCCGCCGATACCATGCAGTTGATGCAGGTCGTCACCGGCGCTGGTACGACTGAATTCCTGCGCCCAGACCAACCTTCTACCGAGACCCGGCAGATGCAGGACACAGACCATCAGGGCGGGGCGCACCCATGATCGCCCCCGGTATTTCGGTCGGGCACTACTTAGTGGTGGCCGCCGTGCTGCTGGTCATCGGTATCTTCGGCATTTTCCTGAACCGGAAAAACGTCATCGTCATTATGATGTCGATTGAGTTGATGCTGCTGGCCGTCAACCTGAACCTAGTCGCATTCAGCGCGCAGCTTCACGACTTGGCCGGCCAGGTATTCGCGATGTTCGTCCTGACCGTCGCAGCGGCGGAGGCCGCCATCGGATTGGCGATCGTTGTCGTCTATTATCGAAATCGCGGATCTATCCAGGTCGAAGACGTCAACTTGATGAAGGGCTGAGCGATGTTATTCGCAACAGCCGTACTGACCCCGCTGCTGGGCGCGGTCATTGCTGGCATATTCGGCCGGCAAATCGGCGATCGCGGTGCCCAGGCGGTCACGATCGGCTGCATGGTCATCGCCGCATGCGCCGGTGTCGCTAGCTTCGTGCCATTTCTGACGGACGACGTCGTGCCCAGCACCGTAAGTCTCGGTACCTGGATCGATGTCGAGGGCTTCCACGTCGAGTGGGCGCTGCGGTACGACACGCTGTCGGCGATGATGGTGGCGATGGTCACGTTTATCGCCACGCTGATTCACATCTACAGCGTCGGCTACATGAGCCACGACGCGACTATACCTCGTTTTTTCAGCTACTTGAGCCTTTTCAGCTTTGCGATGCTGATGCTGGTTACGGCCGATAATCTGGTGCAGCTGTTCTTCGGCTGGGAGGGCGTGGGCCTCGCTAGCTATTTGCTGATTGGCTACTGGTACGACCGTCCGGCCGCCAACAGGGCTGCGATGAAGGCATTCGTCGTGAACCGTGTCGGCGATCTCTTTTTCGCGGTCGGCATCGCGCTTGTGTTCCTGCAGTTTGGCTCTGTCGAATTTTCCATGATCTTTGCCCACGTGCACGATCATGTGGACGATGTGTACCGGCTGTTCGGCCATAACTACCGCAGCTACGAAGTCATGGGCGTGCTGCTATTTCTGGGCGCCGCGGGCAAGTCAGCGCAGCTTGGTCTGCACACCTGGCTGCCAGACGCGATGGAAGGGCCGACGCCCGTCAGCGCCCTGATCCACGCGGCAACAATGGTAACGGCCGGTGTATTTCTGATGGCACGCATGTCCCCGGTGCTGGAATATGCACCAGGCGCGCTGTCGTTCGTCACGTTTATCGGTGCGAGCACATGCTTGTTTGCGGCCACGATCGGCTGCGTACAGAACGACATCAAACGGGTGATCGCGTACTCGACCTGCTCGCAGCTCGGTTACATGTTCATGGCGGCTGGTGTGGGCGCGTATCAGGCGTCGGTGTTTCACCTTTTCACGCACGCGTTCTTCAAGGCGTTGCTGTTTTTATGCGCCGGATCGGTCATTCATGCGATGTCGGATGAGCAGGACATGCGCAAGATGGGCGGCATCTGGCGGCAGGTGCCATGGACGTATGCCACCATGTGGATCGGCAGCTTGGCGCTGGCGGGAATTCCGTTTTTTGCCGGGTACTACTCGAAGGACGCAATTTTAGAAGCTGCCTGGGCCCGGCATAGCGCCGTGGCAACGTACGGCTTCGTCTGCGGCATTGTCGCGGCGTTCCTGACCGCGTTCTATTCCTGGCGCCTGCTGATAATGACGTTTCACGGTAGCCCCCGCGCCGATGCGGAGCGGATGGCCCACGTCCACGAAAGCCCGGTGGCGATGCTGGCACCGCTCGTTGTGCTGGCCGTTGGCGCCGTCGTGGTCGGTTTTGCGTTCGAGGGCGTGTTTATCGGTGAGGGCTGGCACGATTTCTGGCGTGGGGCGATCGTGAACGGGCCGAACAACACGGTGCTGGACGACATGCATCACGTACCGTTGCTGGTTAGCCTGCTGCCGACGCTACTGGGGGCGGCCGGAATTGGGCTGGCCTACTTTATGTACATGGCGCGCCCCGAATTGCCCGCGCGTGCGGCAGCGGCGGTACCGGCCGTGTACCGGTTCGTGCTGAACAAGTGGTATTTCGACGAGCTGTATGACGCGATCTTCGTCCGCCCGTTCGGCCGGTTAGCCCGGATGCTGTGGGTGGTCGGTGACACGCGCATCATCGATGGTATGCCCAACGGTATCGCTGGTTTGGCGGCGGGCGGGTCGGCGCAGCTGGTGCGGTTTCAGTCGGGATCCATCGCGGTATACGCGTTTACAATGCTGATAGGCCTCGTGGTCCTGGTCAGCGTCTTCCTGGTGTTGGGCTGATGGGCGTGAATTTCCCGGTGCTATCCTTGTTGACCTGGCTGCCGCTACTGGGTGCTGCTTTTATTATGACGACGCGTGGGGACGAGGCGGCGATCGCCCAAACCGCACGCTGGACGGCGTTGTGGACCAGCCTGATCGTGTTCGTCGTTTCGCTCGTGCTGTGGGTCCGGTTCGACGTGTCCGAACCCGGCCTGCAGTTCGTCGAAGACGGGGCCTGGCTACCGCAGTTCAAGGTCGGCTATCGTCTGGGTGTGGACGGCATCTCGGTACTGTTTATTCTGCTCAGTACCGCTTTGACCCCGCTCTGCATCCTCGCCAGCTGGACGTCGATCACGACGCGGGTGCGTGAGTACATGCTCGCGTTCTTGGTACTGGAAACAATGATGGTCGGCATGTTCGCCGCCCAGGACTTCGTCATGTTCTACGTGTTTTTTGAGGGCGTGCTGATCCCGATGTTTCTCATCATTGGCATCTGGGGCGGGGCCCGCCGGGTTTATGCAAGCTTCAAATTCTTCATCTACACCTTCGCCGGCTCGGTTCTCATGCTGTTGGCGCTGCTCGCGATGTGGAACTACGCCGGTACCACCGACATGGCGGTACTCAGCACGACGCAGTTTCCGCCCCGCATGCAAACGTGGCTGTTCCTGGCCTTTTTCGCGTCGTTTGCGGTCAAAGTCCCGATGTGGCCCGTCCACACGTGGCTACCCGATGCGCATGTGGAGGCGCCGACCGCCGGTTCGGTCATTCTTGCGGGCGTCCTGCTTAAAATGGGCGCTTATGGCTTTATCCGCTTCAGCATTCCGATGCTGCCGCAGGCGTCGCAGCAATTCGCGCCGATGATGCTGGCTCTGGGCGTGATCGCGGTCATCTACACCTCCGCCGTCGCGTACGCGCAGACGGACATGAAGAAGCTGATCGCGTACTCGTCCGTGGCGCACATGGGAGTGGTCGTCATCGGCCTGTTCACGTTCAACGTGCAGGGTATCGAGGGCGCGCTGTTCCAGATGCTGGCCCACGGTATCGTCTCGGCCGCGCTATTTCTGTGCGTGGGCGTCATCTACGACCGGATCCACACCCGCGACATTGCACGCTACGGTGGACTAGCGTCGCGTATGCCAGCCTATGCGCTGTTCTTTATGCTGTTTACGATGGCGAGCGTCGGGCTGCCGGGAACGGCCGGATTCGTGGGTGAGTTCTTGGTGCTCGTCGGTGCATTCAAGGTTAGTTTCTGGCTCGCACTGCTCGGCAGTAGCGGCATGATCTTCGGCGCCATTTACATGCTTTACCTTTATCGCCGGATCATCTTCGGCACGATCACGCGGGCTGATTTGCGAGACATCCTGGATCTATCCCCGCGTGAGATTGCGATCTTCACCCCGTTGATCGCGCTCACGCTATGGATGGGGGTATACCCGTCCAGCTTCACGCAATTCTTCGATGCAACGGTCCACGCCATTATCGAACAACACACCGCGGCACTGAGTGCCACCCGACTAGTGGGGCTCGTCCCATGAGTTGGACCCTCGCCGCGCCGGAAATTGTGCTGGCCATCTGCGCCATTGCGATCTTGCTATATGGCGTGATGCAGAAACAGGAGGCCGCGTTCGTCAGCACGATGCTGGCGCTGGGGGCGCTGCTGCTGACTGGCGTGCTCGTCCTGGCGACGCCGGATGGCTCGGCGTATCGTGGCCTGTTCATTGTCGACGGGTTCGGCACGTTCATGAAGCTGCTGATCCTGACCGGCGCCGGCCTGTCGATCATCCTGGCGCTCGACTACAACAAACATGAGAACATCAGTCGGTTCGAGTTTCCGGTGTTGGTCATGCTGTCGACCGTTGGCATGATGATCATGTGCAGCACCAACAGCCTCATGACGCTGTATCTGGGGCTCGAGCTACAGTCGCTGGCCCTGTACGTGCTGTGTGCTTTCGCGCGAGACGACTTGCGGTCGGCGGAATCGGGGCTGAAGTTCTTCGTACTTGGGGCGCTGGCGTCGGGGCTATTACTGTACGGTATCTCACTCGCGTACGGTTTCAGCGGTACAATGCAGTTCCAGGAGCTGGCGGCAGCCGTCACCAGCCCGGCCTGCGTGTCACCGGGCCTGGTTGTGGGTCTCGTGTTCATCGTCGCCGGGCTGGCGTTCAAGCTGTCGGCCGTGCCGTTCCATATGTGGACGCCCGACGTGTATGAGGGGGCACCCACGCCGGTTACCGCCTTCATGAGCACGGCGCCGAAGGTCGCGGCGATTGCGCTCTTGCTCCGTGCGTTGGAAATACCGTTCGGCCATATCACGTCCCAATGGACGGGCCTGATCGTGCTGGTGTCGCTCGGCTCCATGTTGCTCGGGGCACTCGCCGCAATCGGGCAGACTAATATCAAGCGATTGATGGCGTATTCCAGCATCGGCCATATGGGTTACGCGCTGGTGGGCCTGGCGGTCGGCACGGCAGAGGGCGTGCGCGGCGTGCTGGTGTACATGGCCACATACGTTTTCATGAGCGCTGGCGTGTTCGCTTGCATCATCGCCATGCGCCGCCGCGGCCGCGCGCTGGAGCAGATCAGCGACTTGGGCGGCCTATCCCGCACCGACCCGGCCATGGCACTCGCGATGGCTGTGTTCATGTGGTCGATGGCTGGGTTGCCGCCGTTCTCGGGCTTTTTTGGTAAGCTGTATGTGTTCCTCCCCGCGGTGCAGGCCGGGTATTGGACGCTGGCGATTGTCGGCATCCTCACCAGCGCGGTCGGGCTCTTTTACTACTTGCGCGTAATCAAGGTCATGTACGTCGATCCCGCCGTACCTGCGTTCGACGTCCGTACGCCATCGCTGACGTTCGTGCTGGGCGTCGGCGCGATCGTGACCGCGCTGTTCTTCCTTGTGCCAGCCCCGATCGTGAATGCGGCGGAGCGGGCGGCGCAGGTCCTGTTCAAATGACTCTGCCGCCTGGGCGCGGCATTCGGTGGTAGCGCCGCCCGCGTGGCGGCACCGGCACTATGACAGCGTGGGCTCGACGTCGGATATATGCGTGGCATTGGCCGTAGCGGGTGAGCCGGCGGGGCTGGCGGTCACAGCCGGGCGACAGACCGATGCGCGTGGCAGCCGCGGGCGTACGTGGACGACGCTTCCGGGCAATCTGGCGTTATCGGTGCTGCTGCGCCCCACGGGTTCTGCGGCGGACGTGGGGCAGTGGGCATTGCTGGCAGCCATCGCGGTCCATGCCGCGTTGGCCGAGCCGAGTGTCATGCTCAAATGGCCGAATGACCTACTCCTTGGCGGTTTGAAGCTAGGCGGGATCCTGATCGATAGTGCCACCACGGCGCAGGGGGGACTGGGTTGGCTGGTCATCGGCGTCGGCCTGAACCTGGCCGCGGCACCGTCAGGCGCCGCCTTGCTCCCACGCGACTCGGCGGCCGTAACGACGCAGGTTTTGGCGCAGCTCACCCACTGGAACGGCGTCCGCCTGCTCGATGGCTTTGCGCCGATCCGCCGTGCCTGGACCGCCGCCGGCCCCCTGCCGGGTCAGCTCATGCAGGTCGGTACCGTCGCGGGTACGTATGCCGGCCTCGATGACCACGGCGCGTTGTTGCTGCAGACGGGCGGCCGGGTCCATGCCTTCACAACCGGCGACGTTGTCATGGCCCGGTCCTGACGATGCTGCTGGTCGTGGACGCGGGTAACACCAACGTCGTTTTCGCCGTGCATGATGGCTCCGGCTGGCGCGGTAGTTGGCGTATCGCGACTGAATCGCAGCGCACGTCCGACGAGTATGCCGTCTGGCTGCTCACGCTGCTGACCCATACCGGCATCAAGCAAAGCGAGATCGACCGCGCCGTTATCGGCACCGTTGTTCCCGCGGCCCTCTACCACCTACGCCGCCTCTGCCGCGATTGGTTTCAGACGGAGCCGTTGGTCGCCCGATCGCACCTCGACTGGGGTTTCGAAATACGGGTCGATACGCCCACCGAGGTCGGTGCCGATCGGCTGCTCAATACGCTAGCGGCGCACCAGGCCTATCGCGGGCCGTTGATTGTGCTCGACTTCGGCACCGCGACCACATTCGACGTCGTGGACATCGGTGGCAACTACTTGGGCGGCGTGATCGCGCCCGGTATCAATTTATCGATCGAGGCGCTGCACAAGGCCGCCGCCCGCCTGCCGCGCATTGGCATCGGCCGGCCGCAGGCCGTGATCGGACGCAGCACCATACCCGCCATGCAATCAGGCATCTATTGGGGCTATGTGGGTCTGGTCGAGGGCCTGATTACGCGCATCCGCCACGAATTCGATCAGTCGTTGAAGGTGATCGCGACCGGCGGCCTGGCGCCGCTGTTATCCGAGGGGACGACGATCATTGACCGGGTTGATCCAGACTTGACACTCGATGGTCTGCGCTTGTTGGCGCAACGCAATCCCACCCCCACATTAAGCCGTGACAGAACAAGAACAAGCGAAAGCGATTAAATGGACCAAGATAATAACGACCTAGCCTTCCTACCGTTGGGTGGGACGGGTGAGATTGGCATGAACCTCAACCTATACCGGTGTAACGGCAAATGGCTTGCCATCGATTGCGGCATTGGCTTCGGCGGCAATGAGAATCCGGAGGTCGAGATCATGATGCCCGACCCGGGCTTCATCGCCGAACGCCGGCAGGATCTGTTAGCGCTGGTCATCACCCACGCGCATGAGGACCACATTGGCGCCGTCGCCCATTTGTGGCGTCAGTTGCGCTGCCCGGTGTACGCCACCCCGTTCGCGACGGCCGTGCTCAAGCGCAAGCTGGGCGAGGCGGGCCTGGCCTCCGAAGTGCGCATCCACACCATCGCGCCCGGCGGCTCGTTCGACCTATCGCCGTTCCACTGCACGTTCATGCCCGTTACCCATTCGGTGCCGGAGGCGCAGGCGCTCGTGTTGCGCACCCCGTACGGCATCATCCTGCATACGGGCGACTGGAAACTCGATCCCAATCCGTTGATCGGTAACCCGGTGGACGAGGCCGCGTTCCGTCGCCTGGGTGATGAGGGTGTGCTGGCGATGGTGTGCGACAGCACCAACGCGATGGTTGAGGGCCATTCCGGCAGTGAGGCTGACGTTCGAACCAGCATGGGTGAACTGATTAGCGGTATCCGCGGCCGGATTGCCGTCACGTGCTTCGCCAGCAACGTGGCCCGGGTCGAGACGATTGCCTTGGCCGCGCGTGACGCCGGTCGGCAGGTGGCACTAGTGGGTCGGTCCCTCCGTAACTTGGAGGCTGCGGCCCGCGACTGCGGTTACCTGCGCACGGTGCCGCAATTCGTATCTGAAGATGACGCGGGGTCCGTCCCCGACAGCAACTTGCTGATCCTGGTCACCGGCAGTCAGGGAGAGCCGCGCAGCGCCCTATCCCGTATTGCCGCCGACACGCACCCGAACATCGCGTTGGGTGAGGGTGACACGGTCGTGTTCAGCAGCCGGATGATCCCCGGCAATGAGCGCCCGATCACGGCGGTGCAGGACAGCCTGGTCCGCCGCGGCGTACACGTGATTACCGATAAGGAGCACATGACGCACGTGAGCGGCCATCCCGCTCGGGACGAGCTACGCACGATCTATAGCTGGGTAAGACCCAAATACGCTGTGCCCGTGCATGGCGAGTGGCGCCATATGCAGGCCCATGCAGCGTTGGCTAAGGAGACCGGTTCTACGCCCATGATCCTGGAGGACGGTGACATTCTTCAGTTGGCACCTGGCCGGCCAGAAGTGGTGGACAGCGCCCCCGTCGGCCGACTGGCGTTGGACGGCAACCGGGTCGTACCGCTGACCGGTGGCGTCCTCGCAGCCCGGCGGCGCATGCTGTTTAATGGCGTCGTACTCGGCAGCTTCGCGGTCGATCGCGCCGGGCGGGTCATGGGTCAGCCGCAGGTCAGCGCGCCCGGCCTGTTCGAGCCCGATGATCCCGAGGCGGTGCGCGTGACCAACGACTTCGCCCAGGCCGTGCAGGGGCTGCCAGCTGCGTTGCGGTTGGACGACTCGGCGCTGGCGGATGCGGCGCGGTCGGCGTTGCGCCGGGCATTGGGCCGCAAGCAGCAGAAGCGGCCGATGGTGGACGTGCACCTGCTGCGCGTCTGATGCATTGGTTTACCGCCTTTGTCGTCTTCATCATGATCTGGTGGACGGTGCTCTTCGCCGTCCTTCCGATCGGGACGAAGCCCATCGCCGACGCGGATTCGGCGTCGGGCTGGCGAGGGGCCCCGGACAAGGCGCGGATGCCACGTAAGCTTGTGATAACGACTGTGATTTCGCTGGCGTTATGGTGTATCGCCATGCTGCTGATACGCGGTGACTGGCTATCGTTCAGGTCGCCTGAATTCTAGGCACTGTTGCGCTCTCACCGAGCACTACTTGTCTAGATCAGCAATTATTGCGCACGATTTGTGCTTTTATGAATGGCTTGGCCTGCCGTTTAGGGCCACCATCGCGACAGGTTGAGGTTGAGACCTCATCCTATCGCGTGCGTGGCGTTTCCTCCCTAAACTCGGCCCTGCGCCTGCCACAGGCGCGGGCCCTTTTTTTGTTTAATGGGGTCCAACGGACTTGTGAAGCAATTTCCTAACTTTAAATGAACGTGACACGCAAGATAACGTGCTGCGCCGCACAATAAAATTCTGTAACCGACTCAAAGGGCGAAAACCGGTCGTCCCGCTTTCGATCTGCATCCATTAAAAACGCGTCGCTGTGATCCCGCACGTATCCCAGGTTGCCTTAAGCCAGGTATGCGAAACCAAACGACCCGGGCGAACACCGCGCCGCCCTCCGCCGGCATGGCGATCGAAGACTCGGTGCATCAGGAATGCGTTGGTAAGGCGGCCCTCTCATCGCCATTGGCCCGGCAGGGCTAAGCCGAAGCAGCGATGGCCGCCATGATGGCAGGGTCGCTTACTGATTCCGCGCCGGGGCAGTGCCCGCATACGGCAAGCGCATGCTGATGCCGAACCAGCGGCCGCCATGGACGTGGGCCCAGCGTTGGCGGCGCTATCCTCCCCGCTTCATGCCCGTGTCTGCTTCGAATTACCGGCCATGACCGCCGCCGAGCTCGAAGCCACCGCGACCATTATGCTTCGGGGCATCTTTGCGGTACCGCCCGCCGCGGGCTAGGGTCCGCCGCCCTGCAACAGGACTCTCATGCGCCTTTCTCGATCGCTACTGCCCAC
>JANPPS010000148.1:0-3737 GCA_031428635.1 Rhodospirillales bacterium
GACAGCGGTGCTGGCTGGCTTGCCGGTTACGGCGTTGGTGACGCTCGCATTGTTGCAGCAGATGGAGTGGCGCCACGCCGCCATCGCCCTGGCTGTCGTTGCTGTGTGGGCGTTCGTGCTGGCGGTTATCTGGGTGCGAGACCTCAGTCTGATCGTCGATGCGCTGCACCGGGCCGGCGCGCAGCCGATGTCGGCATCCAGTCGTCGTCCTACCCTGGCCGCTACCCGGCACATCGTGCGGGAGGCCGAGCGGCTGTCGCGCACCCTGGCCGAACGCCGGGCGGAGCTGGAGGCGCTGGTCGCGACCGAGCAGGCCATTATCCAGCAGCTGCCGGACCCGCTTATTGTTCTGGCCGCCGACCGCAGCATCCGCCGCGCCAACACGGCCGCGCAGACAGTGTTTGGCGAGGAGATGGCGGCCGTACTCCGCCATCCTGGCCTACGTGCCGCGATTGATCGCGCGTTGGTGCAGGGCGAGCGACAGATGGCCGAACTCAGTCTTCCCGTGCCGGTATCGCGAGAGGTGCTGGCGACTGTCATGGCCGTGTCGCCCCCCCTGGCCGATGGTGGCCGGGTGGTGGCGGTGCTGTCAGACCGTACCCGGGAGCGCGCGGTGGAGCGGATGCGCGCCGACTTCGTGGCCAACGCCAGCCATGAGTTGCGCACGCCACTCGCCAGCCTGATTGGCTTCATCGACACTCTACGCGGCCCGGCCGCCGACGATCCGCCCGCCCAAATCCGGTTCCTGGCCATCATGGCGGAGCAGGCGCAGCGTATGAATCGCCTAATCGACGACTTGCTGAGCCTGTCCCGGATCGAGTTGACGGAGCATCAGGTTCCGGCCGAACAGGTCGATCTGTGCAGCCTGGTCGAGCGTCTGGCCGCCGTATTCGAGCCGCAGGTCCGCGCCCGCCGCATTGCGCTAACTGTAACCTGCCCGGCGCAGCCGCTACGTGTACTGGGCGATGACGACCAGCTTAATCAGGTCATGCAGAACCTGCTGGACAACGCCGTGAAGTATGGGCGGGAAGGGGGTACGGCCGCCATCGTCGCCGGGCGGGCGGTGCCGAACGGGCGGTGGCCGGCCCGGCCCGGTGTCACGATCGCCGTCAGCGATAACGGGGCTGGCATCGCGCGGGCCCATATCCCGCGCCTGACGGAGCGATTCTATCGCGCCGATAAGGGCCGATCGCGCCAGGTCGGCGGTACTGGGTTGGGCCTTGCGATCGTGAAACACATCGTGATCCGGCACCGGGGCCAGATGCACATCGATAGTGCGGAGGGTGTGGGCACCACCGTTACGATCTGGCTTCCCGAGTGGCAGCCACCCGCCCGGGCCGATTCGGGCCTAAGCCAGCCCGGGGGGGAGGCGGAAACCGTCGCAGCAGCCCGACCATGATCAGCATGGCCGGGACGGCCGCAAAGATCGTCATACCGTAAAAAGTTGTCCATCCCAGAGCCTCGGCCAGTGTCCCCGAGAAGCCGCCCGCCGTGCGCAGCCCGAGCGCCGCCAGTGCCGATAGCAGCGCGTACTGCGTCGCTGTGAACCCGGTCCGGCACAGCGCCGACAGGTAGGTGATGAACGCCGCGTCGGCCATAGCCTCGGCAAAGTTTTCGACGACGACTTTGGTGACGAGTATCCGCCAGTCACCGCCCGATACAGCCAGCGCGAAATAGAGGCCCATCGACGCCATTTGCACGAAACCGGTTGTGATCAGCGCCCGGCCGGTGCCCACGCGGATGACTAACCACCCGCCCATCGCGGCACCCGTCAGGCTGGCGGCCAAACCCGGCAAACCGGTCGCAAACGCAACATCCCGGGGGATAAATCCCATCGCCCGGTAGAACGAGGGCGCCATCGTGTGCGCCAGCGCCTCGCCCAGTTTGAACAGCATGACGAACGCCAGGATCTGTCCGGCGCCCGGCCGGGCGAGCAGGTCGCGGAGCGGGGCGATGACGGCTACTGTCAAATGCTGCCGAAAGCCGGCGGCGCGGACGATGACCGGGGGCGGTTCGGGCGCCAGCAACGTCGCCATCATGGGTAAAGCGGCGATACCCGCGATCCCAAGCAACGCAGGCTGCCAGCCCACAATGGATGCCGCCCAGATCGTGCCGGCGCCAGACAGCAAGAATGCTACGCGGTAGCCCCAGATGTAGGCGGCCAGCGCCACGCCCTGCTGGTGTTCGGGAAAGACTTCGATCCGCCAGGCGTCGACGATCATATCCTGCGTGGCGGAGCAGAACGCGACAGCCAACGCGGCCAGCACCAGTGGCCGCGGATCGGCGGGGCTCGATAGGGCCAGGGCCACGCATGACAGCACGAGCAACGGCTGTACCACCAGCAGCCACCCGCGCCGCCGCCCAAGCCTACGCCATGGCTGTGGCGGCGCGACCCGGTCCAGAACTGGCGACCACAGGAACTTTAACGTGTAGGCGAGCCCGATCCAGGCCGTAAAACCGATGCTTGCGAGCGTTACCCCACCTTCACTCAGCCACTGGCGCAGCGTGAAACCTGTCAATGCCAGCGGTAGGCCGCACGCAAAACCGAAAGCCGCCATAATATACAGGCGGCGCTCACGGAGCACGGGTGAAAGCATCATGTCGTGGGGACTGTCTGGCTGATCAGCCCCCACTCATGGCAATACTCTAGCGCGACCGCCAGAGTATTTCGGACTTAGCGCGCGGTGCTGTTCGGAACCACGCCAGATGACGGCACGCTAGACGGCGACGAGTCCATTGTGGAAGGATGACGGTTCATGTGACGGCGGTGATGACGATCATGGTGCCGGCTCATGCGATGCTGCGGCCCCATCATCGGTGCCGGCTCGGCAGGCTGCGGCTGCAGTACAATTCGACCATCGTTCGGCATCGGGTTGGTCTGACCCGTGGCACCCCTGTACGGCAGGGAATTTGTAGGATTCGGTTCCGACGAGGCCGCGTTCGGGCCGGGGCCACCCGACGGCTGCGCGATCGCCGAGCCAGCAAACGTCGAAACGGCCAACGCGGCCGCCATAAGCATCTTGGTTAGGCGTGGGGACATAGAAACGAACTCCAACGGGAGCAGGACTGGATTGCCGTGCGGTCCGGTAACGATGGCGTTTACACTAAGTTGCGGCGCGCGCCAAAGATCGTTTATGCAGCCTCACTATCATTTCGCTTCTCGGCCCGCTTGCGTTGGTTGGGGTCTAAATAGCGCTTGCGCAGCCGCACGGCCGTGGGTGTCACCTCCACCAGCTCGTCATCCTCGATATAGGCGATCGCCTGCTCCAGGCTCATGCGGCGGGGCGGTATCAGCAACATGGCGTCGTCTTTGCCGCTGGCACGGACGTTGGTCAGCTTCTTTTCCTTGATCGGGTTAACGTCCAGATCAGCCCCGCGGCTGTTCTCACCCAGGATCAATCCGACATAGACCTTGTCGCCCGGATCGACGAACAGCGTCCCCCGTTCCTGCAGATACCATAGCGCGTAGTGTACCGCTTCGCCGGGTTCGGAGCTGATGAGCGAGCCATTGCGCCGGCCCTCCATCTGGCCGACCCACGGCTCATAGCCGGAGAATAGCCGGTTCATGATCCCCGTGCCGCGCGTATCGGTCAGGAACTCACCGTGGTAGCCGATCAGGCCGCGGCTGGGCATGTGGAACGTAAGCCGCGGCCTGATCGGCTACCACGGTGAGTTCCTGACCGATACGCGCGGCACGGGGATCATGAACCGGCTATTCTCCGGCTATGAGCCGTGGG
>JANPPS010000149.1:0-18969 GCA_031428635.1 Rhodospirillales bacterium
CGGGTGCCGGTGCCAGTGCGGATCGGGGCTCAACTCTCGCTGCTATAGGCCTATGGCGCCCTGCGCCGCCGCGGTAGGCTGGTGCATGCGACCGCACTATCAACTCGAACGTGCCCATGGCGGCCGCGTTGCCGGCGTGGATGAGGTGGGGCGCGGACCTCTTGCCGGACCCGTCCTGGCTGTCGCGGTTGTTTTTCCACGGGGCATACCACCTCGCCTGGCGCGTCGGCTCGACGACTCGAAAAAGCTGACCGCCTCCGCACGGGAAGACGCGCTGGCGGCGCTACTCGATAGCGGTCGGGCGGAGATCGGCATCGGCGCCGCCTCGGTGAACGAAATCGACCGGATCAACATTCTTCACGCCACCATGCTCGCCATGCGCCGGGCAATACTGCGGCTACCAAGCTTGCCGGACCTGGTTCTGGTCGACGGCAATCGCGCGCCGGACGTGCCGTGCGCGACCCAATGCTGCGTAGGCGGCGACGCACTGTCACTATCGATCGCGGCCGCATCGATTGTGGCCAAAGTCACACGCGACCGAGCCATGGCCCGGCTAGCCGCACGCTACCCTGCCTATGGCTGGGATAATAATGCCGGCTACGGCACCGCCGCGCACCGGGCGGCGCTGCACCAACACGGCCCATCGCGACACCACCGCGCAGCGTTCGGCACCGTTCGCATGCTGCTGGCCGCCGCCGCGTTAGCCAGCGATTGACCCGGCCACGGCCAACCAGTCACCTTACGCGCTGCATCATAGGCTACCCCCCGTGGATTTCGTCCGAGAACTGCCGTTAGATCAGGTCCTGCTCGGCGACTGCATTGCCACGATGGGTATGCTGCCGTCCGCGTCGATCCACTGTGTCTTCGCCGATCCGCCCTATAATCTACAATTGCGCGGTGAACTTCGTCGTCCCGATGACAGTCTGGTCGACGGCGTGGACGACGATTGGGACCGGTTCCAGGACTTTGCAGCCTACGACGCGTTCACCCGTGAGTGGCTGACAGAGTGCCGGCGGCTGTTGAGCAAAGACGGCACGATCTGGGTCATGGGCGCGTACCACAATATATTTCGCATCGGCGCGATCCTGCAGGACCTCGGGTTTTGGATTTTGAACGACGTCATTTGGCGTAAGTCCAATCCCATGCCCAACTTCCGCGGCCGCCGCTTTACCAACGCGCATGAGACGCTGATTTGGGCTGCCCGCGGCCAGGACAGCCGATACCGTTTCAACTATCAGGCTATGAAGGCCCTGAACGACGACCTGCAAATGCGCAGCGACTGGACCCTACCGTTATGCACCGGGCCGGAGCGGCTGCGTAACCAGCACGGCCTCAAACTTCATCCGACGCAAAAGCCGGAAGCCCTGCTCCATCGTATCCTGCTCGCCAGCACCTCACCGGGCGACGTCGTGCTCGACCCGTTCCTGGGCACCGGCACCACGGCCGCGATGGCCAAGCGCCTTCATCGCCATTTCATCGGGATCGAGCGTCACCCCGCCTATGCGGAGGCCGCGATCGGCCGGGTCCGCCGCGAACGCGCCATGTCACTAACCGGCATGAGTAGCACACCGACCAAACGCGACGCCGTGCGCATCCCGTTCGGTAGCCTGGTCGAGCGGGGACTGGTTCCCCCGGGAACGGAGCTTACGGATAAACGACGGACCATCGCCGCCACCGTGACCGCCGATGGATCGCTGGTATCAGGCACGTATCGGGGCTCGATCCATCAGGTCGGCGCGCTGGTGCAAAACGCGCCGAGCTGCAACGGCTGGACGTTTTGGCACATGATGCGCGCCGGTATGCTCTGCCCTATCGATACCCTGCGGATTCCGGCGCCGGTTTAGGCCCTCTCCAACACCGGCTCCGCCGACGCCCGGGCCGTCGTCACACAAACCTCGACCGCCTCCCGCAACGTCGTCACGTAATGCGTCGCGTGCACGGCCGCGCGCAGCCGCTCGTCCCGCACCAGCTCCGGCCCGGCCTGCCACAACCCCAGCACGACCGGCACGCCCGGCAGCCGGTCATTCAAACGCCGCATAAGGTAGCGCAATGCCGACGGACTGCCGTCGCCTTCGAGGAACGACACGCAAATAATCGCAACCCCGGCTGTATCTAACGACGCTATGGCGCTGCGGGACACGGCCTCCTGCGACACGACCCGGGCATGTAGGCCATGTTTAGTCAGCAGCTGCGCCAGGATTACCGACGCAGCCTCATCCAACGGACCCCTTCCACCGACGCAGAGCACCGGTGCCGGTCCCGCCCAAATTGGCGCCAGATGGTCGGCCGTCGCGTCCACCGTGGGTGCCGGCGTGAACGCAGCGCGCTCGGTCACGGTCCCGCCCTGCTTGCCCGGCGGCGGCCGCACGTCGTCATGGGACGCGAGGTCGACCACTACGCCGTCGACCGCATCCTGAATATTTTGTAGCTGGTCCGCCGTCAGCACCCCGCGCAGGCTGTCGTTTGCCGCCAACTGCAGCCCCTTCAGCGCGACATCGTCATAGTATTCGGTAAGCGAGCGTTCGCGCAGCAGCGCCTCGGCCTGGTCTAGCGCCTCATCCGTGTCACCGGCCAGGATGCGTTGGTAGAAGCTCTCGGCGGGCGTCAGCGCCGGGTTATCACCCAACAGCACGTCGATGAACTGTAGCCGGTCGATATGCCGGCCCAATACTGCCAGGCACAGCGTCAGCGGCATCGACAGGATCAAGCCAACCGGGCCCCATAGCCAACCCCAGAAGATCGCTGACAGCACAACCGACACAGGCGTCAAACCCGTGCTACTGCCATACACCAACGGCTCAATAAGCTGGCCCATCAGCGGCTCCAGCACGGCAAACATTACGGCCACGCTGATGACCATGCCCCAGCCCGGATCAACGGCCGCGGCGAGCGCCAGCGGCAAGACCGCCGCGCCGACCGAGCCGATGTACGGCACGAACCGGAACAGCGCCGCGACGATCCCCCACAGCAAGGCCGATGGTACGCCGATCACCAGCAATCCCAGCCCCACCACCAGCCCGAACGAACCATTCAGTGCCAGCTGGGTTAAAAAGTACCGACTGAGGCGGCTTCCCGCCTCATCCATTGCCGCCGTCGTACGGTGCAGGTCGCCCGATCCAAACAGGCGGATAATCCGGTCACGCAGATCCTCGCGTTGGATCAGGAAGAAAATCGACACGATCAGCACCAAGGCCACGGTCGCAAGTGGCGACAGGATCGGACCTAGAATCCGTTCGGCAATCTGCAACGGGTCTGGATCGGCGGGCTGCACCTCCACAAGGGTCGGCTTTGCTTTTGACGCGGCTGGTGCCGCCGCCGGCACCGGTTCGGGTACATGAAAATGCCCTGTCAGCGCCGATAGCGGCCCGGCCGTCATCGCCCGGACCGAACCGATCTTCTGCTCGATCGTGCCGGCGTAACGCGGCAGATCCGACGCCAAATCCGCGATCTGCGTGCCGATCAGGCCGCCGAGCACGGTGATCACGCTGAGCGCCAGCAGGACGGCGCACAGAACGCTCGGTGCCCGCGGTAGGCCGATGTGGCGCAGCCGAGTGACGAGGGGTGCCAATACGAAGCTTAGCAGGACGGCGAGCGTGATTGGGATCAGCACGTCCCGCGCCAAATACAATCCACCGATCGTGACGACGCTTACTGCCAGCATGAGCAGGCTTTGGATGCCCGGTATCTCCGCCGGGGTAACTGAAGTCTTCAATCGTCTAGAATATCCGGCCCGGTCGCTCATTGTACGTCTCCAACAGCATGGCAACGCGCACCGGGCTTGTCCGATGCATCGCCTGCGCGCATTTGCAGGCAATGGAACAATTCGACGCGGTTGTAATCGGCGCAGGGGCCGCCGGAATGATGTGCGCCCTAACGGCGGGTGGGCGTGGCCGTCGGGTACTGTTGCTGGACCATGGTACCGAGGCCGGGGCGAAGATCGTGATCTCCGGCGGCGGACGCTGCAACTTCACGAATGAACATACGGCCCCCGACCGCTTTCTGTCGTCTAACCCGCGCTTCTGTCACGGCGCGCTCAGCCGCTACACGCCACAGGACTTTATCGCGATGATCGAGCGCCACGGGATCGCGTACCATCACAAGGCGCTTGGGCAGCTGTTTTGCGACGGGTCGGCGCGGGCCGTGGTCGCCATGCTGCTGAACGAATGCGCGGCGGCCAGCGTCGATGTGCGGCTGGGCCATCGGGTGACGGCCCTGGATCACGGCCTGGGCTACACCATCACGACCGACCATGGTGCGTTCGGGGCACCAGCCCTGGTGCTTGCGACGGGCGGGCTATCGATACCGAAGATGGGCGCCACCGCCTTCGCCCACGACGCTGCCCGACGTTTCGGCATACCGCTCACACCGATCCGGCCGGGTCTTGTGCCGCTCACGTTCGAGGGCGACGACCTGGCGCTCATGCGCTCGCTCAGTGGTGTGTCGCTGCAGGTCCACGCCCGGGCGGGCGTCGCGGAATTCACGGAAGCGATGCTGTTCACCCATCGCGGCCTATCGGGTCCCGCGATCCTGCAGGCGTCGTCCTATTTGACCGATGGCGACGTGATGACGGTTGATATGCTACCCGGCCTCGATGCCGCGCAGTACCTTGTCGGCCGCAAGCGTACGCGGCCACGGGCAGAGGTGCGGACGGTGCTGGCGGAGGTGTTGCCGGCCCGGCTAGCGCAGGCCCTAACTGTCCCGCTCGGCCCGATCGCCGATCAACCGGATCGCGCGCTGAACGCTATCGCCGCCAGCCTCAACCGCCGCGCGCTGCATCCCGTTGGCAGTGAAGGCTACGCCAAGGCGGAGGTAACGCTGGGGGGCATCGACACCCGTGCACTATCGTCCCAAACGATGCAGGCCCGGACGATGCCGGGCCTGTTCGCAATCGGTGAGGCGGTGGACGTTACCGGCTGGCTAGGCGGGTATAATTTTCCGTGGGCCTGGGCCAGCGGCTGGTGCGCTGGCCAGGCTATATGAATCATGAGGCGTTCTGGACCGAGGAACTGGTTAGGCCGCCTCGACCGAAACAGCTTCAGGCCCCCGTGACCCTTCACCGACCTGCATAAGTACAGTCTGGTTAGGCTCCAAACCGGCCAAGCCGCCGCGGTTCAGGGCGGAGATGTGGACAAACACGTCCTTTCCGCCGCCATCGGGCATCACGAAGCCGAAGCCCTTTTCGGCGTTGAACCACTTCACGGTCCCGCGCATTTCGGTAGCACTGCTCGGGTCGACCGGCTGCCGCGATGCGGGCCGGTCCGGGCGCGCGCCGTAGGACGCAGCACCGGCACCATAACCGCCCGCGCCACCACCGCCGCCGCCGGGAGCACCATATCCACCACCGCCACCACCACCGGCAGTCGGCGTGGCAGTGCTCTCATCAACGCGGGTGACCTCGGCAATCTGCGGGCCTTTCTGGCCCGGCGTTACCATCACCCGTAGCTGGGCACCCGGTGATACCGTCTGGTGCCCGGCCCGGGCCAGCACGCTTACGTGCAAGAACGCGTCGCCACCGCCACCCTCTAGCTCGACGAAGCCAAAGCCCTTTTCCGCATTGAACCATTTCACGGTCGCACCCGTTTCCGGCCCGGACGGCGCGGCTGCGCGGGGGCCGCCGAAACCGGGTGGCGCGCCACCGCGCGGCACGAAACTATCACGCGGAACGTAGGGCTCTTCCCGGCCGCGCGCCGGTGGGAAATCGTCGTTTCGGTCCCTGCCACGGGTGCCGCGGCGCGGGCTGTCGAAGGAACGGCGGTCGGGATTGCTCATGGTGGGGTCTCAGAACGTTGGGTCAAAACAAAAAAGGCGCATCTGCGAGTTGCAGGTAGGGTGCCATTAGCCGGTTTCTAGGACCGGGGCGAGTCTCGTCATCGCACCCCCGCTTCCGCGCCCGCTTTCGCAACGTGCGCGAGCGGGCGCAGACATGTAGTCGCCCAGCACGCGGGCCACACCGCACGCTCCCAACCGGCGCGGCCCGCGCGGTGCTGGCTGGCGGTGGATGTTGATGCGGAGTACCCCGCCCCCGGCCAGCGCAATACGCAGGCTTCCCTGCTGAATGGCGCGTAGATATAGCGGTACGCCCAATCCGACGGCCGGAATCCGACCGGCGGCGATGGCCTGCACCCGCTCCCGGTAATCATCCGCCAAACCAGGTGTCCGCGAATGATACCAGCCGGTCGCGACGAACCAATTGCCGCCGGCATCGGCTCGCAACTGGTTCAAAAACCGGGCGGCGTAGCTGGCATTGGCGGTCGGATCGAACGCGTCATCCAGGTCCCGGAATGCCCGTGGGTGGGCCTGCAGATTGATCTGCATGCAGCCCACGTCGATTTGCGCCACACCCCGCGCCAGCGCCTGCCGGACCCAGGCCACGGCCGCGGCCTTACCATCGAAATACCGGGCCGCGCCGTCCGCGTTGATGGCCCAGGGCCAAGGCTGCAACCCAGGCAGCGGTGGCACGGGCCGGCCACTTTCGGCCTTCGCGATCGCCAGCAGTAGACCGGGTGACGTGCCGTACGCGCCCTCCGCTGTCGCGATCGCGGCCGAACACTGCGCCGACTGCTGCGCGTCCCAACCAGGCTCTGCCCACGCGGAGCCACAACAGAGAAGGGCGCCCAGCGCCAGCACCCACCGGTTCATGACGCAGCCACTACAGCAGCCGGTCATCGCATGCCACTAAAACACGGCTATCTTGCCCGCAACCCAGTTCATCGACTCCGGCATGCACCCGTTGCCACGGGCGAAAGCCGCCGTCGGCCCCCTCGCTTTTACCGTTAACAGCTACTGCTTTGGCGGGCGGGCGTGCTTCGGGATGTACGAGACGGGGTGGGTGCGAAACGGCGTGTTGACCGAGGGGATGCCCCATCGACCGGCGCTCAGCCCCTGCAACGGCAAGACGCGGAAGCTGATGGCGCTCACCACCCGCACGACCAGCTACCGGCTTGCGCGACAGTATTCGGCGGAGCGCCACCCAGGTCCTGTTCACGGCTACCATAAAGTTGATGTCGGGGCGCGTGCGTAACTCGCCCTCCGGGACATCCCCCAGAAGCCACCAATGCCGACGCCATCGTCGTTGACCCAGACGTCGATCAAGCCCTGCGCTGCCGGTTTCTTTGGCCGGGGCCACAAAGGCGGTGAGCCGGGCCGTGTCGGGCCTGTCAGCGCCGCGTGCGATCAGGCCGATGCGCCCGTGATGACGACGGCGCGGGGATTGGACATAGTGGCCACCAGGGCTGGGTCAGCTACGACCACAAACAGCCGACGCCCGCGCAGGTTGCCCGGGCGCCCATCTCGATCGGAGCAAGTCCTATGCAAATCCTCATTATCGGCGCGTCCCGTGGCATCGGCCTCGGCCTGGTGCGCGAGTTTACCGGCCGTGGCGCGACCGTGACGGGCACGGTGCGGCGGGAGCAAGACAAAGCGGCCGTGACCGCGGCCGGGGGGACACCCGCACTGCTGGACATGACCGACCGCGCTGCTGTCGCACGACTGCACACCGCCACCGGGCCGCTCGACATCCTGCTCGTCAACGCCGGCGTGTCGCAGCCGGAGCAGCCCGATGCGGCCACGTTGGGCCGGTTTTTCGACACCAACGCCGTCGCCCCCGTCGATCTCGCGACGCAGTTCCTCGACCGGGTCGTGAACGGCGGCACCGTCGCGTTCATGTCGTCGCGCATGGGCAGCGTCGCGCTGAATATTTCCGGTAACCTGCCGTTGTACCGGGCCAGCAAGGCAGCGCTGAACTCGCTGACCCGCAGCATGGTGGCCGGGTTGGACCGGCCGCTGACGGTGCTGACGCTTCATCCGGGCTGGGTGCAGACCGACATGGGGGGCGCGGGCGCCGACCTTGACGTGACGACCAGCGCACGGGGCGTGGCCAGCGCTATCCTGGCGCGGCATGGGCAGCCTGGCTCATTTTTTATTGATGAAAGCGGGACCGAGCTCGCCTGGTGACCGGCTACTGCGATCTACAGGTCAACGGCTATGCGGGGATCGATTTCAACGACGCCGACATCACGGCCGATGGCGTCGACTGCGCCCTGGCGGCGATGCGCGCAGGCGGCGTCACGATCTGTCTGCCGACCCTGATTACTGCGCCGCCCGCGGTTCTGCACGCGCGGCTGCAGGCACTCGACCGGGCGGTGGCGGCAAGCGTGCTCGGGCCCACGATGGTGCCGGGTTTTCATCTGGAGGGTCCGTTCCTTAATCCCGCTGCAGGGTTCGCCGGGTGCCATCCCGTCGCGGCCATGCGCGATCCAGACCCCGCGTTGTTGGAGGAATGGACCCGAGACCTGCGTCGCCCGGTGCTGATGCTGACCCTGGCGCCCGAACGGCCCGGCGGCCTGGATCTGGTACGCTGGGCGGTTGCGCACGGCATGGTGGCGTCGATCGGACACGCGGATGCGGGCGCGACCGTGGTGGAGCAGGCGGTAACGGCCGGTGCCACGCTTAGCACCCATCTGGGTAACGGCCTGCCCCGCATGCTGCCGAAGTTCGATAACCCCCTGATGGCACAGTTGGGCCATGACGGATTGGCAGCGGGCTTCATCGCCGACGGGCTGCACGTGCCGGTGCCCGCACTACGCGCGATGATCCGGGCCAAGGGCGCCGGAGCGATCCTGGTCACGGATGCGGTTGCGGCCGCGGCGGCACCCCCGGGGCGCTACCGGTTCGCGGGAATGGACATCGACGGACTGGCCGATGGCAGCGTCCGATCGGGCGGCGTGCTGGCCGGCTCGTCGCTCACGATGGAACAAGCCATCCGCAACGTCGTGGCGTGGGGCATCGTCGACCGTCAGGGTGCACAGCGCCTGGCCATCGATACGCCGCGGAGGGTTCTGTCTGCGGCGATGCACGCGTTAAGTGTAAAGGACTTTATATCTCGGTAATGATCCGCTATCTTGGCGGGCATTAACGGAGTCAAGCATCGTGGATCGAACGAGCAACGCGTGCATTGTCACCGGTGGGGCTGGTTTTATCGGATGCGCAGTAGCTCAGGGTTTGCTCAAGCGGTTCGACCGGGTCATCGCGATCGATAATTTACACCCGCAAGTCCACGATCAGCATATACGTCCGCCGTCACTTCCCCACGCGGTCGAATGGGTAGACGGCACTATCTGCGATCCGGTTGTATGGGATACCGTACTGGCAACCGTCCGTCCCCGCGCCGTCATTCACCTCGCGGCCGAAACCGGTACCGGCCAGTCCCTGACCGCGGCCACCCGCCATGCCGAATGCAATGTCGTAGGGACCGCCACCATGCTGGACGCCCTGGCCCGGCATGACGCAATCCCGGACCGGATCGTGCTCAGCAGCAGCCGCGCCGTCTATGGCGAGGGCGCATGGACTGGCGCGGCGGGTACGGTCTACCCCGGGCAGCGCACCCGAGCGCAATTAGCGGTCGCCGAATGGGACTTTCCGGAGCTGCGCTGCGTACCGTCGACTGCGCTCACTACTCGGCCTGCCCCGGTTAGCGTCTACGGCGCGACTAAGCTGGCGCAGGAGCACATGATTGGCGTCTGGGCGGCGGCGTTCGGCGCCTCGGCTATCACGCTGAGACTCCAAAACGTCTACGGACCGGGCCAGGCGATGCGCAACGCCTACACGGGCATTGTTGTGCTGTTTTGCCAGCTTGCGGCCGCCGGACGCAGCATTCCGCTGTTCGAGGACGGGGCGATGCTGCGCGATTTCGTCCTGATCGATGACGTGGCGGCCGCGTTCATGGCGGCGCTGGACCGGCCGGCACTAGCGCATCCGGTCGATATCGGCACCGGGAAATCCGCCACCATAGCCGCGATGGCCGGGGAGATTGCTGGCCTGTACGGCGCACCGGCCCCACACGTCACCGGCAGCTACCGGTTCGGCGACGTCCGCCACGCCGCGTGCAGTATTACGGCCACCCGGTCATTGCTGCACTGGTCACCCAAGTTCACCTTGGGCGAGGGCCTACCGCACCTGGCCGCCTGGGTCGATGCGCAGCCGCCGCTGCTGGTGATGGCATGATTACGGTCGGCATCCCCGTCTACAACAACGCGGCCACGCTGCGCCGCACGGTCGAAAGCGTGCTCGCACAGACCCGGCCGGCCACGTCCATCCTGCTGAGTGACGATCAATCCAGCGACGACAGCCAGCGTGTGGGCGAGCAGCTAGCCGCCGAATATCCCGCCGTCGTTTATGTCCGGCGTCCGAAGAACATCGGACAAACGATGAACTTCCACTGGCTCGTCCATGCCGCGACCACGCCATACTTTATGTGGCTGGCCGCCGATGACTTCATCTTGCCAACCTACCTCGAGCGGACGGCGGCGCGGCTGGACGGCGATCCCGGCATCGTCGGCTGCGTGTCGCGCGTGCAGTTCACAGTCAATGGCGAGCCAAGTTGCTTGGCATCAGGCAGCGAGCCGCTGGACGGGCCACCCCGCCGGGCGATTGCGGAGTATTTGGACGATCCCGCCGCCAGTGCACGGCTGTATGGCCTGTTTCGCACGGCTCCGCTGGCGGCAACTTTCCCCACATCGCACTTTCATGCCTGGGACTGGGCCACCATGGCCGCAACCCTGATGCACGGCCGCCATGACCGGGTGGACGAGGTGCTGATGGTCCGGGATGAAACGCCGCATGAGTACTACACGCAGCTCATCCGCCGCGATAACCCGCGCCCGTTCAACCGCGTGTTTCCGCTGGCCCCCATGACATGGGAGCTGCTGGTTCGTCAGCGGATCCCGCTCGATATACCGATCATCCGCGCCCTCCTGCGCATCAACGCCGAGTTCCACTGCAAGTATATGGCAGCGTACCACCCCCGCTATTACCGCGTCGTCGGCCGCCTGCTGCGCCGTAACCTCTGGCGGATCAGCCCCGCGCGGCAGCTGGTTCGTAGGACGGGGCGATCCGCGCAGGCGTCATCCGTCGTAGCGGACGCTTAGCACCACAAACCAGTCATAGCGGCTGTCCAGCACCCGGCCCCCCGGCGCCAGCAATCCATCGGCGACGGGCACGTGCTTCATCGAGACACTAGCGCCCACATTGCCGCCCACGACCGTGAGCTGATCGGCCGATGCAGCAACAACCAGGTCGCAATGGGCGGTGAACGGCGGGGCCGGCAAGTCCTGATATCGCAGACTCCTCGCCTCACCCCGCGGCAGGCAGATAATGTCGCCCGCCGTTACGGGCACCTGGTCGGGCGGCCCGGCCCGCAGTACGCCGATCCCGTTCACGGCCGCATTGATATAGTCCGCATGTAACGGCGAGGTGGTGAACCGGTCCCCGGCCCCGGCCGCGCGCATGATGTAGGAGATGAACGCTGCCGACCATGCCGGCGCGGCACCCGGATACGGTGTGCCGAACTCATCATAGCGCGGCGTCCACCCGCTCTGGCGTGACCCGGCGTCCTGACCGAACCACCAGTAGTCGCCGACGCGCTGCCACAGGCCGGGCTGGTTGTCGGCGCGGGCGGGTGCGGGCGTCTCATCGCTGGGTGGGCCGTCATCGACGACGCTGCCGAACGCGCGCCACTCCCGCATGGCAATGGCGACGGCGTTGGTGCGGCTGAACGGCTCGAACGGGCGGCGGGCGTAGTCGGGGACGTGCTGGTCGGGGGGCGGCTTAGATGCCGTCAGCACGACCGGGGATGTGGCGCAGCCGGTCAGAAGCAGCAGCGGTAGCCAGAACCTCATGCCAGGTCGGGAAACAGCCCGCGTAAGCCGTCCGCCGTGGCCGCGCACAACCCGCGCTCGGTGATCAGGCCGGTCACCAGCCGGGCCGGCGTGACGTCAAACGCCGGGTTCAGCGCGGCGCTGCCGTCTGGTACAACACGAATGGTTGCGACCTGCCCGTCCGCGCCGCGCCCGGTCATGGTGGTGACCTCGGCCGAATCCCGCTCCTCGATCGGGATATTGGCCAGGCCGTCCGACAGGGTCCAGTCGATGGTGCTGGACGGCGTGGCGACCCAAAACGGGATCTGGTTATCGTGGGCGGCCAGTGCCTTCAAATACGTGCCGATCTTATTGGCCACGTCGCCGGTACGCGTGACCCGGTCGGTGCCGACGATCGCCAGGTCCACGCGCCCGTGCTGCATCAGATGCCCGCCTGCATTATCGGTGATGACAGTATGCGGCACGCCGTGCTGGCCCAGTTCCCAGGCGGTCAACGACGCCCCCTGATTACGCGGCCGGGTCTCGTCCACCCACACGTGCACTGGCAGCCCGGCATCGTGCGCGACGTAGATCGGTGCCAGCGCCGTACCCCAATCGACGGTCGCGAGCCAGCCCGCGTTGCAATGCGTCAGCACCTGCACCGGCTGTCCCTGCTTTTGTGCGGCAACCAGTAGCGGCATGCCGTGGGTGCCGATGGCCTGGTTTTGGGCCACGTCCTCATCGGCGATCAGCGCGGCCTCGGCATAGGCCACGGCGGCACGGTCGGCAGTAAGGGTATTACGCAGCCGGGTCAGCATCCGACGCAGCGCCCAGCCGAGGTTGATGGCGGTCGGGCGCGTGCTCGCCAACAACGCCGCGTCACGCTCCATGCCCTCTGTCGAGGGATCGGCCCGTACCGCCAGCGCCAAGCCATACGCGGCGGTCGCGCCAATCAGTGGTGCGCCCCGTACGAGCATGGCCCGGATGGCGTGCGCCGCCTGTTCCACCGTGGTCAGCCGTTCGGTTACGAACGCCCAGGGTAGCCGGGTCTCGTCGATAATGTGGACGGAGCAGCCGTCCTGATCGAGCCAGATGGTGCGGTACGGGACGCCGTTGATCTTCATGCGTGCTTAAATACGCTGGTGTAGTACGCAGACAAGCGTGAATAGCCGCCGCGCCGTCTCATGATCGATCGTGGCCTTACCGACCAGCCGCTCCTGCAACAGCGCCGCGCCCTCGTTGTGCAGACCCCGCCGGCCCATGTCGATGGCTTGGATACGTTCCCCCCGGCCCTCTTCGACGGCCAGCATGTGGCTGTCGACCAACATCTGGTAATCCTTGATCAGACCCCGAAACGGGCCGAGTGCCAGCACCAACGCGGTCAGCGGCTTATCCGCCGCGTCGCGCACGTCGAATAACAGCCGGCCCTCCTGGATCGATAGATGTAGCGTGTATGGGCCGGGCATGGCCCCGCGCACGAGGGCAAACTGGTTTTCTGCTTCGAGATCGGCGACTGCCGCAGCGCGATCGGCCTCCAGCACCGGGTGCAGCCGGGTTAGTGCTTCACCATCTAGAACAACGCGAGAGAGGCCGTTGGGTGCAGTCAACCGCCGTGGTCTTTGATCAAGCCCAGTCTAAGCATAAGGCCGAGTGTGGCGCCCTTGACTGGGCGCAGCAGCCCCATAGACAGAACGACACACATTGGCAACCAGATGGCCGCATGCACCCATAACTCAGGATGGACCAACGTCTCCAGCGCGAAAATCATCGGGAACATCACATGACCGACGATAAAAATCGTGAAGTAGGGCGGTGCGTCGTCCGCGCGTATATCGCCCAGGGGGGCATGACAGTGCGCGCACTCCGGTACAACTGTCAGATACCCGTCGAATACGTGTCCGATGCCGCACGCGGGGCATAGGCCGCGGGCGCCGCGCCACATGCCGATGGATACCGACGGGACGCTCCATACCGGGGCCGACACAGTACGATTGGGCTGCCAGCGTTCGGGGGGAAGGTTGTCGGGCATGAAAGGGTCCGTTACGGTTTTTATATAAATGGAGCCAGTGAGGGTCGGGATCAACCTCGTGCGCGGATACGTTTCCCGCGCATTCATAGTCGCACGCTGACTTCCACCGCCAAGAACATCGTGCAGGTTCTGGTCCTGATGTTCGGCCTGTTCATGACCGGTCACGCGATCCTGGCACCCTTGCTGATGGTGTTGGTTATGGTCAGGGACGAGAGCTGAAATGGTTCGAGCGAGCATTAGCGTCCGCTACGGCATGTCACGTACCGAAAGCGGGTGGTCTCCTTTCGGCCGACCCTGATGCTCCAGGACATGCGCAGCCACTTCGGGTCGAGATCCGTCGTCAAACCCCACGCATGCGCCCGCCGGCCCCACCTCCGCTTGCGACCAGCCATCCCCCCCCGTATGAAACCACCCCAGCCACCTGAAAGTCCCCCCATGCAGCTGCACAGCGTCCGCGTCCACCCGTCTAAGGACCAGCTGGCGCCAGCCGATCAGCTCGCCATGAAAATCGCCGTCGTCGCCGCCGACCCGGTAGCCGTCGATCCGGACGTGACCGAGATGCTGATCAACCGCGTGATCGATAATGCCGCCGTGGCCATCGCCAGCGTGAACCGGCACCCCTGCATCAGCGCCCGTGACATGGCCCTTGCCCACCCCCGCGCGGGCGGCGCCACCGTGTTCGGCATGCCCAACGCCGCACGAGTCAGTCCCGAATGGGCAGCCTGGGCCAACGGTACCGCCGTGCGGGAGCTGGATATGCACGACACGTTCCTGGCCGCCGATTACAGCCATCCCGGCGACAATATTCCGCCGATCCTGGCGGTCGCGCAGACCAAGGGCCTCGGCGGTGCGCAACTGCTGCGGGGGTTGGCGACCGGGTACGAAATTCAGATCGACCTCGTACGCGCCATCTGCCTGCACGCGCACAAGATCGACCACATCGCCCATCTGTGCCCCGCCCAGGCGGCCGGCATCGGCACGCTGCTCGGCTTGCCGGTGGCCACCATCTACCAGGCTGTGCAGCAGGCCGCCCACGTCAGCTTCACCACGCGCCAAAGCCGCAAGGGTGCCATCAGCAGCTGGAAGGCGTTCGCCCCTGCCCATTCCGGTAAGCTCGCGATTGAGGCCGTGGACCGCGTTATGCGCGGTGAGGGCGCGCCTAGCCCGATTTATGAGGGCGAGGATAGCGTCATCGCCTGGATGCTCGACGGACCCACCGCCGAGTATAGCGTGCCACTACCCGGTCCCGGCGAGGCCCAGCGCGCGATTATGGACAGTTATACCAAGGAGCATTCGGCCGAATACCAGAGCCAGGCTCTGATCGATCTCGCGTTCTCGTTGGGTAAGCAGGTTCAAGACTGGGACCAGGTGCAGGATGTGCTGATCGAGACCAGCCACCATACGCATTACGTGATCGGCACCGGCGCCAACGACCCGCAGAAGATGGACCCGCATGCGAGCCGGGAGACGCTGGACCACTCGATTATGTACATCGTGGCCGTGGCCCTGCAGGACGGGGCCTGGAACCACGTGGGCAGCTACGCGCCCGAACGCGCCCAGCGCCCCGATACAGTGCGGCTGTGGCACAAGATCCGCACGATCGAGGTACCGGAGTGGACCGCGCGGTATCATGCGAAGGACCACAACCAGCTGGCATTCGGCGGCCGGATCGTGATCACCATGACCGGCGGCCGCGTTATTGAAGGCACAATGGCAGTGGCCAACGCCCACCCGCTAGGCGCGACGCCCTGGACCCGGCCCAACTATATCAAGAAATTCCGCACCATGACGGAGGGGCTGATCGACGCCGCCGAGGCAGATCGCTTTCTAGCGGCGTGCGAGGCATTGCCGGGCCTGCCGGGCGGGTCGCTCGATCAACTGAACGTCGCGATGCCGGCCGGTAGCGTGAAGCAGGGACTGCCAGGTATTTTCTAAAGGGGACCGCCATGTCGGACGTGAAGCCGAAGCCGAAAAAATCCGTCGCGCTGTCGGGCGTCACGGCGGGCAGCACCGCGCTGTGCTCCGTGGGGCAGACCGGTAACGACCTGCATTACCGCGGTTACGACATCCTGGACGTGGCCACGACCAGCGAGTTCGAGGAAATCGCGCACTTGCTGGTCCACGGCACGCTGCCGACCGTGGCGCAGTTGGCGGCGTACAAGGCGCGGCTGAAAACACTGCGCGGCATACCGGCATCCGTGCGCATGGTGCTGGAGGCGCTGCCGGCCGCCACGCATCCGATGGACGTGATGCGGACGGCGGTCAGCGCGTTGGGGTGCGCACTACCGGAGCGGGACGATCACGGTCAGCCGGGAGCCCGCGCGATTACAGACCAGCTGATGGCGAACCTCGGCTCCATGCTGCTGTACTGGTGGCATTGGTCGCATCACGGCCGCCGAATTGACGTCGAGACGGATGACGACAGCATCGGCGCGCACTTCCTACACCTGCTGCACGGCCGCCCGTGTTCGCCCGAGTGGGAACGGGCCATGCACACGTCGCTGATTCTGTACGCGGAGCACGAGTTCAACGCGAGTACGTTCGCGACCCGCGTCGTGGCTGGTACCGGGTCGGATATGTACTCGGCGATCACGGCCGGAATTGGGGCGTTACGTGGTCCGAAACATGGCGGCGCGAACGAGGCGGCGCTGGAAGTGCAGGAGCGGTACGACACGCCCGACGCAGCCGACGCCGACATCCGTGCGCGCGTGGCGGCAAGGGAGGTCGTGATCGGCTTCGGCCATCCTGTTTATACCATCAGCGACCCACGCAACGTGGTCATCAAGGAAGTTGCGCGCGCGCTGTCCGAGGCCGGGGGTGATATGTCGCAATATCATGTGGCCGAACGGATCGAGGTGGTGATGGCCGATACGAAGCGGATGTTTGCCAACCTCGATTGGTACAGCGCGGTATCGTACCGGGCGATGGGCGTGCCGACGGCGATGTTCACGCCCATTTTCGTGATCGCCCGCACAAGCGGCTGGGGCGCCCACGTGATCGAGCAGCGTATCGACAACAAGATCATTCGTCCTGCGGCTCAGTATACGGGGCCGGAGAACCGGGTGTTTGTGCCGATCACCGAGCGGTGACGCGGCCGCGCCGTAAGCAACAACTCGGGTCCGGCACCAGTTTTTAGTTGCATCGACCAGTATTCGGTTGACAGAGTGGCCAGTCCTGCGTGAGAGCGGATAGCGGGTCCTTACGTACGAGTCGCGTGGCGTCAGGGCCGCGCTGCGCATAGGTCTGTGGGTCACGGCAGTCGTGGCCCGGGCAAATACTTGCGTGCCGGCAACCCTGCTACTGGAGGATGCGATAATGAACGACGAGAGCTTGACCGAACGCAAGCGGGCGCAGGCACTGGCCGTGCGCGCGCCGACAAAGAAGGCGGCCCCGACGAAGGTCCAACCGACGAAAGCCGCACTGGCGAAGACCGAAACAACTCCGGCCAAGGCTGCGGTCAAGACCGCGGCGAAGGCCACCAACGGTGCCGCGAAGCCGGCTGCTACCAAGGCCACTCCGGCAAAGGCCGCTGCCGAGCTAAAGAAGGTAGCCGCAGCTGCCAAACCCGCAGCCGCCAAGATAGCCCCGGCCAAGGCAGAAGCCGCCAAGCCGGCCGCAAAAGCGACCCCGGCCAAGGTAGCATCAGCTAAGGAGGCAGCCGCAAAGCCCGGCCCCGTCAAGCCGGCCGTTAAAGCGACCCTGACCAAGATAGCATCAGTTAAGGCGGTAGCCGCAAAGCCCGCCTCCGCCAAGCCGGCTGCAAAAGCGACCCCGGCCAAGGTAGCACCAGCTGAGGCGGCCGCCGCAAAGCCCGCTCCCGTCAAGACTGCGGCAAAGCCCGCCGCAAAGGCCGCATCGGCCAAGACAGCCGCCGCGCCCAAGCCAGCGACCAAGGCCCCCGCAAAGACTAAGACCCCCACCCCCGACGAGAAGAGCGAGGCCGCCCACACCATGAAGGCGGCCAAGTCCCCGGCCGAGCGTAGCGCCGCCGCCAAGACGCTCAGCGCGTCCAGCCCGTCGACCGGCAAGGGCCGCAAGCCGGCCAGTTCCTCGTCCGGCACGATCAACTAAACCAGGCCACCACTCGCGTATGCTCACCAACGACTGCCACCCTGCGTTGCGCAGGGTGGCAGTACCGTTGTCAGCAGGCCCCATCGGTGTACCGTGCCGTACAGGCGCGCAGACGCCGGACCACATGGGGAGAAAACAGTGAAGTACCGATTACTGGCCGCGGCACTATGCGCAATCGCCGGCCCAGCCTGGGCGTTAGATGCATCGCCCACATTTCAAGCGCTAGAAGCGCCGGAAGCTGCAGCCAACGCTATTGCTGGCCCGCGAACCCTGCCAGCCAAAATCATCCCAGTGCCGCTGTCAGGCGTCAGCCCACAGGTTCAAGCCTTGGCCGCCGCGCCCTACCGCGTACCGTCATGGAACGCAAACCCACCCGACGCGGCGGGATGGCGTGCGATCGTAAAGCAGCTTGCCGATGCAAGCCTGCCCGGTCTGGCACGCACGCGCGACCTGCTGGGCGTGACGATGACCGCTACCACACTGAACGGCGTACCCGGCTTTATCCTGACGCCCCGCACAATACCGCCCGCCCACGCCAACCAGATTATCTACAACCTACACGGCGGCGGATACGTGTACGGCCCCGGCGAGTCGGGAATGGCCGAGGCAATTCTGATGGCCGGAATGGGCGGCTACAAAGTTATTGCCGTCGATTACCGCATGCCGCCCGATGCGCCCTTCCCGGCTGCGATGAACGATGCGATGGCGGGCTACAAGGCGGTGCTTGCAATGACGGATGCGAAGCATGTGGGGGTTGTCGGTACCTCAACCGGCGGCGGTATGCTGCTGGCGCTTATGCTACGCTCTAAGACCGAGGGCGTACCCCTGCCCGCTGCGATCGCGCCGGGCACACCTTGGTCGGACATGACGGAGACGGGCGACAGTTATAAAACAAACGAGTGGCTCGACAACGTGCTCGTCAGCTACAGCGGCTACCTGTCACACGCGGCAGCCTTGTATGCGAACGGTCATGACATTTCGGATCCGCAGCTATCGCCCATCTATGGTGACCTGACTGGATTGCCGCCTGCAATCCTCACGACCGGCACACGCGACCTCTTTCTCAGCAACACCGTCCGCACTCATCGTAAACTGCGCCGCGCAGGGGTGGAAGCGACGTTGAACGTGTATGAGGGGCTAAGCCACGCCCAGTATCTGTTCGTCCCGTCGGCCATCGATACGCGCGATGTATTCGGCGTTTTTTCGGGGTTTTTGGTGGGGGTTCTGGGGTTGTTG
>JANPPS010000150.1:0-1830 GCA_031428635.1 Rhodospirillales bacterium
CTGGGCATCAACACCTCGTTCTCCAACGGTACGACGGCGACGATAGAAGACTGGCTGGAGCTTTCGTCTGAAAGCGTCGCGTGCGTGGCGCTGGACCGGATGGTGGACCAGACGCATCCAATCGGCCTTATAAAGTTGGATGTCGAAGGCGCGGAATTCAACGCTTTGCTTGGGTGCTCGGAGCTGATCCGGCGCGACCGCCCGGCGATCATATTCGAGTTTTCACCAGGGGCGCTGCCCTCAATTTCCGGCGTGGATGGGCCCGGTCTGCTGCGCTGGCTGGTGAAAGAGGGCTATGAGTTTGCGGTGATCCATCCGGATACTGCGCCTGAGCGTGTTGGGCAGGACTGGGCGCTCGTCATGCAGGCGTTCCAGGCGCGGGGCAGGGACCACATCGATGTGCTGGCACAACCTCTTACCCTTCGGCGTGCTGGGTCAGGCGCGGGACAGTCCATACGTAGGCTGTGGCTCGATGCAGGGCGGGCCACGCTGGCGAGGCTGAACAGCGTTTCAGGTCGCTTAGACAGATAGTGGATCTGCTCCCGCGTGCGGAATCGCACCATGCGGCTCATTACAGACCTGCTGTCTTTCGGGGGGTTTTCGCATTTCCGGTCGCACGAGCGCGGTCTTGTGACCTCAACCTTGCGCGCTCGTGCTCCGCTAAATGCTAGTGCGGCCCTTTTGACGGCTTGTTACTCACGAGCATGTACCGATCGCGGTTTAGCCATGTGACTGACATATCATTAGCGTGGCAGGTGTAGAGCTCGCGATCAACTTTAGCCTGTCCAGTTCAGCCCGTGAGATTGACCGGGATTTGTGGATACCTCGAACGCTTTTGCGAAAAGTGCCATGAGGCCGAAAGCCCGAGTTTAGTATTCCCCTGAGTTTCGCCGTCAGATGGTCGATCTGGTTCGCGCTGCTCGCGATCCCGGTGATCTCGTCTGAGAGCTCAAGCCTACGGCGCCGCCGATCCATAACTGGATCGTCCAGACCGACAAGAAAGAGGGCAAACGGGCTGGAGCCGCGACGCGGATCAGAGTGCTGCCGACGCCGCGCTGCTACAACGGGAACTGACCTTTCACGCCAGCTCGCGCCAGACCCACGGCGCGCGGCGCGTCGACGCTGATTTACGGATGCGGGGGGAGCGGCATAGCCGCGAACGGATTGCGGGGCTGACGCGCGAGGCCAGGCTGGTGGATGCCAGCCACCCTCATGGCGGGCCAACGACGATCCGGCGCGACAAAGATGCCCGTCCGGCGCCGGACTTGGTGGATCGCAACTTCACGGCGTCCGGACCGGATTAGCTTTGGGTGGCCACATCACGTATGTGCCGACGACGGCAAGCTTGCTTTATCTTGCTTGTGATCTTGGACGCCTGGAGCCGCAAGATCGTCGGCTGGTCGATGGTAAACCATCTATTGGCCGAGCTGGTATGCAAGCGATGGAGCCAGCCGTAGGTCAGCGCCGACCCAAGGAGGCCATTCGCCACAGCGACCAAGGCGGCCAACTTGGGCTCAACCGGTCGTCGCAACAGCAAGCTGGGCTGATTTGACCGCCTGGTCAAACATCTCAGCAGGCGTTCGCCAGTCAAGCATCTTCCGCGGTCTGCCATTGAGTGCCATGGCCACAGCGGCGAGTTCATCCGCGCTGTGCAGGCACAAGTCGGTGCCCTTCGGGAAATACTGCCGCAGCAGCCCGTTGGTGTTCTCGTTCGTGCCACGCTGCCACGGACTGAGCGCAACGCAGAAGAAAACCCGAAACCCTGAGTCGATGGTCAGCAAAGAAAGAAACACCAACACCACACTCTCAACCCAACACAAAAAAAACCAA
>JANPPS010000151.1:0-3480 GCA_031428635.1 Rhodospirillales bacterium
AAGACTCGCTGCGCCCCTCATCGTCGCGCCGGGTCAGCCGGCCATCGCGGGCGATCAGCCCGGTATTGCCTGCGCCAAATAGTGGCGAGCGTTCATCCCCCGTCGCCAAATCGGCCAGCTTACCGATTACCGCCGCCCCGGCGCCATGGATCGCCGCACTGACCGTCGCCGTGTGCGCCGACCCGCCTGCAATCCCGGCATCCGGCAGATCGGACCGCCCCGACCGGAATTCGATCTTGTCCAGCGGCAGGCCTAGTTGGTCGGCCGCTACCTGGGCGAACGCCGTCCAGGCACCCTGGCCCATATCCTGCGCCCCGGTTTCAACCATGCCCGATCCGTCTGCCCGCAGCACCGCCCGCGCGTGACCCTGGAACATCAGCGCCGGAAACACCGCCGTGCCCATACCCCATCCGACCAGCATCCCTTGCTCGTCCGTCATCGTCCGCGGTGCCTGCGGCCGGCCAGCCCAGCCGAACCGCTCGGCGCCCTGGGCGTAGCACTCGCGCAGCGCCTTGGAGCTGAACGGCTTACCGGTGGTGGGCTCGAACTCGGCATAGTTGACTAGCCGGAACGCCAGCGGATCCATACCGCAGGCCAGCGCCATCTCGTCGATCGCACTCTCCAGCGCCGCACTGCCAGGCGCCTCACCGGGCCCACGCATGAACAGCGGGGTGCCGGTATCGAGCCGCACGGCCTCGTGCGTCGTCTCAAGTGCCGGGCTCGTGTACAGCGCGTGTGAGATGTTGCCGGCTGGCTCGATAAAGTCGTCATGCGCGCTGGTCGCGGTACGCGTGTGGTGACTCAATGCCGTCAAATGCCCGGTAGTGTCGGTGCCCATACGGAACGTCTGCTGCGTCGGCGCGCGATGGCCGACGGGGCCGAACATCTGCTCCCGCCGCAACACGAGTTTGACTGGGCGGCCGACCAGCTTGGCCGCCATGATGCCCAGTACTTGCGGGCCGGACAGCATACCCTTCGACCCAAAGCCGCCACCCAGGAACGGGCTGCGGATCAGGATGTCGTCTGCGTCGATACCGAACAGGTCGGCGATACGCCCACGCGCCATCGTCATGGCCTGGCTGGGCGTATCGATCGACAATTTCGCCCCATCCCAGGCGGCCACGATCGCGTGCGGCTCCATCGCGTTGTGATACTGGGCAGGCGTGCTGTACACGGCATCGACCCGCAACGCCGCCGCTGCGAGTCCACCCGGTATGTCGCCATGCGTTTCTTGCGCTGGGGCGCCGGCGCCGACGCTCTGCGGCGTAAAGCTTTCCTCGCTGTCGAACTCTGTCCGCGCTTCCTCCATCTCATAACGGGGGGCCAGCAGCGCAGCGCCCTCCGTTGCGGCTTCATGCGTGTCAGCGATCACGACGGCAATCGGCTGGCCCGCGTACCGCACGTGATCGTTCTGCAGCAGATCCAGCTTGAACATGATCGGGCTGAGTTTGGCATCCGGGTCCGATGCCAGCGCTGGCTTGTGCGTGGGCGTCATGATGTCGATCACGCCGGGATGGGCGCGGGCCGCGGCCTCATCCAACGCCAACACCCGGCCACGCGCTATCGAGCTGACGGCCAGCGCCGCGTACACCATGCCCGGCGGATGATTATCGGCCGCGAACACCGCTTCCCCCGTCGTCTTCAGCACGCCGTCGCGCCGGGTGATGGGCTGGCCCATGCTGGACCCCATACGCAGGTGGGCGGGGTCTTGGGTCAGTTGCAAATCAGACGCTTTGAAATCAGCCATGGGTCATAACTCCAACGAACGGAGAAGCAGGAAGGGCAGGTGTGCGCGCGGGTGTACCGGCGGCTGCCATGGTCAACGCGCGGGTAACGATACGGCGCGCGAGCTCGATCTTGAACGCATTATCGGGGCCTGACGGCCGCGCATCGGCCAGCGCCGCCTCCGCCGCCTGCCGGAACACGGCGACACTTGGGGCCTGGCCCGCCAGCACTGCTTCGGCCTCCGTCGCCCGCCAGGGCTTCAACGCCACGCTGCCCAGGGCCACACGGGCTTCGGCGATCACGCCGCCCTCCATGCGCAGGCCCACCGCCGCCGACACGACTGCGAATGCGTACGACGTCCGCTCCCGCACTTTTAGGTACCGGGAATGCGCCGCAAACGACGCCGCATCGGCCGGCAGGCGCAGCCCCGTGATCAGCTCGCCGGGCGCCAGGGCCGTCTCGATCTGCGGCGTATCGCCCGGTAGGCGATGGAACGCGTCGAGGGTAATGTCTCGCCGCCCGTTTGCGCCCTCGACCTCCACGATCGCCCCGAGTGCCAGCAGGGGCACGCACATATCCGACGGGTTGGTGGCGATGCACTGGTCGCTCCAGCCCAGGATCGCGTGCAACCGGTTTTCACCGTGTAGCGCGTCGCACCCGGCGCCGGGCTCGCGCTTGTTGCAGGCGCTGGCCGTGTCGTAAAAATACAGGCAGCGTGTGCGTTGCAGCAGGTTGCCGCCCATGGTCGCCGCATTGCGCAGCTGGGCAGACGCGCCGGCCAGCACCGCCTCGGTCACTGACGGGTAGGCGCGGGCGAAGGCGGCGTCATACGCCATGTCCGCATTGCGCACCGTGGCACCCACCCGCACGCTGCCATCGGCCAGCGTCTCGATCCGATCGAGCCCAGGCAGGCGGCTGATGTCGACCAAACGTATCGGACGCATCACGCCGCCCTTCATCAGGTCGATGAGGTTCGTGCCCGCCGCCAGGTAGGCAGCCCCCGGCGCCCCGGCTGCGCCCACCGCCTCGGCCACGGTCGTGGGGCGAATGTATTCGAACCGGTTCATGCGGCGTTTCTCTGGCCGATCGCCGCCACGGTCCGGGTAGCGTCCACCACCGCCTCGGTAATGCCGATATAGGCGCCGCACCGGCATAGATTGCCGCTCATACCCTCCCGCACCCGCTCCGCATCGTCGCCGGCGTGGCCCTCGGCGATCATGCCGATCGCGCTCATGATCTGACCCGGTGTGCAGAACCCGCATTGCAGCGCGTCGTGCGCGATAAACGCGGCCTGCACCGGATGCAGCTGGCCGGCATCGGCCCCCCACTCGGCCGCGACGCCCTCGATCGTCAACACCCGTGCGCCGTCGTAGCTGATGGCCAGCGCCAAGCAGCTATTCACGCGCCGCCCGTCCACCAGCACCGTGCAGGCCCCGCACTGGCCACGGTCGCAGCCTTTTTTGGCGCCCGTCAGGTACAGCCGCTCCCGCAGCAGGTCCAGCAGGGTCACGCGGGGATCGTCCAGGGATATCGTCCGTTCCGTCCCATTGACCGTCAGCGTGATTGACAGGCTCATATGGCACTCCGTTTAATGCAGTCGGCACGTGCGGAGGCACCCTCCGTTTTGCAAGAGGGCATTCCGCCAACGTGATGTCGATCCCCCCCCCCCCCCCCCCGCCCCCCACCCCCCCCACCCGTAACCCCCCGCCCCGTAACCCCCCCCGTAGGTAAGGGGCCCAAAGGCCGCCCCGGGCC
>JANPPS010000152.1:0-4077 GCA_031428635.1 Rhodospirillales bacterium
GTGCGGGCTGCGGCGAGGATCTGAAACTCGAAACCTCTGGCCGCGACCCCGACTTCTGCGCCGAGATCGCGCATGAACGCACCCATTTCGTCAAAGGGCAACGCAGGATGGTGCACGACCTTCTGCACCCGGGATCGCTTCGGCAACAGCTGATCGAGATGACCCCGCCATAGTGCCGGGTTCTCCCCTTCACGAAGGCGACGGGCTTTAGCCCAGTCCAGTACTGCCTCCATACGGCCGCGCACTCGGCTCGCCGTCTCGGTCTTCGTGTGCCAGATTGGGTCGAGAACTTTCATCACCAGCGACGTGTCGATATCCTGGATCGGTAAGTCGCCGAAGATGGGGAGGGCATACGTCGTGAGCGTGCTGCGCCACCCGGGCGCATGCGCCTCGATATACGCCTCCGCACACATCTCGAACCTGACCGATCGAGCCTGGTGCAACTGCCGAGTTTGCCGAACCCTCGCCCTTTCTTCGATCGGGTCAACGCCTTCTTTGAGGAGCTTCCGGGGCGAGAGTGAAGCCTGCCTAGCTTCCGCCAGCGACACGAGTGTGAGCTCGCCCAGGCCCATTTCCCTGGAACGCTTGTCCAGGGAGTACCGGAAGATCCAAGACTGGTTCCGGCCGGGCTGACCTGTAGGTAAAGGCCATTACCATCTGGGTGGTAGCCCGGCTTTGAGGCCGCAACGACTGTGCGGGCTGATAGTCGATTGAATTGTCTTCCCAACTAGCCGACCCCCGTTCCTACCCACGTTCAGGCATCGAATTGTGCCGGACGAGGCTGGACTGACGCCCTTCGAGATAGGAGGCTGCATCGAAGAAATCGTATTGCCCTGGTCGTTGCAAGACGACACAAAGAAAGTCACCCTCTCCGCTGCGATCCTATCGCGCAACATTTTCCACTCAGCCCCGTTCGCCTACTCGCGCCAGCCCATCAATTGGGCTGCTGGCACGACTCCTTCGAGGCTAGAGGCGTCACTTAGCAGCTCTCATCGCGATCGGCGTCGTGTTCAATTCAGCGCCGGCCCCGGCGGCGTCCTTCCGATACTCGTCCGGCAGAGCGGGACATTCAGGGAGACGAGCAGCGCTTCCTGCCCTACCGTGTCGGTGTGAACATCAACGTCCCACCGCCCACCCCGCTCGAGCCCTCGCCCTTGCAGATCGAGGTTGTTTACGACCTTGTATGCCCGTGGTGCTACCTCGGCGTCCGCCGGCTGGGTCGCACATTGCAACGGCGGCCGGACCTGTCGTTCGGACTCGTGTGGCGGCCCTTCTTGCTCAATCCGGACATGCCCCGGGCCGGCATGTCACGCACCGACTACGTGATCCGTAAGTTCGGTGGTGAAGACCGGGCCCGGCGCCTGTATGGCACGATCGCCGACGTCGGCTTGGCCGAGGGCGTTACCTTTCGGTTCGACCGCATCCGCCGCACGCCGAGTAGTATCGAGGCGCACCGCACCGTCCGCTGGGCAGACCGTGCGGGCCGCGGGCGTGAGGTAGTGGAGGCGCTGTTTGCCGCCCATTTCACCGATGGTCTGGATATCGGCGATGACGCCGTGCTCCGTGACATCGTGGCGGCGACAGGGCTGCCCGTGGCACCGTTCGTCGCCTACCTGCGATCCGATGACGACGTGGACCTGGTTCACGCCGACAACCTTCGCGCCCATCGGCTGGGCATCAACGGCGTTCCGTGTTTCGTCATCGCCGGCCGTCACGCGATTGCTGGCGCGCAGGAGCCGGAGGTGATCGAGCGCTTGCTGGACGTCGCATCAGTCGACGTTCAGTTCTGACCGGCACACGATAATACTGCGCCAGGCGTCATTTGCCCGCAGCCATGAACCGCAGCACAGTCGTCTGTAGAAATCGGAGACACCCATGCGCCTGAATCGCCCGCTGATCGCCGCATCGCTATTGATCGCCGCCGCCTCTCCCACGCGGGCCGCCGTATCGCCCGATCAGGCGAAGTCGATCGAGGGTCAGTTACAAACCTGGTACGCGACCACGTTCGACAAGCCGGCCAAGCCGGGCGTCCGCGCCGTTCAGGTCGAGCCCGCGGGCGACCGCTACAACATCACCATTCCGCTTGGCCTGAAGGGCCCCGGCGCCACTCCGCTGGCGGCAACGATGCTCGCCAACCCGGCCGAGAATGGGCGCTGGGTGTTCGATAGCCTCCGGTTTCCACAACCGTTCGACTACAGCACGACCATCACGCCCCAAAAGCCGGCGGCCGGGCAGAAGGGCGCGGCGAAGGAGGCCGATGTGCCGATGGCTGTGCACACCACGATCACGGTCGCGTCGCAGGACGGCAGCGGCGTATGGGACCCGACCTTCGCCACGCCCAGCACGTTCAAGCAGACCCTGGGCGGCGTCGTGAGTATCAGTACGTCGTCTCCTATGATGTCAGCCCGGGGCAATTCGGCAGACACAGCGGCAGACACTATCACGCAACAAAATACCGTGGAGCGTTCGGTTACAGAGACGACCCTCACGCCCAACGGTCGCGATAAGGTCGATATTGCGGCTGTCGAAAACCTGACCGGCTACGGCCAACAGATGAAAGCCAAGGACGGTCCGGTGCTGGACCTGAAGGCCAAGGCTGTCGCGGCGGCGATCAACGTGAACGCCGTGTCGCGTGAACGCGGGGTCGAGGTCATGCGGGCCATGTCCGACCTATTCAGCGCGGGCATCCCCGGGGTGAACATGGGTGGGGCCGCAGGCAGTGGCGCGGCACAGGTCGATGCCAAGCTGTCCCCCGCCGCATTCGCCGCACTTCGCCGCATCGTGGCGGCGCTGCCCGACTTGGGCACGGGCATCGTTGTCGATGAAAGTGTAACAGACCTATCGATCACCACGGACGGCAAGAGCTTCGCGGCGGCAAAGTTGGGCTTCGGCGCGACGATGAAGTCCACCGCCGGCGCAGTGCAGGCGGCGATGGGCTTTGCAGCGGATGGGTTGGTCTGGCCCGAATTCGGCATGGGTGACATGGAGCAGCTATTGCCCAAGCACGTTATGCTGCGGCCGACCGTGTCTGGCATTTCCGGTCAGGATCTGGCCGACATCCTTTTGGCGACGGTTGATGCGGGGCAATCGGGTAAGCCGGGACCGGGCGACGCGGCGTTGAAAACACGTCTATTGAGTCATGGCGCCACAATCGGGATCGAGGCATTGGAGTTCGATACTGCCGGCGCCACCATTTCGGCCACGGGGAAGATCAGCATTCAGGGCGGCCCCGGCGGCGCCCCCCGGGCACAGGACGGATCTGCGCACATCGTGGCGCACGATCTGGATAAGCTGACCGCCGTCGTGGCCGCGGCGCCGATGCTGGCACAGGGCCTGCCGGCGATCGTGTTCCTGAAGGGGCTCGCCAAGCAGGCCGAGGGAGACATGGTGTGGGATGTGACGTTCGACGGCGCCAAGCTCGCAGTAAACGGCACGGACATGAGCGCCATGATGGGGGGCGCGCGCTAAGTCCACGGCGCCGATGCGGGCGGGGCGACGGGCTCTGCCACGTAAATGTGGCCCTGCTCCTCCGGTGATGGCTAGTCGTCGGCCCATGATGAGGCGGCGCGCACTCCGTCCGTCGGACGCCCTCCACGACTTCGACATCGGACCGGTACGCGTCCCGGATGCAGTTTATCCTGTGCAGGGGCCGGTCCTCGAAATAAATCCGGTGCACATCATCCCGTCCAGCGCCGTACACGACCCGATCGATCTGACTCCAAGTGCTCGCCACCGTAAACATGCCACCGGGTAGTTGAGCGTGACCCCACGTAGCTGGTTCCGCCCGTGTGCGGCACCGGCGCGACAGATGGTCAGCCTCTCGGCGTTGGCCATGACGTCAGGGTGGGAGGCAGCCTCGTTATGACCTTTCGCCACGACCCGGCCGTCAAGCACCATGGCGCGCCCGAGCGGTGACGCGCCCGGCTCGTTCTTGCCCTCCCGGGTCAGTTCGAGCGCGCGATCCATGGACCACTTATCGTTGTCGGAATGGCCTGCGCGGGCGCCCTAAGTTGCGATTGCAGCCGGCGCATCGGTCTGATCCGGACCCGTACGACCGAGTACGGCTGGCATGGGTTC
>JANPPS010000153.1:0-5782 GCA_031428635.1 Rhodospirillales bacterium
CTTAGTTCTATACGTCTGAGTTTGTCATCTTCTGCAATCGAGGCTGTAGTAGCATCGCCAAGCGTTTACCCGGCCGTGCTGATCTGCTGTTTCGGACACTACCCTCATCGGTGCAAAGGTAGAGACGCAATGTACACGGCGTCTTTACCTAGTGCCCGAGGTGCTTACTATCCTACTTACTGGCAGTCCTAGTAATCTTGTTGGCGTCGATTTGGGTTATTGGGATAATAATCATCCGATAGCTGACCAAATCGCCGAATGCTACAGTACTGAGGCGTCCGAATAATGGCCTCCAGACGCACCAGGCTCGGCTTTTTCACAGTGTCGGTCCGTTTAGCACGGGGCTAGCCCCGCCCCTTACCTGGGTCGATCCACCCAATGTGCCCGTCGCTCCGGCGATACACGACGTTCAGCTCCGCCGTGGCACTATTGCGGAACATCATGACCTGCTGGTCAGCCAAATCCATGCGCATCACCGCCTCCCCGACCGAGAGCGTATTGATCTCGGCCGAGCTCTCGGCGATGACCGTCGCGAACGCAGGCGTGTCGGTCTGGGGTGTTGCTTCGGCATCCTCGTCCTGACGCAGCACATATTGCCGGCCGGCCTCCGGGCGGTCGCGGTGTACCAGATCGCGCGCATGATCGTTCACGCGCCGGCGATAGCGGCGCAGGCGCTTGGCGATATGCTCGGCTGCGTCGTCGAACGCGCCGTGGGCGTCTGCCGCCTCGCCCTCGCCGCGCAATGTCAGGCCACGCCCGGCATGCACGTTAATATCGCATGTGAAAAAGCTGCGCGCGCGGCTGAATGTGACGTTCGCTTCAAGCGCGTCGTCGAAGTACTTGCCTGCAATCACATCGAGGTGGTCGGCGACGCGGTCCCGTAATGCGTCGGACAGATTAACTTGTTTGCCCGAGACGGTGATCTGCATACCGCGGTCCCTTCCAAAAGTGGGATCAGGCCGGCATGGCCTTTTCCCGTTTGCGCTGCACCGAACTCGGGATGCGAAGCGCGTCCCGGTATTTGGCCACCGTTCTACGGGCGATGTCCACGCCTTCCCGACGCAATGCTGAAACAATTGCATCGTCGGACAGGACAGTGCCGGCGTTTTCTGCACCTACGAGCGCGCGGATCCGATGGCGCACGGCCTCGGCACTGTGACTTTCGCCACCATGGGTGGCGTTGATGGCAGCCGTGAAAAAGTACTTCAACTCGAACGTGCCGCGGGGCGTCATGATGTACTTGTTGGCTGTAACCCGGCTCACGGTGCTCTCGTGCAAATCCACTTCGCCGGCTACATCGCGCAGGATCAGCGGGCGTAAATGGCCGACGCCGCGGCGAAAAAAGCCGTCCTGCTGTCGTACCACCTCGGCCGCGACCTTTAGGATCGTCGTGGCCCGCTGCTGCAATGATTTCACAAGCCAGTTGGCGCTCGCGAGCTGTTCGGACAGAAACACCCGCGCCTCCCGGTTTTGGCGGACCTGGGCAGAAACGCGCGCGTGGTATGCCTGATTGACCAGCACGCGCGGCATTGTTTCCGGGTTGAGTTCCAGCTGCCACGACCCACCCGGCAGGGCGCGCATCAGCACGTCCGGCACAATGGCCGTGGGCGGCTCATGCTCGAACAATAGCGCAGGCTTCGGGTTCAACGCCCGCAGCTCGCCAATCATGTCGGCCATGTCCTCTGCATCGACGGCGCAGACGGTCATGAGGCCCCGTAGGTCGCGACGCGCCAGCAGGTCCAGATGGTCGAGCAGCGCCTGCATCGCCGGGTCGAGCCGGTTGCGGTCGCGCAGCTGGGCGGCCAGGCACTGCTGCAGCGTTTGTGTGAACAGACCCGGCGGATCGAACTGCTGCATGGCGGCGCGGATGTGTGCCACCCGCGCCGGGTCTGCGCCGAGTGCCGCCGCAACCTCCCCCGTGCTGACCAGCACGCGGCCGGCGGCGTCCATCTGCGCCATGAAATGGGTGCCAATCAGGCGGTCGGCCGGGTCGCTGAACGCCAGGTGTAGTTGTTCGGCAATGTGGGCGCGCAGCGTTGGCGGGTTGGCCGACAGATCGTCCACGCCGCGGTCGTCGGTGCCCCACGGGTCGCGCCGGCCGCCCGAGTTGGATAAATCACTGCGGGCATAGCCGTCGGCAAACGTGCCGGTATCGTGCGTGTTGCCGTGTTCGGCCTGGCCGTCCGGCACGATCGCGTGCTGCATCACGATGTCAGTGGCCACACCCTCCGTCGCGGCAGGGCGCTGATCGATGGCGGGCGCTTCCGGCGTCGGTACCCCCTGGTGTGCCGCGTCCAGCAACGGGTTCCGCTCAAGCTCCTCCGCCACGAACGCCGCCGCCTCCAGGTTCGTGCTGGCCAACAGCTTGATCGCCTGACGCAGCTGCGGCGTCATGACTAAGGATTGTGTCTGCCGAAATTCGAGCCGTGGTCCGATCGCCATGCGCTACGCTAGCGCAGTTCCGTTACCGACTGAACCTCTCTCCGAGGTAGACGCGGCGTACGTCCTCGTTTTCCACAACCTGGTCCGGACGACCCTCCATCAGCACCTGGCCGTCATGCATGATGTAGGCGCGATCGATGATCTCCAGCGTTTCCCGCACGTTGTGATCGGTGATCAGCACGCCGATGCCGCGGTCCTTTAGGTGCGACACGAGGTCCCGGATTTCGCCCACCGCGATGGGGTCGATGCCGGCCAGCGGCTCGTCCAGCAGGATGTAGCTTGGGTGCGAGGCCAGGGCTCGTGCGATCTCGACCCGGCGACGCTCGCCACCCGATAGCGCCAGCGACGGCGTGCGGCGTAGGTGACTGATGCCGAACTCGGCGAGCAACTCGTCCAGCATCAAGTGGCGTTGGCTCGAATCGGGCTCGACGACTTCCAGCGCGGCTAGGATGTTCTGTTCGACGTTTAGGCCGCGGAAGACGCTCGCCTCCTGCGGTAGATAGCCGATACCCAGGCGCGCCCGACGATACATCGGCAGGCCGGTGATATCGCGGCCATCTAGGGTAATGGCACCTGTATCGGGGCGGACCAGGCCTACGATCATGTAGAACGTCGTGGTCTTACCGGCGCCGTTTGGGCCCAGTAGTCCCACCGCCTCACCCCGGTGCACGTTGATCGACACGTCGCGCACAACAGTGCGCTTTTTGTACGTCTTGCCGACGGCGGTCGCGACCAGGCTCCCGGTGCCCGCGGGGTGATTGGTCGCGTGTTGGGGTAAGCCAGACTGAAGCCAGTCCGGGGTGTGGGGCACTTCGAGCATTACGGCTTCTTCGTTGTGGACACGGAGGTATCGTTGGGCACCACCAGGCCCTGCACGCGTCCGCCGGGCGCCTTCGTCATGGTGTAGATGCCGGGGCGCATATTCACCACCGCCTCATCCCCGTTCAATTGCGACTGACCGCGGGTGACGCGGACGGATCCGGCCAGACGAGCGATCTCGCTATCGGCGACATACACCGCGCGGGCGCCGCGGAACGTCTCGGTCAGGGTCCGGACCTCGACATTGTCGAACGCCTCGACCCGTTGCAGCTTGCCACTGGTGGGCGCCGTGTCCGCGCCGGGTTTAGCGGGTTTGTCGGCGACGGGTTTCGGCAACGGCGTAGCCCCGGCGGCTGGGGGAGGCGTGGTGTAGCCGACGAGCGTGTCCGCGGATAAACGCCGCCCGTCCGACGTGATCACGACCGCTAGGCCGCGACCTACCGCCATGTGCTTCTGTGACCAGTACTCCATCGTGTCCCGCGCGGTCATGACCTGCTGCGGGGTCGTGATCTTCATGGCGGCGCCGGTCATCAGCAAGACGGCTTGATCGATGTCGTAGATGGCATGGTCGCCGACGGCCAGGTCGGTCGCGGTGAAGATACGGACGTTGCCGTCTGCCTCCAGCCGATAGATTTCGTTATCGCCGCCGTCCGGGCCGGCCGCCGCGGCCCCGGCCCCGGCCGCGCCGCCCTTGCGTCGGAACCGGGCCGTCAGGCGGTCGGCGGTGACCGTCACGTCACCCCGGACGGCGCGCGCGTTACCGCGGGCGATCACGACCTGCTCCGCCTGCTGGTACTCGATCCCATTATCGGACGTGACGTCGATCGGCCCGCCCTTCGACAAGTCCAGCGCCTGACCCCAGGCCGGTGATGTCAGCAGCAGGGCAATGGTAAGCGCGCGGATCATCGGGTCTGGTTCACGATCATGTGTGCGGGCCCGGTGAATTGGATGACGGCACCGCGGTCCAGCAGCACGAATCCGAGGGAGTCGATCGTGCCGAACGGCCCCTCGACATGCGTCAGCGCATTGCTTGCGACGGCGCCGGCCTTCATTTCGATCGCGGCGCTATCGGTATGTAGCGTCATGCCATCCGACCGATACAGAAGTACATCGCCCGACAGGTCCAGTTGACCCGCATGCTGGATGTACGCGCCCGCCTGCGACTGGGTGTAAACCCAGGCACCGCCCTCCATCACGATGTCGGCCTTGGGCAAGATCCGGTCGACGCGCTGGGGGCCGGACTGGGACGCGCTTTCGGCAGTGATAGTGTAAGGACGGCCGCGCTCATCGACGCCGCGATAATGGGGGGCCAACATGAGGGCGCTGTCCACGTCCAGCAGATGCCGCGCAATCAACCGCTCCTGGCTTGTCAGCCGTGTCAGCTCCGGCCACAGCGCCACCGCGAGCAACAGCAGCACCGCCGCGCCCGGCAGGGCCCACTTGGCGCCGCGGATTATCGCGCCGCGCAACGCCAGCCGTTTGGGCCCCGGGACCTTTCGCGCACGGGGGGTGGCCATGCTTGTGCGGGACAGGCGGGGCGGAGTGAGCTGGTCCATTCTATGCCACCCCGGCACGCAACAGGTCATGGATATGAAGCAAGCCGACGGCGCGCCCGGCCTCGGTAACAAACAGGCTGGTCACGGGCCGTGGGTCGCCGTTCATGGCGCGTAATGCGTCCACGGCCAGCGCGTCGGCGTCGATCGTGCGGGGAGTGCGGTTCATCACGTCCTGCACACTACGGGACAACAGGTCCGGCCCCATGGCGCGGCGCAGGTCGCCGTCCGTCAGAACGCCGAGTAGCCGGCCGTCAGTGTCGACAGCACCCAGGCAGCCGAAGCCGGCGCCGGTCATGATCAGCAGCGCCTGCTCCATCGGTAAGTCCGGTGGCGCCAGTGGCAGTGCGTCGCCCACATGCATGAGCACCCGCACGCGCTGTAGCTGCGCGCCCAGTTTCCCACCGGGGTGGTTGGCGCCGAAATCGGTGCGGGTAAAGCCGCGCCGGGTCAGCAATGCCACCGCGAGCGCGTCGCCGAGTGCCAGCTGCATCGTAGTACTCGTTGTGGGTGCCAGGCCCATGGGGCACGCCTCCGGCGCGGGCGGTAGCAACAGGGTCACCCGGGCAGCCTGCGCCAAGGCCGAGTCGGCGCGCGCGGTGATCGCCACGATCGGTACGTCGAACCGGCGGGCGTGGGCGACGATATGCGCCAACTCCGCCGTCTCGCCCGAGTTGGAGAGCGCCAGGATCGCGTCACCGGGCACGATCATACCAAGGTCGCCATGCGATGCCTCTGCCGGATGGACGAACAGGGCGGGTGACCCGGTGCTGGCGAGCGTGGCGGCAATCTTACGCCCGACCAGGCCGGATTTGCCCATGCCGGTCACCACGACCCGGCCCGCGCAGTGATCGAGGCAATCGACCGCGTTACCGAATGCCCCGTCCAAAGCGGCGGCCAGGGCGCGCAGGCCCGTGACCTCGGCACTTAGAACCGCGCGCGCAACGTCTAGATCAGAGTGGGCAAGA
>JANPPS010000154.1:0-42271 GCA_031428635.1 Rhodospirillales bacterium
AGCCGCGCACGACGCCGCCTTCGACGCTGGAGATGATCCGCATCGTCTACCGCAACCCGCTCGAACTGTGGGGAAAGCGCGCGTACGAAGAGGACATCCTCGACGGCAAGTTTTTTGGCCGCGACCAGTTAATGCTGAATGCGCCCGAGGCGATCCGTCACGTGCTCGTAACCAACGCCGCCAATTACCGCCGTAACTCGGGCGCCCGCCGCGTGCTGGCGCCGCTTTTGGGTCGCGGGCTATTTTTAGCTGAGGGCGAGGCCTGGCGGCACCAACGCCGGACAATCGCCCCAGCCATGGCGCCGCGCACGCTGCCGGTGCTGGCCCGCCACGTCGTAACCGCGTCAGCGATCACCGAGGCCGCACTGCGCGACACAGCGGGGGCACCCACCGTTCTGATGCCGCACTTGCAGCATCTGGCGCTGGACATCGCCGGGCAGTCGATGTTCTCGTTGGAAATGTCGGGGTTCCGGTCGGAATTGCGGGCGACAATCATGGACTACGCGCTGAAGTTCGCGCAACCCGGCGTGTTCGACCTGCTGCTGCCGGACAGCATTCCGTCCCCACTGGACTTTGGCCGTCACACTTTCCGGCAGGGCTGGCTCCGCTTCCTGGACCAGTTGATCGACGCGCGCGAAACCCAACCAGACGCGGCCGACGCCGATAGCCCGCCACGCGACCTGCTGGACATGCTGCGCGCCGCACGCGATCCGGTCACCGGCGCCGCGTTCACCCGCGCCCAGTTACGGGATGAGGTCGCGACCATGATCCTGGCCGGCCATGAGACAACGGCCGTCACACTTTTCTGGTCCTGCTACCTGGCCGCGTTATTGCCCGAGTATCAGGACGCGATCGCAGCCGAGGTAGCGGGGGTTGACCTGTCACCAAACCACGCCGCGTCCGCCCAACTGCCGGTCACTCGCGCGTTCGTGGATGAGGCGCTGCGCCTGTACCCGCCGGCGTTTTTGATCGTTCGCGAGGCGATTGCGGCCGATGAAATCATGGGCCGCCCGATTGCACCCGACACGGTCGTCAGCGTCTCGCCCTGGGTTCTGCATCGCCATCGCGCGCACTGGTCCGACCCCGACCAGTTCGACCCGGCCCGCTTCGCGCCCGGTGCAAAACCCCCCGTGCGGTTCACCTACATGCCGTTCGGGGCCGGTCCACGCATCTGCGTCGGCATGCAGTTTGCGCTGACCGAGGCCACGCTCGTGATGGCCCGGTTAATCCAGGCGTTCCGATTGTCGTTGGTGGGACGCGGCCGGGTCGTGCCGCGCGGCTTTGTCACGACGCAGCCCGACCGCCCGGTTTCGTTCCGGCTGACGCCGCGCTAACGCCCGGTGGGCGAGCCTGTTCGGCCGTCACAACGCCGAACAGGGCGTGGATCATTGCATGCTGCACGGTGTTGCCTGTCGTCTCACGCGGCAGAGGCTCCGTTAGTCGCATGTGCAGTTGCCGAGTGAGGGGCGGTAGCGAACTGGCGTCATACAAGGTCTTCAACGTTCGTGGCGCAAAGCAGCCGGGCACGACCGGGTTGCGACCGCCCGCACTTTTAAGATCGGAGTGGTTGCGCCGCGCACCGTTCCTGTTCAGTACGTCTATGTGGCAGGGAGCCGAGGTTGACCCAAGCGCGCGCATTGACGGAAGCCTTCGTTTTAGAGGTCTGGCGCCTCGTCCTCGGCCGCCATCCCCCGGCGGATCAGCTCAGCAGCATAGCCGACCACATCGAGGCCGGGGCCGATCCGATGCGGTTTCTGATCGAGATCGCATCCAGTCAGGAGGCGACCGAGCGGCGGGCGCTGCTGGATCAGGTACCGCTATTCGCACCGCCGGGCCACTACTACTCGCCGATCGTCGCCCCCAATACGCTACCCCGGCCACTGCCGCACTCGGCAATGCTGGGCGTCACCATCGATATGGTTGCGATGGAGCACTTATATCGAGCATTGCTGCCGCATTTGGAGTGCCTCGCTTTACCCACGCAGCAGGAGCCGGGCACGCGCTACTACGTCGATAACCACATGTACGGTATCGGCGACGCGCTCATCTACGCCGGTATGATCCGGCATCTGCGACCACGCCGGGTGATCGAGGTCGGATCGGGGTTCTCGAGCGCCGTGCTGCTCGACACCCTGGACCAGTCACCAGACCTCATGACGCAAATGACTTTTATTGAGCCGTATACCGATCGCCTCGACGCGCTGCTGCGCCCAGTGGACCATCACCGGGTGCGAATCATCCGCAGCGGCGTGCAGGACGTGCCGCTCGACGTGTTCACGCAATTGGGCGCGGGGGACATCCTGTTCTTGGACACGACGCACATCAGTAAAACCGGCAGCGACGTGAATTTCGAGCTGTTCGAGATCCTCCCCCGTCTGGCGCCCGGCGTCTGGGTCCATTTCCACGACGTGTTCCCAGACTTCGAGTACCCGGAATCATGGGTGTTCGACGAGAACCGGTCCTGGAACGAGCTGTATGCTCTGCGGGCGTTCCTACAGTACAATGACGTGTTCCGGGTGCGGTACGCTAACGAGGATTTTGCCCGGTCCCACACGGCACTGCTACGCGCCACCTGCCCGCGTATTCTGGAAAACCCGGGCGGTGGGTTGTGGCTTCAAAAGGCCTAAACGACCTCGCCCGCATCCATTCGCGCCAGGAACCCGGCCGCCTGCCCCCGCAGTTCTGCAACCCGCGCCGGCTCCATCTTCGACAGCGTACGCACGGGCATGGCCATGCGGTTATTCTGCGCGAACCGCTCGCTATGGCGGGCGATAAAGTCCCAATAGAGCGCGTTAAACGGGCACGCTCGCTCACCCACCGCAATCTTCACGTCGTAGTGACAGCCGCGGCAGTAATCGCTCATGCGATTGATGTATGCGCCCGACGACGCATACGGCTTGGATCCCATGATGCCGCCATCCGCATGCAGCGCCATGCCGCGCACGTTGGGCATCTCCACCCACTCATACGCATCGGCGTACACGACCAGATACCATTCTTCGACGTCATCCGGATGCAGCCCGGCCAATAGCGCGAAATTGCCGGTCACCATCAGGCGTTGGATGTGGTGGGCGTAGGCGTTTTGCAGCGTGTCGGTCACCGCATGATGCAGGCAGTTCATACGCGTCTCACCCGTCCAGTAGAACGGTGGCAGCCGCCGTTGCGCGTTCAGGCCATTGAGCTTTCCGTACTCCGGCATTGTGGTCCAGTACACGCCGCGCACGAACTCACGCCAGCCAATGACTTGGCGGATAAAGCCCTCGACAGCGTTCAATGGGGCCAGCCCCGCGCGCCACGCCGCCTCTGCCGCTTGGCACGCAACCAGCGGACATAGCAGGCCGGCGTTGAGGCTGGTACCGATCAGCGCGTGATAAAGGGTGCTTTCGCCAGCCTTCATCGTGTCCTGCCAATCGCCGAACTCCGGCAAGCGGTTTTCGATGAAGTCGAGCAGCGCCCGGTCCGCGTCTGCGGCGGTCACAGGCATGGCAAAGCCGTCCGTGGACCCGTAATGGTTGGGAAAGCTGCGGCGGACCAGGTCGATGACTTCGGTCGTGATGGCGTCGGGCGGAAAGACCTGCACGGCCGGGCCGCGCAGGTTTTTGGGTGGCGGTTTGCGGTTTTCGATATCGTAATTCCACTTGCCCCCCGCTGGCTGCCCATCGTCCATCAGCAACCCGGTGCGACGGCGCATGTCGCGGTAGAAGAACTCCATCCGGAAACTGCCGCCGCGTGGGTCCTTGTCGCGCGCCCAGGCGCGAAACTCCTGAATGCGGCATAGGAAGCGTGTGTCGTCGCGAATATCGACCTCGACGCCGGCCGCCTCATGCCAGTGTCGCATATCCTCCGCCAGGCGGTATTCCCCAGGCTCCGTCGCGACGACGCGGTCCGGACGATGACGGGCGACGGCGCGCAGCATCTCACCCCGTAACGAGCCGGTATTGTCCGGGTCGTCGAGGGTGTTGTAGTCGACTGTCACGCCCCGCGCCCGCAACTCAGCCGCAAAGTGGCGCATGGCGGAGAGTATAAGGATGATCTTTTTCGGGTGATGCGGGACGTACGTGCACTCACCCATTACCTCGCTCATCAGCACAACGTCGCCGGGTTCGATGTCCGTCAGCGACGATAGGCTGGCGCTGCACTGGTCACCGAGGACAATGCGTAGGGTGGAGCACGGGGCCGACATCAGTTCTTGTTCCGCACGCTGGAGCGGCCGCCATCGACGGCCATGATCTGCCCGGTAATCCACCCGGCGTCCGGTCCCAGCAGGAACGCGGCCAGCGCGCCCGCGTCGTCACCCTCACCCAAACGGGGAATGGGATGCTGGGCGGCGATCGCTTTGGCCATCACCTCGTTATCGGTCATCGGTGCGGCGATGGCCGACCGGGTCAGGCTGGGGGCAATGCAGTTCACGCGCACGTGCGGCGCCATTTCGGCCGCCAGCGCTATCGTCAGTCCCTCGACCGCGCCCTTTGCCATTGAAATCACGGCGTGGTTCGCAAAGCCCGACCGGACTGCGATGCTGCTGAACAGAACAACACCCGCGCCCGGCGACGCACGCAGCCCATCCGCGGCGGCGGCCACAGCGAGCGCCGCGCCAACCGCGTTCAGTCGGAACGTGTCGATGTAGTCCACCTCCGTCGCACGGCGTAACGGCTTCAGAACGATCGAGCCCGCGCAATACGCCAGTCCCGCCATGGCCGGACCCGCGGCACGCACGGCTTCCGCCAGGGCTGGTCCGTCCATCGCGTCCGCTACAGCGTACGTGGCGCCCAACGACGCGGCCATCGCTGCCAGCTTTGCCCCGTCACGACCGACAAGGTGCAACACATCCCCCCGCGCCGCGACCCGCCGGGCAATAGCGCTGCCGATCGCCCCCGTCGCACCAACGATCACTATCGGTCCGGCCATGCACTTTGTCCTCATCCGTTGGTCCAAGTGTGGCGTCGGCCACCTTCCATGCAAGGCCGGTTGCAGCCCGGGTCCGGTGCGGGCAGTGTCGAAACATGCGTCAGCTTCTTCTGCTCCGGCACGCCAAGTCTTCCTGGGACGACCCGGCGCTGTCGGACCACTCACGCCCGCTGAACCGCCGTGGCCGGCTGGCGGCGCAGGCGATGCGGCGGGCGATGCAGGGTTTGGGGCTGGCACCGCAGCTGATCCTGGTCTCCACATCCCGCCGCACTCTACAGACCATGCAGGAACTGGAGCCGTGGACCACGGTGCCGGTCCTAACACCGCAGGACGGTCTGTACCTGGCTGACTTCAGCACGATACTCGCCGCAATTAAGGCGGTCCCGCCCGAAACGCATTCCGTGCTGGTGATCGGGCATAACCCCGGTCTGCATGAACTCGCGTTCCGTTTAGCGGGCTCCCCCGACACGGCCACGGACAACGCGGACGCGCGCCGCATCGCCGATGGGTTTCCATCCGGCGCACTGGCCGAGTTCGCTATTCCCGGCGACTGGGCCGCGGACGGCGCACGCCTGGTCCGGTTCATCTGCCCCCGTGACCTGCCGGAGGTCGCCGACATACCATGAGCCGGCTGGAGTTCGCGGTCGCCCCGGTCGACTCGGCGGCACTGGTGCGACTGTCGGCGCTGCAGCGTGTGGGCCGCGCCACGCCGGTGCAAATCTTATGGCATGACACCCCGGGCGGCACCCTCGCGCTGCAGGGGCGATCCGTATCGTCGGAGTACGGTTTGTGGCGACTGGAGGCGCTGGGACCCGCCGCCGCTTCCTGGCCGCCGGCCACGCCGACGCCGATCCTGGCCACCGCATCATCTCCCCGGCTGCTCGACCTCGACCCGGCCGAGCTTGCGCCGATTGCGGCGTTCACCGGCCAGCGCCGGCGATATAGCGTGCCGTCGGACACTCAGACCGTTACGGTCGCGATCCTGTCCGGCGCATTGCGGGGCGTCGCGACCGAGCAGCGCGTGTGCCGGGTGTCGCTCGAGGGACCGGACGCCCAGTTGTACGCGATCGCGGGGCAGATGGCGGCGGGCGCACGGATATCGGTGCCGCGCGCCGGGCTGGGGGCGGAGGCGGTGGCCGTTGCCCGCGGGCAGGACGTGACGCCCCGCCACCTGGGTACGCCGGCGATGCTGCCGGGTCGGCCGCTGTCGGACAACATTGCGGTGATCGTGGGCCAACTGCTGGACGTGATGCTGCACTGGTCCGGGCCAGCCAGCGCCGGCGACACGCCCATGGGAGTGCACCAAATGCGGGTCGCGACCCGGCGGCTGCGCTCTGCCTTTTCGATCTTTCGGGATGTCGCCGCGTGTGACCATACGGCGGCGTTATCCCCGGCACTGCGGGATCTGGCGGCCATCCTGGGCGGCGCGCGCGATTGGGACGTGTTTCTGGCCGGTACGGGCGCGGACGTGGCCGCGGCGTTTCCCGGGGACCGCCGAGTGCGAACAATGCTGGCCGCGGCAGCCCGGAGACGAACGGCCGCGTATGACAGCCTGCGCGCATACTTAATCAGCCCAGCATTCCGAATGCTGGAAGTGACCCTTGGCTGCACCGCGGCACTTCGACCGTGGGAGACGCCGGATGATTCCGGGCCGTTGCGGCAGGACACGGCCCTGTTCGCCACCACCGTCCTGACCCGGCGTCACCGCCGCGTCCGCCGCGCCGGCCGTCACATAAACGCTCTGCCGGTCGAGGCCCTGCACGAACTGCGCAAGGACTGCAAGCGCCTGCGCTACGCCGCCGAATTCTTCCAGCCGCTGTTTCCAGTTAAACCCGGCCGCCGGTATGTCCGTGCCTTGGCTGCGTTGCAGGAAGAGTTGGGAGCGCTCAACGACGGGGCAGCGGCGGCCGGGCTGATGGGCCATTTGGGCCGGACGGAGCGAAGCTATGCCGCGGGTATCGTGGCCGGGTTCGTGGCCGCGAACGCAGGCAACCAGCGCGCAGGCATCGTGTCGCGCTGGGAGCGATTTCGTGCCAACCCGGAGTTCTGGACGCTACCCCGATCGTCATCCTAACCGTCACGGGGCGGTTATCACCAATGCTGCAATTGCGAAGGTTGCGTCCCGGTTCACTCCACCCTAATTTTGCCATTAAGCGCGCAGGGTTCTGCGCTGCGCCATCGGCCGGCCCCGCGCCGGTCCACACCGGGGTCATGTGCATGGACGGATTGATCGACAAAGCGGCCACGACCAGCGGACACTCGGTAACACTCACTTTGGATGGCACCGACCAGTCGGTTACGATGCCGCTGCGGGACGGTACTATTGGTCCCTCTGTCGCTGACATCAGCAAGCTGTATGGCGCGATGGGCATCTTCACGTTCGACCCGGGATTCGGCGCCACGGCCGCGTGCGAGAGCAAGATTACCTACATCGACGGCGATAAGGGCGTGCTGCTGCACCGCGGCTATCCAATCGAGCAGCTGGCGACGCAGTCCTCGTTTCTCGAAGTCGCATACCTTCTTTTGAATGGCGAACTGCCGGCGGCCGACCAGAAACAGGAATTCGAATACGGCGTTATGCGCCATACTATGCTGCACGAGCAGTTGCGCCGGTTCTATGACGGGTTCCGCCGCGACGCGCATCCGATGGCGGTGCTGTGTGGCGTCGTTGGCGCGTTGAGCGCGTTTTATCACGACAGCCTCGACATCACGAACGAGGACCATCGCCGCATCAGCGCGTTCCGCCTGATTGCCAAGCTGCCGACGATCGCCGCGTGGGCGCATAAGTACACGATCGGACAGCCGTTCATGTACCCACGCAACGACCTCGGGTATGCCGAGAATTTTCTGTACATGATGAACGCCGTTCCGGCCGAATCTTACGTCGTCAACCCGGTGTTGGCGAAGGCGATGGACCGGATCTTCATCCTGCATGCCGATCACGAACAAAATGCCAGCACCAGCACGGTGCGGCTGGCGGGCTCGACGGGCGCCAATCCGTTCGCCTGTATCGCGGCCGGAATCGCGGGTCTGTGGGGGCCGGCGCATGGCGGTGCCAACGAGGCCGTGCTTAAGATGCTGGCCGAGATCGGGCACAAGGACAACATTCCGGCTTTCATGGAGAAGGTAAAAGATAAGAATAGCGGCGTTCGCCTGATGGGATTCGGCCATCGCGTGTACAAAAACTACGATCCGCGTGCAAAAATTATGGAACAAACCTGCCACGAGGTTCTGACCGAGCTAGGAATCAAGGATGATCCGTTGCTTGACTTGGCAATGGAGCTGGAACGGATTGCGCTGAGCGATGAATACTTCATCAGTAAGAAGCTGTATCCGAACGTTGATTTCTATTCGGGAATCATTCTGAAGGCGATGGGCTTCCCCACCAGCATGTTCACGGTGCTGTTCGCGGTCGCCCGTACCGTGGGCTGGATCAGTCAGTGGAAAGAAATGATCGAGGAGCCGACACAGCGTATCGGCCGGCCGCGCCAGTTGTATACCGGCGCCCCGCCGCGGGATTTCGTAGCTATCGACAAGCGATAAGCCAGAACGGTCCCCGATCGGACGAATTCGTTCGATCGGGGTTCCGCAGACTTTATCTAGGGAACCTAAATTCTTTCCGGTCCACGTTCACCGGACATGGATCTAGTCGCAATCGCAACCTGGTGTGGGTCCCTCGGCGGCCTGCACCACGTGGTGGTCGATCCACTCGGCAACCAGGCGCCGCGCCTCGTTCAACGAAGCCTCCGGATGGTGGATGCGGTACAGCGTCGTGCAGGCACGGAACGATAGCAGATCGGCGTTGCCGTGCCGGGTCAGCTCTCGATAAGCGGTCACGACTGCTCGCTCGCAGCGCCTCCCGATAATGGTCTCGTCCTGCGTCTCCATGGCCGCCATCTAAGCCGCACCCCAGCCAGACGCAAGCAGGGGCCTCATCCGGCGACGATCTCCGCCAACGCGCGGCCGACCTCGGTCGTGCCCGCCTGACCGCCGATGTCGCGCGTGCGAGGGCCGCCGTCGCGCAGCAGAGTCTCGATCGCGGCGACGATCGCTTGCGCGGCTGCGTGTTCGCCCAGGTGTTCGAGCATCATGGCACCCGACCAGACCTGCCCGATTGGGTTGGCCACTCCCTGCCCGGCAATGTCCGGCGCTGACCCGTGCACAGGCTCGAACATGCTAGGGTATAATTTTTCAGGATTGAGGTTGCTGCTGGGGGCAATGCCGATGCTGCCCGCGACGGCGGGGCCCAGGTCGCTCAGTATGTCGCCGAACAGATTGCTGCCGACCACAACGTCGAACCAGTCCGGGTGCTGTACGAAGTGAGCGCACAGGATATCGATGTGATACTCGGCCGTCGTTACATCCGGGTACTGGGCTGCCATTACGGCGAAGCGTTCATCCCAATACGGCATTGTAATCTTGATGCCGTTCGACTTCGTGGCGCTGGTGACATGGCGTCGCGGCCGGGTCATGGCGAGTTCGAACGCGTGGCGCAAAATGCGGTCGACGCCGATGCGGGTGAACACGGACGTTTGGCTCGCGAACTCCCGGTCGGTGCCCTCGAACAGGCGACCACCGACGGAAGAGTACTCACCCTCCGTATTCTCCCGCACGACGATAAAGTCGATGTCTTTTTCGGTGCGGTTGGCAAGCGGCGTGCGGGCACCGGGCATTAGCCGGCAGGGGCGGACGGAGGCGTATTGGTCGAACCCGCGCCGGATCGGGATTAGCAGGCCCCATAGCGATATGTGGTCCGGCACGCCGGGCCAACCGACGGCGCCTAAGAAGATCGCGTCATGCGGGCGCAGTTGGTCCAGGCCATCGGCTGGCATCATGGCGCCGGTCTGCGCGTAGCGGGCGCAGGACCAGTCGAACGAGGTGACGTCGAACGAGAAGCCGAACCGAGTCGCCGCGGCGTGCAGCACGCGCAGACCTTCGGGCACGACTTCTTGGCCGATCCCATCCCCGGGGATGGAGGCGATTTTATAGTGGCGGTCCATGGTGTTCTCCCTGGTACGATCATGGACGGGCGCGGGCCGGCGGTCTAGGAACAGGCATGAGCACCACCACACACATGACAGACTGGGATCGCGACGCGGCGCTGACTACCGCGCGGATCCTGCTGGAAATCAAGGCCGTCAATTTCCGGCCCGAAGAACCGTACACCTTCACGTCCGGCTGGAAATCGCCCGTCTATATCGATTGTCGCAAGATCATCTACTTCCCCCGGGCGCGCGCCAAGATTTGCGAGCTGGCCGCCGAGAAAATCGGCCGGCATATCGGCTACGAGTCGATCGAGGCCGTGGCCGGTGGCGAGACGGCAGGCATACCATTCGCTGCCTGGATCGCCGACCGCATGATGACGCCCATGGCTTACGTGCGGAAAAAGCCGAAAGGCTTCGGCCGTAACGCACTGATCGAGGGCGATGTGCCGGAAGGATTGCGAACCCTGCTGGTCGAGGACCTGACCACCGACGGCGCGTCCAAAATCCAGTTCGCCCAGGCGTTACGGGACGCGGGTGCCATCGTTAATCACACCTTTGTCGTCTTCTATTACGGCGTCTTTCCGGGCAGTTTTGAGAAACTGACGGCGATGGATGTAACGCTACATCATTTATGTACATGGTGGGACGTGCTCGAAGCCTGCCGCGACCGGCCCTATTTTGCCGAGCCCGCACTGGCAGAGGTGCGGCGGTTCCTGGAAGACCCGGTCGCCTGGTCCCGCGCCCATGGCGGTGTTGGTTCAGCCGAGGAAGCAGCAGAACGAAAGGCGCTGGCCCAGTAAACGGGGTTTGGCGCCTCGGCCCAATGGAGTAGCGGCCGGCTTTTCTTTTTCGCTGATCGAGTAGCTGAACTAGTGCTATCTGTTATCCTCAGCAGCGCGCTAGGGTAGTTGACATGAACCAGATCCGCCCCAACTCGTCGGCCGCACGGGACGTGGCCACAGCTCTTCACCCCTACACCGACTTGGTGACCCACCAGGACGTAGGCCCCATGATAATCAGCCGCGGCCAGGGCGTGCACGTGTGGGACGATGCGGGACGCGAGTATATCGAAAGCGTAGCCGGGCTATGGTGCGCAAATTTGGGTTTCAGCAACGAACGCCTGGCGCGCGCGGCGTACGACCAGATGCGGGCGCTGCCATTCTACCACGCGTTCACGGGCAAGTCGCACAGCCCGTTGATCGAACTGAGCGAGATGCTGCTTGCGCGCGCGCCGCACCCGGTCGGCAAGGGTCCGATGAGCAAGGTGTTCTTCGCCAATTCCGGATCGGAGGCGAACGACACGGCCGTGAAGATGGTGTGGTACTACAACAACGCGCTCGGCCGCCCGGCGAAGAAGAAGATCATCGGCCGGTTGAAGGGCTACCACGGTGTCACCGTCGCCAGTGCATCGCTGACCGGGCTGCCGAACAACCACCGCAGTTTCGACCTGCCGCTGCCGGGTTTCATCCATACGATGTGCCCGCATTACTACCACGGCGCGGTTGGTGACGAGACTGAGGACCAGTTTGCGACCCGGTGCGCGGACGAGCTGGACACCCTAATCGTGGCGGAGGGGCCGGAGACGGTGGCCGCCATGTTCGCCGAACCGGTCATGGGCGCCGGCGGGGTGATCGTCCCACCGCGTGGCTATTTCGATAAAATCCAGGCCGTGCTGCGCCGTCATGATGTGCTGCTGGTGGTGGATGAGGTCATTTGCGGTTTCGGCCGCACCGGCGAGTACTGGGGAACCACAACATTCGGTATCGAACCCGATATCATCACATGCGCCAAGGCGTTGAGTGCCGCGTTCTTGCCGATTAGCGCCGTGATGGTGACGGACGAGGTGTTCCAGGCGCTGGCAATGCAAAGCCATGAAATCGGCACGTTCGGCCATGGCTACACCTACTCCGGCCACCCCGTCCCGGCCGCCGTCGCGATCGAGACGCTGAAGATCTACGACGAGATCGGCATCGTCGAGCACGTGCGGACCGTCGGGCCCGTGCTGCAATCGGAACTGCGTCGCCGATTCGCGGGTCATCCCCTGGTCGGTGAGGTCCGCGGCATCGGCATGATCGGCGCGATCGAGCTAGTGGAGGACCGCGCAACCCGTCGTAACTTCCCGCCCGCGGCCAAGATGGTGCAGCGGCTGGTTAAGCATTGCGAGGCAAATGGAGTAATCGCGCGCGCCCTGCCCAATGATAGCCTGGCGTTCAGCCCGCCGCTGGTAATGTCGGAGGCGGAGGTCATGACGATGCTGGACCGGGTTGAGGCGGGGTTGGCAGAGCTTACGGCCGCGGTGCTGTGATGGATAGCAAACGGCTTATAATCTAGCGCAGGTGCCGAGCGCACAGCGCCTGAACCCTAGGCTACCGCCCGCTGCTCCAACCATTGCACGAGCCGGGTCGCCGGAAACAGCAACGCGAAGTAAATCAGTGCCACGACCGTATAAACCTCCAACGGCTTGTAGGTGTCGGACGTAATAAGAGTGCCCTGGTACAGCAAATCCGGCACCGCGATCGTGCTGACCAGCGATGTGTTCTTCAGTTGGATGATGCTCTGGTTCATGAACGGCGGCACCATCCGGCGCACCGCCTGCGGCAGAATAACCCGGCGCATTATTGGCACCCACCCCAGCCCCAGCGCCCGGGCCGCATCCCACTGCCCACGCTCGATCGAGACAATGCCGCCCCGGAATATCTCGGCATAGAATGCGGCCGTATAGAGCGATAACACCAGCGTCGCCGCGACCACGCGGGGTATGTCCACACCCAGGATGACCGGCAGCGCGTAGTAGAACCAGACGATTTGCACCAGCAGCGGCGTGCAGCGGAACAGCTCGATGAACGCCACCAGCGGTACCGCGACCCAGCGCGACGGGATCAGCCGGCCGAGGCCCAGCGCCAGTCCGATCACCAATCCCAGCGCGATTGTGCCCACGGTATAAGCCAGCGTGACCTGCACCCCGGTCCAGAACAGCCCCGTGTATCGCCACAGGAAGCCGAAACTCCACTCATAGGCCATTGAAGCTTAGGCGCTGGATGATTGCGGGCGCTGGCAACGCAGCTGGCCTACCACGGCTAGAACTGTACCTCCGCCGGCACATCGTCCGCCGTCACGCCGTTCAGCGCCAGTCCCGCCAGCAACCCGTCACGGATTTGCCCCACGGCACGGTTGTAGTCGATCCAGGCGTTGACGACGTCCACGAACCGCGAGTCCGGCTCCCGCCGCACACCGAGGCAGCTTGGCAGCGCCACCAGCGGGCCCGTCAGCATATGATACGGCCCTAGCGCCCGATTGCGGGCAACGGTCGAAAGTCCCAGCAGAGCCGCGAGAATGAAAACGTCCCCCCGACCCGCCTGGAACGCGAGGGTCGCCTCGTCCCGCGTTTTATACGCCGTGATCTGCGCGTGAGGGGCATAGCGCCGGGCCGCGACCTCATGGATCGAACCGATGTCGCACACCAAAGTCACGTCCGGCTTGTTGATGTCGGACCAGGTCGTGGGATTGAAGCCCTTTTTCGCCAAACATCCGTAGGGATGGTTGAAGAACGGCCGGGTGAAGGCAATCGACAGCGCCCGCTGCGGTGTTGGGCCCAGTGCAAACGCCAGATCGATCTTGTTCGACTGCAAATCCAACACCGAACCGCCATACGTGCTTTCGATGTACTCCAGCTTCGCATCGAACACTTTGGCAATGTCCTGCGCGAACTCGATTGCCGCACCCTTCCACTCGCCCGTGGCCAGGTCCTTGGTAAAATATGGCAGTTCGCCCGGCAGCGCCGCAATCCGTAGCGTGCCGGTACGTTTCACACGCTCAAACGTCGACTCGCTGCCCTGCGCCCGGGCACTGCCGGACGCCGCAAGTGCCAACCCGGCCAGTGTCAGTGAACGTCGTGATAGGCTCATTTCAGGCCCCACACAGGCTCCTGCACCGCCACGTCGGCCGGGTAGACGGTGTGATAGGTACCGTCCTTCACCTGCTGAATGACCGGCGTGGCCAGCACGTTCTGCCCCGTGCTGTCGAATCTCACACCCTTCCAGGGCATGATCGTCTGCTCACCCGCGATCTCCGTGCTGACGAGTGCCGTGCGAATATCGGCTGGCTTGATGCTAGCGGCGCGATTGATCGCGTCGGCCATAACCTGCAGGCCGATGACCTGACGTGACGTGTTGTCGTTCAGGTTTTTACCAGAGCGCGCGCGGAACAACGCATTGATCGGCTCGATCGCCGGGCGCGACTTGGTCGCATCGAGCGCGAAGCTCGACCGGCTGAACAGCCCCTCCGCCAACGGCCCGGCCGCGGTCAGAAAAGCCTGCTCCTGAAAGCCAGCCGCCTGCGCCATCTCCACCTTCGGCTTGTAGCCCAGCTCGGCGAACGCCCGTGTAATGCTGATCGCGTCCGACGTGTAGCTGCTTGGCAGCAACACATCGGCGTCGGCCGCACGCAACCGCTGCGCTTCCGCGCTCAGAGACGGTGAATTGGCGCGGTACTTGATGTCGGCCACCACAGTCATACTGGCGTCAGCGGCCAGCTTCCGTTGCACGGTAGAGCTGTCACTGCCGAAAATGCTGTCCTCGTAGAATAATGAGACCGTCTTTGCCGGGTGGCCGGTCTTCTTTCCCACGTCATCGAAGAAGTCGAACATCGTCTGCGTGAACATCTCGTCGTGCGGGCTCGTGCGGAAAAACCACTTCAGGCCGCGCTTGTTGAGCGATGGCGAGGAGTTGTCCATCGCCAGATACGGAACCTCATACCGCTCGGCCACCTGGCTGATCGTTACCGCAGTGGCGCTGGTGTAACTGCCAATGATCGCCACAACATGATCTTGTGTTATCAGGCGCTCGGCCTCGGCCCGGGCCTTTTGCGGGTCGTTCTGGTGATCGGCGAATACGATACGGATCTTGGCGCCGCCCAACCGGTCCAGCCCACCGCCCTTACCCATCAGCATGGGGATCGGGTCGTGCGTGCCGTTGATCACCTCGGCCATCGTGTCCAGGGCGTTACGCGCATCGGCACCGATCTGCGCGGCGTTACCGGTCAGCGGATAGATCGCGCCGATCAACACCTCGTCCGCCGCACGGGCAGGTAACGACAAGAATAGACAGAGGACGAAGGCTAGACCGCGCAATATGATAACTCCGACACACCTTACGCGGAGTGAAGCACGGCCTTGTGAGGATGCAAACAGGGAGTGGGGCGAACGACGGGGATTGAACCCGCGGCAACCGGTACCACAAACCGGCGCTCTACCAACTGAGCTACGTCCGCCACCGAGTGGAAGCAGGAATTAGGGCACTCCGCCCGCCGCCGTCAACCGTGGAGCGTCTGCGCGCGCGAAATGCCGGGTCAGGCGCGACACGGCCTCATCCAACACGGCATCCTGTTTGCAAAACGCGAACCGAACGTAGTGACCCGGCGCGTCCCCGGCATAGAACGCGGAGACTGGAATCGCCGCCACGCCTGCGTGTTCGGTGATGTGCTGGCAGAACGCCATGTCGTCACCGTGGAAACCAAGTGGCCGGATGTCGGTCGTGACGAAATAACTGCCCATGGCCGGCAGTACCCCGAAACCCACGCCCGCCAGCCCGGCCGATAGCCGGTCCCGCTTGGCCGCCAGCGACGAGCCGAGTGTGGCGAAGTACTCATCGTCCTTCGCCAGTCCGACCGCGACCGCCCGCTGCAGGTTCGGCGGCGTCGTGAACGTCAAATTCTGATGCGCGCGGGCGACGAGCGTGCACAGCGCCGTGGGGCCCGTCACGTAGCCGACCTTCCATCCGGTCAGACTGAACGTCTTGCCGGCGCTACCGATCCGCAAGCACCGCTCCCGCATGCCCGGCAGCGTCATCAGTGGGATATGCCGCCAGCCGTCGAACGTCAGATGCTCGTATACCTCGTCGCAAATGGCGTACGTATCGTGCTTGGCGACCAGGTCGGCGATGAACGCCAGCTCAGCCCCCGTAAACACCTTGCCGGTGGGGTTCATGGGCGAGTTAAGCAGGATCGCCTTCGTCCGCGGCCCGAACGCGGCGGCCAGTTCGGCGCGGGGCAGATCCCAGCGTGGCGGCTGCAGCCGCACCAGGCGCGGAATTGCGCCGAGCAGCTTCACGATCGGTAGGTACGTGTCGAACAGCGGCTCGATCAGGACGACCTCATCGCCCGGGTTGAGCAGCGCAATAAGGCAGGCCGTGACCGCCTCGGTGGCGCCGGACGTGACGATAACCTCGGACGCCGGGTCGACCGTCAGGCCGTAAAAGCGCTGGTTGGCGTGCGCCACAGCCTGGCGCAGCTCCGGCACACCAGCCAAAGGCGGATACTGGTTGCGGCCGTCGCGCAGGGCAGCCGCGGCGGCGTCGATCACGTCGCTCGGGCCGTCGGTGTCGGGAAAGCCTTGGCCGAGGTTGATGGCATTGTGCTCGGTGGCCAGGGCGGACATCACGGTAAAGATCGTGGTGCCGATGGCGGAGAGCAGGTCGTTAGCTGGCTTCATGGCGCGAACATGACCGGTTGGGGGTTGGGCTGCAACGGCGGTGTGAGAAGCGGCGGCGAGTGCGGTCCTGAACCTATCGGGGCGAGGCTAAGGCTATATCCGTCCAGTTGCAGGCACGCTACCGCCCTCTGGCGTACCGATCAGTTCTATCGCTATCTGTGATTATGGCACGACTAAACCCGACGGGCTTCTCTGTCCCACGCTTCGATCAACTGCTCGTACCGACCGTTAAGGCACTTCGCTCTCTCGGAGGCTCTGCGGGAATCCAAGAGCTGACAACAAAAATCGCCGAACAGATGGCTTTAACAGAGGAGGTGCTGGCGTTCCGGCGCGAGAAGGCCACCATAAACGAAGTGCCCTACCGAGCTGCTTGGGCACGTACCTATCTACGGATGGACGGGGTAGTCCAAAAAACAGCCCGCGGGGTTTGGGCTTTGACGCCACGCGGAAGAGACATCAACGATGAAGAATTGATATCACTGCCAACGCGCGTCCGAAACAAACGTACCCAAGATCGCCAAAGCGTAAGCGGCGACGAGATTGAAGTCGTCCGCGAACTTGATATTGAACAAGATTGGCGGGGAGAATTGCTTGACGTTCTCCGGGAACTACCTCCAGCCGCCTTTGAGCGAGTAAGCCAACGAATTCTCCGGGAGTCAGGCTTCGTTAAGGTGGAAGTCACTGGTCGGTCTGGCGATGGTGGGATTGATGGTGTCGGCGTGCTCCGAGTTCAGCTGATCAGCTTTCAGGTACTCTTTCAGTGCAAGCGCTACCGAGAAACCGTTGGCGCGGCAGCTATACGAGATTTCAGAGGAGCCATGGTCGGCCGCACAGACAAGGGGCTATTTATCACGACAGGGCGCTTCACGGCCGAGGCAAGTCGAGAAGCCACTCGAGATGGTGCGCCTCCGATCGAACTGATCGACGGTGACGAACTCTGCAACCTGCTCCGCTCCCTCCGGATTGGGGTCTCAGTCGAGGTCGTCGAACGTACTTTGGTCTTAAAGGACGTTCTCACCTCGATCTGAGCAGCGAATGAGGACTAGCTAACGTAAGCAGTCGTCCAGCTAGAACGGAATCTCGTCGTCCAAATCCCCACCCTTCGCCGGCTCCCACGATGGCGCGCCGCCGCCGCCGGACCGGGCCGGGGCCGCTGCACGATCGCGCGCCTGGTATCCGCCGCCGCCCGATCCGCCGCCGCTAGACGAACCGCCACCCATACCGCCCGATGCACCACCGCCCGAGGCCCCTGCCCCGTCTTCCTTTCCAGACAAGAATGTCATCACGCCGCCGAACTTCGGAATAATGATCTCGGTCGTGAACTTGTCCTGGCCCGATGCCTGATCCACCCACTTACGGGTCTCGATCTTACCCTCCAGGTACACGCTGGCACCCTTTTTAAGATACTTCTCCGCGTTTTCCGCCAGGCGCTCGTCGCGGATAACGACGTTGTGCCACTCCGTCTTCTCTTTGCGTTCGCCGCTGGCCTTGTCGTTCCATGTCTCGCTCGTGGCGAGGGTCATGTTCACGACCTTGCCGCCATTCTGGAAGCTACGCACCTCTGGGTCCTTACCCAGTCGGCCCACCAGGATGACCTTGTTTACTGTACCTGCCATCACCGTTCCCCTATGCAGCGCCTATTATGGGCGTCCGGCGATCAACTGGCCAGATAGGGTCTGCGGTGCCATATCCTGGGACAGGTACCCGACCATCAGGAACACATATGACCGGCTTCATCCGTGTCCGCGGCGCGCGCGAGCATAACCTCAAGAATATCGACATCGACATCCCGCGCGATCAGCTGACGGTCATCACCGGGCTGTCGGGCTCGGGCAAAAGTAGCCTAGCGTTCGACACGATCTACGCCGAGGGCCAGCGCCGCTACGTCGAGAGCCTATCCGCCTACGCCCGGCAGTTTCTGGAGCTGATGGGCAAACCCGACGTCGACAGCATCGAGGGCCTGAGCCCGGCCATCTCGATCGAGCAGAAAACCACCAGCCGCAACCCGCGCAGCACCGTCGGCACCGTCACCGAAATCAACGATTACATGCGCCTGCTATGGGCCCGGGTCGGTGTACCGTACTCGCCCACCACCGGTGAGCCGATCGAGGCGCAGTCCGTTGCCCAAATGGTCGACCGCACACTGGCAATGCCGGAGGGTACGCGCCTACTTCTGCTCGCCCCCGTCGTGCGCGACCGCAAGGGCGAGTACCGCAAGGAGCTGGCCGACCTGCAGCGCCGCGGTTTCACGCGCGTCAAAGTCGACGGCACGCTGTACGACATCGGTGCCGTGCCCGTGCTGAACCGCAAGACAAAGCATGAGATCGAGGCGGTGGTGGACCGCATCGTGGTCAAGGACGGCATTCAATCGCGCCTGGCCGACAGCTATGAGGCCGCACTCGCTTTGGCCGACGGCGTTGTCTACGCCGAGGACGCCGACACGGGCGCCCGCACCGTGTTCAGCAGCCGCTTCGCCTGCCCCGTCAGCGGTTTTACCATTGAAGAAATCGAGCCGCGGCTATTCAGCTTCAACTCGCCCCACGGGGCCTGCCCGGCCTGTGACGGCCTGGGCATCGAACAGTTTTTTGACCCCGAGTTGGTGGTACCCGATGAGCGCGTAAGCCTGGCCGATGGTGCCATCGGTCCCTGGTCCGGCGCGCAAAGCCCCTATTACGACCAAACCCTGTCCAGCCTCGCCAAACACTTCAAGGTCAGCACCCGCACCCCCTGGCACGAGCTGCCGGACCTGGCGCGGGACGCGATCCTGAACGGCACGCCGGACGAGGTGACGTTCAGCTACAAGGACGGCGTACGCGCCTACACCGTGAAAAAGGCGTTCGAGGGCGTGCTGCACAACCTCGAACGGCGATGGAAAGAAACAGACAGCGCCTGGGTACGGGAGGAGATGAGCCGCTACCAGGCCGATAAGCCGTGCAAGGTGTGCCTGGGCGCGCGGCTTCGGCCCGAGGCGCTGGCGGTGAAGATCGCCGGCAAAAACCTGGCAGAGGCTGCCGACTTGCCGATCCGCCGCGCGCTGGACTGGTTCCGCGCAGCCGGTGAAACCCTGACCCCGCAACGGCAGGAGATCGCGGGCCGCATCCTGCGTGAAATCGTGGAGCGGCTGCAGTTCCTGGTCGATGTGGGCCTCGATTACCTGACGCTCGCCCGCGGCAGCACAACGCTGAGTGGCGGCGAAAGCCAGCGTATCCGACTCGCGAGCCAGATCGGCAGCGGACTTACGGGCGTGCTTTACGTGCTCGATGAGCCCAGCATCGGCCTGCATCAGCGGGATAACGAACGCTTGCTCGGTACGCTGCGGCGGCTGAAGGCGCTCGGCAACACCGTGCTGGTGGTAGAGCATGACGAGGACGCGATACGCGCGGCCGACTACCTGATTGATATGGGCCCGGCGGCCGGCATGGCGGGTGGACACGTGATCGCGACCGGCACCCCGGATGAGGTCGCGGCCAATCCCGCTAGCCTTACGGGTGACTATCTATCTGGGCGCCGGAGCATACCGATACCGAAACGGCGGGAATACGACCTGAAGCGCGCCATTCGTGTCGTAGGCGCCCGCGGCAACAACCTTAAAACGGTCACAGCCAGCTTTCCACTCGGTACCTTCACCTGCGTTTCCGGGGTGTCGGGCGGGGGTAAATCCACGCTTGTGGTCGATACGCTGTTCAAGGCCGCATCCCGCCGCCTGATGGGCAGTGGTGAGGGCCCGGCACCGCATGATCGTATCGACGGGCTGGAGTTACTCGATAAAATTATCGACATCGACCAGTCCCCAATCGGCCGCACACCCCGATCCAACCCAGCCACCTACACCGACCTATTCGCCCCCATCCGCGAGTGGTTCGCCGAACTGCCCGAAAGCCGGGCGCGCGGGTATAAATCCGGCCGGTTCAGCTTCAACGTCAAGGGCGGCCGGTGCGAGGCCTGCCAGGGCGACGGCCTGCTAAAGATCGAAATGCACTTCCTGCCGGACGTGTTCGTCACCTGCGACACGTGCAAGGGCCAGCGCTACAACCGCGAAACGCTGGACATCAAGTTCCGCGGTAACTCGATTGCCGACGTGCTGAACATGACCGTGGACGAGGCCGTGCCCTATTTCGCCGCCGCCAACCGCATTCGGGATCGCCTCACGATCCTGCAGCAAGTCGGTCTGGGCTACATTAAGCTGGGCCAGCAGGCGACGACGCTATCGGGTGGTGAGGCGCAGCGGATCAAGCTTTCGAAGGAGCTGGCGCGCCGGGCCACGGGGCGTACGCTGTATATTTTGGACGAGCCGACAACGGGCCTGCATTTCGAGGATATTCGAAAGCTGCTGGAGGTCCTGCACGCGCTGGTCGATCAGGGCAACACGATCGTGGTCATCGAGCATAATTTGGAGGTCATCAAAACCGCCGATTACGTTCTGGATTTAGGGCCAGAGGGCGGTGACGGCGGCGGCATGGTTGTGGCCAGTGGCACGCCCGAGGCGATCGCGATGGCCCCAGGTAGCCACACAGGCCGGTTCCTGCGGCCGTTGCTGCCCGCGCTGGAGACGGCGGCGAAGAAACGCAAACACGCATGATCGTTCGCGCCGGACACATCGTGGCACTGCGGCTGTTCGACATCGCATACGCCATCGATCTGCGGGTGGTGGAAGAGGTCTGGGCGCGCCAGGCTGGTACCGCGAGCAGTCGCAGCCGTCTATCGGCCACGCCGGCAAAAGCGGTGGCGTTTGGGGTTCCGCCTGTGACGTTCGGGTTCGATACGGTACCGCTGCAAATGGGCCCGATCGCCGCAACGGCCGCGGTCACGGTGCGTGTGTATGATTTCGGCGTAGTCGCGCTGTCGTTGCGTGTACCCGCGACCGACATGGACTGGGCCGACTACACCACATTGTTCAACGCCATGGACGCCCATGTCGGCACCGATAGCGACGGGCGTCTGTGGGAGGGCATACTGGCCCGGGTGCGGACGTTGCTGGCCGAGGCGCTGGTTCGGCCGACCGCGTCTGCGATCGAGGAAGACTACATGATCGGCACGGTCCACGCGTTTGCGGACCCGGTCGTGGGTTCACTGCAGGATCAGGTCGACCTGGTGCCGCTGCTGTCGGGTGAGCAGCGTGCACTGTCCGATGGTGCCCGGCGCGACCTGCTGCGGCAAAGCTTTTCCTACTATCGGGACGACCTGGTGGTGGTGACATGGGACCGCGCGTTCATCTACGAACCGCGCGGCGATAGCGATGTGGCGGACGTGTTGGAGGTCGCCAACGCGCAGCTGCTGGAGATGCGGTATTATGACGAGCTGCTTGATGACGAGCTGCCGCGTATGTACAAGCTGGTAGAAACGACGCGCAGCACGCTGAATATCCTGCTCCCCCGCCGCTACGCCGATTTGGCCCGACAACTTTACACGCTGGTGGCGGAGGTGACGGAGCTGACGCAGAAGGTCGACAACGCCCTGCAGGTGACGGAGGACGTGTACCTGGCCCGTGTCTATACGTCCGCGCTGGACCTGTTCCGGGTGCGGACGGTTAGTGCGGCGGTGAACCGAAAGCTGGCGATTATTCGCGATACGTACGCGGCGCTGTATGACGAGGCCAGCAGTTCGCGCGCTGGGCTAATGGAAGCTCTTATTATCCTGCTTATCGCGGTGGAAGTTGTGTTGGCCTTGGTGCGACACTGACCGGACGACTAAGTCACCGCGCGGTCACTACCAACTGCGTCAGGCAGGTGGGCTCAATCTGCATAATATGCACCGGGTTAAGCCGGCGAGGCACCGTTACCGTCGGAACCTTTACGACCGGACCAGCACCACGTCTGGCGAACACGCGTTCCGACTGATCGGTGAAGGCGGCTGCCCGTTTGTGCCGGTCGACGTTATCACGGCAAGCACCTTTTACTGGATGTTTGTAGGCCGAAGCCCATCAAACCCTTGACCGTGTCGGCCGACAAGAAACCGGCGCCGATCAGCGTAATCTGGCCCGCGGTCACAACCAGGCCAGGCGTGCAACGGCCAGTTTATCGCCCAGGCCGCGGGGCACAGGGTGAACGGTACGGGCCATATCGCGCCGGGCCAGGGCCGCGACCAGGATCGCCGGCCGGATCGCGCGCGGTACGGATCCGGCCCGCAGCCAGGCTTCACCTTCCGCCCGCGCCACATCTGCCCCGCCCGGCGGCAATAGCGCCCGATCTTGCCGCGCCAGCGCCGGGGCCGCCCGGATCAACCCGGCCGCGCCATACGCCGCACCGAGGCGACGCACCCGGTCCGTCATCGCCGCATCAATAGGCCCCAGGGCATGCGCGGCCGCGACCGCAACCCCGCCGGCGGTCGCCAGCACGTAGTCGCGCCAAGCATCGAGCGTGTAGATCCCGTCGACCTCCATCTCCCGCCCATCGACGATCGCCATCAGGTCGGCCGGTACCAACGTACCGGCGTCAATTGCATCGCCGAGTGGCCCGGCCACCTCGTGCCGGCGGCGGGCGCCATCCACGACTTCCCGCCACCATTGCCAGCGAACCATGGCCATCATCGGCTCCCGCACGAGATCGCGGGCGCGGGCGATCTCGTGATTGAAGGCATAGAGGGCAAACAGCGCCTCCCGCCGGGCGGGTGGGGCGAATAGCGCGGTCAGGAACCGGTCAGGGTCATGTTTTTGGACGATGGTACCGGCAGGGGACAGCATGAACCGGAGATGGCGCGCACACGTGATCGTGGCAAGCTTGACGGCGCGCGCGTCCCGTCAGCATGGTGCGCCCATCGTAAATGCGAGGAACGCGCCATGGCCTTCGAACTACCGAACCTACCCTATTCCCACGCAGCGCTGGCCGAGCACGGTATGTGCCAAGAGACGCTAGAGCTGCATCACGACAAGCACCACCAGGCGTACGTGACGGCGCTGAACGGCTTTGTGGAAAAGATGCCGGCTTTGGCGGGCAAGTCGCTCGATGAGATCGTGCACATGAGCTACAACCAGCCCGACATCGCGCCGGTGTTCAATAACGCCGGGCAGCATTGGAACCACATTCTGTTCTTCCAGAACATGTCCCCCACGGGCGGCAAAATACCCGGCGCGCTGGAAAGCAAGATCACCGCCGATTTCGGCAGCGTCCAGGCGTTCAAGGACGCGTTCAAGGCAGCGGCCATCGGTCAGTTCGGTAGCGGCTGGGCGTGGCTGGTGCAGGGTTCGGACGGCAAGCTGAAGGTGACGAAGACACCGAACGGCAGCAATCCGCTGGCGACCGGTGAAGGCAAGGCGCTACTCGGGTGTGATGTGTGGGAGCATTCCTACTATCTCGACTTCCGCAATCGGCGTCCGGATTACGTGGTGAACTGGCTGGACAAGCTGGCAAACTATGAGTTCGCAGCCGCGCAGCTGGGGTAAACCATTGGCACTCGCCTGCTACGGCGGGCGAGTGCCAAATAGCTTTTCCAGTACTGAGACGCTTAGAAAAATAATCGCCCACTAAAGCCCGCCGATACAAGCATCGAGCGGAACACACGCTGCTCCGTCGGCACATTCGAAATTAGCTTAGATATTAATTAACCGTCGGAGGCCGTAGGCTTGGCCTCGATGGGGCCAAAACACAATGATATCCGTTTTCCGTTGCGCCCCAGGCTAGTCGACGGCGCCGCTAACTCTTTACGTCGTTCGCTGCCACCGGCTTCACGACACTCGAAATCGTCTCCCGCAACACTGTCACCCGCAGGTTGGGCGCCAGCTCCACTTCGATCTCGTCCGACCCGTCCTTCACCTTCTGCACTACTCCCAAAATCCCGCCCCCCGTGACCACCCGGTCGCCCCGGCGCAACGAGCCGAGCATCGCCTTCAGCTCCTTCTGCCGGGTCTGCTGGGGGCGGATCAGCAGGAAGTAGAACACGCCGAAGATCAGCAGCAGCGGCAGGAACTGCGTGACATTGGCCATCAGGCCGCTGGCGTCCTGGGCGAAGGCGGGCGAAATGAACATGGGTGCAGGACCTTGGGTTGCCGTGGCGTGTGCCGGACCATAGTTTGCGCCGCCCGCCCGTCAACACTGGAAACGCCGCATGGACCTCGCCCTACTGGCCCGCATCGCCGACGCGCTTGAGCGGCTGGCCCCGCCCCCACCCAGCGTCCCCGACCTCAACGCCGCCGACGCCTTTGTCTGGCACCCGGCCGGCGCACGCCTCACGCCCGTTCATGCTGTCGCCCGCGTGGACCTATCGCTGCTCATCGGTGTCGACCGGCAGAAGCAAATTCTGCTCGACAACACAACGCGCTTCACCCGCGGCCACCCTGCCAATAACGCCATGCTCTGGGGCGCCCGTGGCATGGGCAAGTCCTCCCTCGTAAAGGCCGCCCACGCCGCGCAACCGCCGGGCACGCTGGCGCTGATCGAGATCCATCGCGAGGACATCCGCACCCTACCCGACCTTCTCACCATCCTTCGCGCCCAGACCCGGCGCTGCCTGATCCTGTGCGACGACCTCAGCTTCGAAAAAGAGGACGCGGATTACAAAGCGCTCAAGTCCGTACTCGATGGCGGGATCGAGGGCCGACCCGCCCACGTCTTGTTCTACGCCACCAGCAACCGCCGCCATTTGATGCCACGCGACATGATCGACAACGAACGCGCCACCGCCATCAACCCCGGTGAGGCTACCGAAGAAAAAGTCTCCCTCAGCGACCGATTTGGTCTCTGGATCGGCTTTCATAGCTGCGGTCAGGACGATTACTTCGCCATGGTCGAGGGCTATGCCGCCGCCCTCGCACTGCCAATTACCGCCATCGACCTGCACGCACAGGCCGCCGAATGGTCCATTACGCGGGGCGGACGCAGCGGCCGGGTCGCGTGGCAGTTCACGCAGGACTTGGCTGGACGCTTAACCTAGCCCGTTTACGCTGCGTTTACGCCGGCACCGTCCGGCAGCCATCGATCCTTTACGCCGATCCGAGCGAGGACACGGCCCGATACCAAGGGGCCACAACCATGCTCGATATTCTATCCGCTGTGCTCGGCACCGGCGGCATTCTCCTCATGGCCGGGTACGCCTGGCTGTGCGAGCGCATCTGATGCTCGATCTCGTTCTAGGCGCCGTCGTGGCGGCCGGGCTGTTCGGATACCTCATCTGGGCGCTCATTCGTCCGGAGGATTTTTAGTCATGACCCTCATCGGTTGGGCACAGATCGCCCTTATCCTCAGTATTGTCTTCATGACCGCAGTACCCGGCGGTCGATACGTGGCCGGCGTTATGCAGGGCCGCGGCTTTGCGTTCGATCGCGCATTATTTGCCGTGGCCGGCACTGATCCGGCGCGCGGCATGTCCTGGCGCGGTTACGCGGCGGCGCTGCTGGTACTGAACGCGATACACTTCCTGTTGCTTTACGCGATCTTGCGTCTGCAATTCTATCTGCCGTTCAATCCGCAGGGTTTCAGCGGCATGTCGGAGCGCTTGGCATTCAACACCGCCATCAGCTTCGTCACCAACACGAACTGGCAGGCCTATGCCGGCGAAACAACGCTTAGCCACGGCGCGCAGATGTTTGGCCTCACGGTCCATAACTTCCTGTCCGCGGCCACGGGCATCGCCGCCGCCTGCGCCGTCGCCCGCGCCTTCGCTGCTGGCGGGCTGCAAACGCTCGGAAATGCCTGGGCGGACGTCACTCGCGCCACGCTCTACATCCTTCTGCCGCTCGCAATCATCGTCACCATCGCACTGCTGGCGATGGGCGTGCCGCAAACGCTCGCCGCTTCGGTCGACGCTACAACGGTCGAGGGTTCCAAGCAGACTATCTCTCTCGGCCCGGTCGCGTTCCAAGAAGCGATCAAACTCATCGGCACGAACGGTGGTGGCTTTTTCAACGCCAACTCCGCGCATCCGTTCGAGAACCCGACCGCACTCAGCTCCTACCTGGAAAACTGGAGCTTGCTCATTCTGCCGTTCAGCCTTGCCGTTTCATTCGGCTACATCGTCGGTGACCGGCGCCAGGGCTTCGCACTACTGTGGGTCATGGGCACGCTTCTTGCCGTGTTCGCAGGCCTGACCTACGCGGCCGAGGCGGCTGGCAACCCCCTGCTGCATGCGCTGGGCGTTGATGCCATCGGCAATATGGAGGGCAAGGAGGTCCGGTTCGGCGTGGCGCTGTCGTCGTTATTCGCCGCGTCCACCACCGCCACCAGCACCGGCGCCGTCATCGCTATGCATGACAGCTTCACGCCACTTGGCGGCTTCGTAACCCTGTTCCTGATGCAGTTGGGCGAGATCGTGCCCGGTGGCGTCGGTTCCGGCCTGTACGGCATCATCGTCTTCGCGTTGCTGGCCGTGTTCGTGGCCGGCCTGATGGTGGGGCGTACGCCGGAGTACCTGGGCAAAAAAGTGCAGGCGCGGGAGGTCAAGCTGGCCATGTTGGCCGTACTGATCCTGCCGTTCTGCATCCTGGGCGGCACCGCGTTCAGCCTAGTCACTACGTCCGGCCTCGGGTCGCTATCCAACGCCGGGCCGCATGGGTTGAGCCAGATGCTGTATGCCTGGACGTCGGCCACGGCCAATAACGGCAGCGCGTTCGCCGGCATCAGCGCCGATACGGACCTGCTCGATTATGGCCTCGGCTTTGCCATGCTGCTCGGACGGTTCGCATTCCTGATACCCGTGCTGGCCATCGCCGGCAGCCTGGCTGCCAAGCCCAAGCTGCCGCCGGGTAACGGCACGTTCCCGACGCACGGGCCGCTGTTCATCGGTCTGCTGATCGGCACGATCCTCATCCTGGGCGGCCTGCAATTTCTGCCTGCCCTCTCCCTCGGCCCGCTAGCGGAGCACTTCGAAATGCTCGCTGGCAAGACGTACTAAGGAGCGCCGCACTATGGCCCAAACTGCCGACACGATCGCCCTGTTCGACGGGGCGATTATCGCCCGCGCCGCCCGGGACGCGTTTGCCAAACTCAACCCGGCAAAGCTGATCCGTAACCCGGTCATCTTTGTGACGGAAATCGTGGCCCTGTTGGTCACGGTCCTTGCGATCCGCAACGCGCTGACGGCCGCGCCTTGGACGTTCCCCGCCGCCATTGCGTCATGGCTGTGGCTGACCGTTCTGTTCGCGACATTTGCGGAGGCCGTGGCCGAGGGCCGCGGTCGCGCCCGGGCCGAGAGCCTTCGTCGTGCCCGTTCGGACGCGATGGCCAAGGTCCTGGAAAACCCACGGGACCGCGTCCGCACCACCGCCGTGCCTGCCAGCCAGCTACGCGCCGGCACAGTCGTGCTGATCGAGGCCGGTGACCTCGTTCCGTCCGACGGTGAAGTGATCGAGGGCGTGGCCAGCGTTAACGAAAGCGCGGTCACAGGCGAGTCCGCACCGGTCATTAGAGAGGCCGGTGGCGACCGCAGCGCCGTCACGGGCGGTACGCAGGTCATCAGCGACTGGTTGGTGGTCCGCATCACCGCCGATCCCGGCTCTACGTTCCTCGACCGCATGATCAGCCTGGTCGAGGGCGCAAGCCGTCGCAAAACACCGAACGAGATCGCGCTCGATATTCTTCTCGCCGGCCTCACGATCATCTTCTTGATCGCAGTCGTGACATTGGTTGGCCTGGCCAAATACTCCGGTACCGACCTCGGCGTACCCGTGCTCGCGGCGTTGCTGGTAACACTGATACCGACCACCATCGGCGGGTTACTGAGTGCGATCGGCATCGCCGGCATGGACCGGCTGGTGCGGTTCAACGTGGTGGCCACGTCCGGCCGCGCGGTTGAAGCGGCGGGCGACGTCGACATGCTGTTGCTGGATAAGACCGGCACCATCACGTTCGGCAACCGCATGTGCGCCAGCATCACGCCGGTGCCGGGCGTCGACGAACTGACCGTGGCGGAGGCAGCGGCTATGGCCTCGCTCGGTGACGAAACGCCTGAGGGCCGGTCCATTTTGGCCTGGGTCCGTGACCGTCACAACGTGGCCCCGGCCATGCCAACGGACGTGACCATCGTGCCGTTCAGCGCCAACACGCGGCTATCCGGCATCGACTCGGCCGGCCGCACGTGGCGTAAGGGTGCGACAGACAGCCTGCTCGCTTTGACCGGCGCAGCCCCGGCCGCATTTACTGCCGCCGTCGAACGCATTGGCCGGGCGGGCGGCACGCCACTTGGTGTGTCGCAGGATGGGCGCCTGATGGGCGTGATCGAACTGAAAGACATCGTGAAGCCCGGCATTCGGGAGCGGTTCGCCCAGCTGCGCACCATGGGTATCCGGACGGTGATGATCACGGGCGACAACAAGATCACCGCCGCCGCCATCGCGACCGAAGCGGGGGTGGACGACTTCCTGGCCCAGGCTACGCCGCAGGATAAGCTCGATTACATCCGCCGGGTACAGGCCGAGGGCCGGCTAGTCGCGATGTGCGGCGACGGCACCAACGACGCGCCCGCTTTGGCCCAGGCCGACGTCGGTGTGGCGATGCAGACCGGTACGCAGGCTGCGCGGGAGGCCGGTAACATGGTCGACCTCGACAGCGACCCCACGAAGCTGATCGAAGTCGTGGAGATCGGTAAGCAGTTGCTGATTACCCGCGGCAGCCTGACCACGTTCAGCATCGCCAACGACGTCAGCAAGTACTTCGCGATTCTGCCCGCCATCTTCGTCGTAACTTACCCGTCGCTCGGCGCACTAAACGTCATGCGGTTAACCAGTCCGGAAAGCGCTATCCTCTCGGCCGTTATATTCAACGCGCTGATTATTGTCGCCCTGGTGCCACTCGCCTTGCGCGGTGTCGCGTTCCGTCCGTTGGGCGCGGCGGCGCTGCTGCGTCGTAACCTGCTGGTCTATGGGCTCGGCGGTCTGATTGCCCCGTTCATCGGTATTAAACTGATCGATATGATTATCTCGAGGTTCGTATGATTATCTCCGCAATCCGTCCCGCTATCGTCCTGATTGTGTTCTTCACTGTGCTGACCGGTATCGCCCTACCACTCGGCTTCAACGGCCTGGGTGCTGCGCTTCTACCGTACCAGGCTGGCGGCAGCCTGATCATGAAGGGCGACACCGTTGTCGGCAGCGCCCTGATTGGCCAGGTGTTTACGTCCGAGAAGTATTTCTTCGGGCGGCCGAGCGCCACGATGAACACCGATCCCGCCGATAGCACGAAGCAAGTATCGGTGCCGTACGACGCTTCGTCATCCGGCGCGTCGAACCTGGCACCCACCAGCCAGGCGTTGATAGACCGGGTAAAAGCCGACATCAACGCCGCTGGCCCGGCCCCCGTACCGGCAGACACGGTCACGACCAGTGCGTCGGGCCTCGATCCTCACATCTCTCCCGCCAACGCCGCCCGTCAGGTGGCGCGTGTAGCCAAGGCGCGCGGTCTGCGGGAAAATGATGTGCAAGCGCTACTCGACCGCCAGACCGAAGGCCGTCTATTCGGCCTGATCGGCGAGCCGCGGGTGAATGTGCTACGCTTAAATCTAGCGCTCGACGCCGTGCAGTAGGAGCTTTCCTGAACGAACCAGTCCGCCCAGATCCCGATGCTCTGATAGCCGCCGCCGCGCGGGAGCATCGGGGCCGGCTGAAGGTCTTCCTGGGCGCCGCACCGGGCGTCGGTAAGACCTATGAAATGCTCGCCCAGGCATGTCGTCGCCGGAAGGAAGGGATGGACGTCGTGGCTGGCGTGATCGAAACCCACGGCCGGGCCGAAACCGAGGCGCAGATCGGCACCATCCCCGTTTTGCCCCGCCGCGCCGTCCCCTACCGTGGCCAAACGTTGGATGAATTCGACCTAGACGCGGCACTCGCCCGGCACCCGGACATCCTGCTGATGGACGAACTGGCCCACACCAATGCGCCCGGCAGCCGCCACGCCAAACGGTGGGAGGACGTGGCCGAGCTCGTTGCCGCGGGCCAGACCGTATGGGCCACGCTGAACGTTCAGCACCTGGAAAGCCTGAACGAGGACGTAGCGCGCATCACCGGCGTTCGCGTTACCGAAACCATACCCGACCGCGTGCTGGAAAGTGCCGATGAGATCGAGCTGATCGACGTACCCCCGGCCGATCTGCGCGCCCGGCTCGCCAGCGGCCGCATTTATCGGGCCGACACCGCCGCCCGCGCTCTGGATGGGTATTTCAAGGAGGGCAACCTCGCCGCGCTACGTGAAATCGCACTGCGACAGACGGCCGAGCACGTAGACGAGGCCGTGCGCGGCTGGATGCGGCAAACGGGCACGCCGGGTCCGTGGCCAGCGACCGACCGCGTGCTGGCGCTGGTGGGCCCCGATGAAAGTGGTATGGCCGTTGTCCGTCACGCCAAGCGCCTGGCCGATGCGCTGCATGCGCCGTGGCTCGTGCTGCATGTCGAACAGGCGGGCGAGACCAATGATAACCGACCGTCGCTGGTGCTGGCCCAGGGGCTAGGTGCAGAGGTGGAGACCCGGTCCGGCCCGGACCTGGCGGGTGTGGCGCTAGAGGTGGCGCAGGCCCGCAACGTCACGCATATCGTCATCGGCCGGGCTGAGCGCCCGTTTTTGCGCCGGCTATTCAGCTTGCCGCTCAGCCTGCAATTGCTGCGACGGGCGCCCGGCTATGCGCTGCACGTCGTGCCATCCCCGGCGATGGTGCGGCCGGGGCGGGGACCCGTGGCGCAGGCCCCGCGGGAGTGGCTGGGATGGGTGGCGGCGACGGGGTTGGTGGGCGCCGTGCTGGGCGTCGGGCTGCTCGCCGGATCCGTCCTCACGCCCGAGGCCGTGGGCATGCTGTTTCTGGCCGTCGTGCCCGCCGCGGCCAGCCTGCAGGGCCTGCCTGTTGCGCTATACGCCGCCGTGCTGGGTTTCTTTGTCTGGGACTTCTTTTTCATCCCGCCCATCCACACCATCACCATCAACAGCACAGAGGATGCGGTCGCGGCTGTCGTCTTCCTGGCTGTGGCGGGCATCACCGGCGTGCTTGCCGGCCGGGTCCGGTTGGAGGCGCGGGCCGGCCAGGCGCGGATCGACAGCCTACGTCGGGTGACGTCGTTCAGCCGTCGGCTGGGTGAGCCCGCGTCCGAGCCCGACCTGCTGGCCGAAATCGCGCGTCAGGCGGCCGCGATCGCCACCCCTGCCGCAGTGCTGGTGCCCGACGGTGGTGACCTACACCTTCGCGCATCCGCCCCGGTCGCCAACCCGCCAGACTCGCTGTTGGACGAGGGCTCGTGGGCGGCCGCGCGATGGGCGGAGACGCACGGTACTCCGGCCGGCCGCGGCACCGCGACGCTGCCGTCGGCCGCGTGGCGATTCCTACCGATGCGGACGGTACGTGGCGGTGCCGGCGTGCTGGGGGTTCGCGCACCCACTGCCCCAGACGGGTTCAGCAGCACCGCCCTGCAAGCTCTCGAGGCGCTGGCGGACCAGGCGGCGATCGCGTTGGAACGCGTACGGCTGGCTGGTCAAAGCGCGCGTACGGTGGCGATGGAGGAGACGCAACGGCTACGGACGGCGCTGCTCAACTCGCTTAGCCACGATCTACGCACGCCGCTGACAGGCATTCGCGGCGCGGCGGAAACGTTGCGCGGATCATGGGACGGCTTGGCCCCCGCCACGCGCGCAGACCTGCTTTTGTCGATCGAGCAAGACACGGCGCGCATGACCAAGTTCCTAGCCAACATCATGGACCTGACCCGGCTCGAAAGCGGTCAAATCGAACCCCGGATGGCGCCGACCCTCGTGACCGATGTGATCGAGGCCGCTATCGCCCGCGTACCGGACGCGTTTCATGTATCGGTCGCTGTGCCCGAACCGCCTCCACGCGTGACCGCCGACCCGGCGCTGTTGGAGCAAGTGCTGGTTAACTTGCTGGACAACGCCGTGAAGTATTCGCCCACCGGGTCGGCCATCGCGGTGCGGGTGTCGGCGGTGCGGGCGGGTGTGGCGATTGCGGTGTTGGATCAGGGCGTGGGCATTCCAGCCGCGGACCTGGTGCGCGTATTCGACAGTTTTACGCGGGCACAGCAGGGTGATCGAGTGGCGCCGGGCACGGGGTTGGGCCTGGCCATCGCGCGCGGCATGACGGAGGCCATGGGCGGCACGATCACCGCCGCCAGCCCCCGCCCCGACCTGCCGCGCGACGGCCAGCCCGGTACGGTGGTGACGGTAACGCTACCAGCCGCATGAGTGGCGCACTGATCCTCGTCATCGACGACGAGCCGCAGATCCACCGCTTCCTCGGCCCCGCGCTTGAGGCCGCCGGCTATCGCGTGCTGCGGGCCGATAACGCGGCCGAGGGGTTACGCCTAGCCGCCTCCCGCGCGCCGGACGCTGTGTTGCTGGATCTCGGGCTTCCGGACATGGACGGGCAGCAGGCACTGATCCAGTTACGCGCGTTCAGCCCGGTGCCGGTCCTGGTCGTCTCCGCCCGCGATCGGGAGGGTGAGAAGATCACGGCCCTGGACGCAGGCGCCGACGACTACGTGGAAAAGCCGTTCAGCGTGGGGGAGCTGCTGGCACGCATCCGTGCAGCACTACGCCACGGTCGCGCGCAGGAGGGAGCGCCGGAGGTTTTTTCCGCTGACGGTGTCACGATCGACCTGGCGCAGCGGCGTGTGACCGTCGATGGCGTGGCCCTGGTGCTTAGCCCGCGTGAGTACGACCTGCTGGCGCTATTGGCACGCAACGCTGGGCGCGTATTGACCCACCGGCAGGTGCTGACGGCCGTATGGGGCGCGGCCCACGGGCAGGACGTTCAATATCTGCGCGTTTATGTCGGGCGGCTACGGCAGAAATTAGGTCCGGCCGGGGCGCGGCTGCTGACGACCGAGCCCGGCGTCGGCTACCGGTTATTGGAGGCGAGCACACTTCCTGGCTAGGGATAGTGCGCGTTACGTCAGGTGGCCTTTGCCACCCGCTCTTGCCCGCCCATTAGGGGCACGAGCACGTCCGGTACTCGAATGCTGCCATCGGCCTGCTGATAGGTCTCCATCACCGCGATCAGCGCGCGGCCCACGGCGACGCCGCTGCCATTCAGTGTATGTACCGGCCCCGCCGCGCGTCCGTCCGCGCCACGCAGCCGGGTGTTCATGCGTCGCGCCTGGAACGCGTGCGTGTTGCTGCACGAACTGATCTCTCGCCAGGCGCCTTGGCCGGGTAACCAGACCTCAAGGTCGTAGGTCTTGGCCGCGCCGAAACCGGTATCCCCGGCGCATAGCAGCATGCGGCGGTATGGCAGGCCGAGCGCGTCCAGTACCGCCTCCGCACACTCGGTCATGCGTTCGTGCTCGGGACCGCTTTCTTCGGGGCGGGTGACGCTCACCAACTCGACCTTACGGAACTGGTGCTGGCGCAGCATGCCGCGCGTGTCGCGTCCGGCTGACCCGGCCTCCCGCCTAAAGCACTCGGACAGCGCGGTATAGCGCAGCGGTAGCGACGCCTCCGGCACGATCTCGTCCATCACGAGCGCGGTCAGCGGCACCTCGGCCGTGGGAATTAGCCAGCGGCCATCGGTGGTGCCAAACAAGTCGTCGGCGAATTTGGGGAGCTTATCCGTGCCATACGCGGCGGCGTCGTTGACCAGCAGCGGGACCTGCACCTCGGTATAGCCGTGCTGGGTCGTATGCAGATCGAGCATGAATTGGCCCAACGCGCGTTCCAGCCGGGCCAGCCCGCCCGTGAGTATTGTGAACCGGGAACCGGCCATGCGGGCGGCGCGCTCGAAGTCCATTTGGCCCAGCGCCGTGCCCAGCTCGTCATGTTCGGCCGGCTTAGTCTCGAACGGGCGCGGCTGGCCGACCTGCTTTTGCATGACGTTACCGGTCTCGTCGGCACCGTTCGGAACGGATGGATCGAGCTGGTTCGGCAGCACCTCGAGCACCGCGCGGATGTCGGCGTCAAGCGTCGCGGCCCGAGCCTCTAGCGATGCCATCTCATCCCGCAGCGCCGTCGCCTCGGTCTCGATCGCGGTCGTGTCGGTACCGAGGCGCCTGCCCTCCCCGGCCTGTTTTGCCAGCGCGTTGCGGCGGGCCTGCTTATCCTGCACCGCGCCCAGCGCCGCGCGACGATCGGCGTCGATCGCGATCACCTGGGCCGACACGGGTGGCAGGCCACGGCGGGCCAGCGACGCGTCAAACCCGGCCGGGTCGGCCCGCAACAGCCGCAGGTCATGCATCCACGGCGACCTTCGGCTCGATCCATCGGGCCGTGAGTATCGAGATCTCGTAGAGCGCAATCAGCGGGATCGCGAGCGACGTCATACTCAACGGATCGGGCGGTGTGATGATGGCTGCAATCATGAACATGCCGACATAGGCGTAGCGGCGATACTTCTTAAGGGCGGCGGAAGAGACGATACCGACGCGCGCGAGTAGCGTCAGCAGTACAGGTAACTGAAACGCCAGTCCGAAGGCAAAGATCATCTTCATAACGAGGCCCAGGTACTCGCTGACCTTTGCCTCCAACTGCACCGGCAGGCCGCCGGCGCCATCGGGACTTTCGAAACTCAGGAAGAAGCTCCAGGCGGCCGGGAACACGAGGTAGTATGCGAGAGCCGCGCCACCCACGAACAGCACGGGCGTGGCCAGTAAAAATGGCAGGAACGCCCGTTTTTCACTGCGATACAGGCCGGGGGCCACGAACATGTAGACCTGCGTCGCGATGACCGGGAACGATAGGAAGGCCGCTCCGAACATCGCGACCTTGATGTAGGTAAAAAACGCCTCGTACAGCGCGGTATAGATCAGCCGGCGATTAGCACCCTGGTGGATTAGGATATCGGCCAGCGGCTGCGCCAGGAACGAGTAAATGTTTCGGCTGAAATAGTAGCATAAAAAGAAGCACGCGAGGAACGCGACGATCGACCATAGCAGCCGGGTCCGCAGTTCCGTGAGGTGCGCCAGCAACGGCATCGCCGTGTCGTTGATCGGGTCCTCATCCGGCGTCAGCGGGGCGGCGGTGTCTGGCATGGGTTAGGCTCGCTGATGCAGCAGGCGCGTCTGCGGCGGGACGAAGGCGGGCGGCGGATCGACACGCGCAATCTGCGGCGGGATGAAGGCCGGTGCATCTGGCGCCGGCGCTAGGATGGTGTGGGTCGCGGCGCTATCCACCGCAACCGGGTCCGGCATGGGCGTGCCGGGCTGTGACGTATCTGGCTGTGACGTGCCGGGCGCCGGCGTGATCAGCCGTTCGTTCATGGTCCGTCGGATACTGCCATCGCCATCGACGGCACCCAAAATGCGGCTTTTGATGTCCATGCGGCGTAGATCGTTGAACTGCGTCTTGACCTCATGCAGGTCGGCCTCGCGCACCATCTCGTCCACGTGCACTTGGAACTCGGACGCCATGCGCCGAGCTTTCTTTATGGCTTGCGATACGGCTTTTATCGCGACGGGCATGTCTTTTGGCCCAATCGCGATCAGCGCCACGACGCCGATCACGGCGATTTCGGTCCACGCGAAGTCGAACATTTGCCCCCCATATCGCTGATTAGCACGACGTCGATGGGCGGCAAACCTGGGTAAGATATCGGCCCTCAAATCGATCCATACAAATTGCCACTTGCGGCTGACTTGATCCGATCGGATGCGAAGAGCCGGGCCATGCGTCGAAGCGGCGGACACTGTTATTGCTTCGAGTATCCGGCGGCTACCAAGAGTATCTCCACCCGTGCCGCCCGGGAAACGCGACTATTACCCACCCTCGGAAGGGCGTGCCCCAGTGGCGCCGTTCTCAGCATTGAATACTAGTCCAGCCTCACCTTCAGAAGCTGACGATGACCGTCGTCTTTGACCCGGCCATCCTAAAACGCGCTTTGGAATGCTTTGGCGTGTTGTCTCCGGACATAGACGGGCGAACCAGCACCAGTGACACTCTGCAAAGACTGAAGGCGAAGCATCGTGAGCCGGTCCCGAAGTCGTCGAGGCCGGCCGCCTGCTGGTCAGCGTCGATCTGTCGGGGCGCGCAGTGCGGGCGAACATCACTATGCGGACTAATCTGCCGCGGCCCGTCTATTGCCACGCCAAGCACGAGCGCCCTACCCGGTCCGGCCCGCTGGCCCAAGCCGTGCGGTAGCGGATGCGCCAGGCGAGGCCTAGCCCGGCAAACTCAGCTCCGACCGGGGCGGCAGGTCGCGCAGGGATTGCAGGCCGAACTGCGCCAGGAACGCGGGCGTCGTCACCCACAGGGTCGGCCGGCCCGGCGACTCGCGCCGTCCCGCGGTTGCAACCAGGCCCAATTCCAGCAGCAAATCCATGCTGGACTGCGCAACCGACACACCACGCACCGCCTCCATCTCCGCACGCGTCGCCGGCTGGTGGTAGGCGATGACGGCCAGCGCCTCCATCGCCGCGCGCGGCAGGCGGCGGGGGGCCGGCACGACACGGGTAAGAGCAGGCGCCAGGTCGGGCGCCGTGCGCAACTGCCACCCGCCCGCGACCTGGTGCAGTTCTACGCCGCCGCCAGCATAGCGGTCGCGCAAGGTGGCCAGAACTGGGGCGGCGTCTGCATCGAGTGCCGCACTCAGAACGGTGATGGGCAGTGGCTCGGCAGCGGCGAAAAGCATGGCTTCGATCAGGCGTAATGCCGGATCCATCAGCGCGCCCGGCACCGTATGGGGGCAAACAGGCCGTCTTGCCGAAGCTCGACCACGCCGTCCCGCGCTAGCTCCAGCCCAGCCAATAGCGTGCTGGCCATCGCTGCCCGGTTGGCCAGCGGGCTTGCGACTGGCGGCAGAAACGTCGTCAGATCGGACCATCCCGCGCCCAGCATCGTCCGCATTCGGCGCACCGCGTCCTGCATCGTCCATAATGGCGGACGGCCTGGCGTGTAGCCACGCGTGGGCCGCGCCCCGGCATAGGCGCGCAGCAACGCCGGCAGCCCGGCCCGCACGGTGCTGCGATCATACGCGATGAAGTGCTCCGGTGCCCCGCGCGGAAAAATATCCCGGCCCAGCTGCGGTCGCGCATCCAGCCACGCCGCCAGTGCGCGCGCTGCCGCCAGGTCTTGCAAGCGCTCGGCCAACAACCCGGCCGCTGCCTCCACGTCCGGCGACACCGGGTCGGGCATCAGCAGCCGAGACTTCAACCACGTCAGCCATGCCGCCATCACGAGCCAATCCGCCGCCAGCTCCAGCCGGACATCCGCCACGATAGCCAGATACTGGTCCACAATTGCCAGGATCGATAGCCGCGACCAGTCCACTTTCTCCCGCTGTGCCAGATCCAGCAGCAGGTCCATCGGCCCCTCGAACCCATCGAGAGCCAGATGCAGCCGATCAGCCATTACCCGCTAGCCACACGACGGTGTCGAACGCCCACGGCACGATCGTGGCCAGCGCCTGACCGACCGGGTCCCATACGATCCCGAACGTGGCGAGTATGCGGGGGATCAAAAATACGCATAGCAGCACGATGACGATGCCCGCCCGCTCTAGTCGGGCCCAGGCGCGGGCCGGCCCCTCCGGCAACAGCCCAACCACGATGCGCCCACCATCCAACGGCGGGATCGGCAACAGGTTGAACAGGCCGAGCACCAGGTTGGCGATGATGAAGATCTCAATGAACTGGTAGACGATGTCCCGCGCGCCATCCGCCACGAACGGGCCGAGGTGTAGGAACAACGCGCCGATCCAGGCCAGGGTGAAATTCATGGCGGGGCCGGCTGCGGCCACGATCATCATGCCTCGGCGCGGGTTGCGGAACCGCCAAGCCGCGACCGGTACCGGTTTGGCCCAGCCAAATAAGAACGCAACCCGGCCGATCGTCGCCAGCTGTGCCAGCATGAGCACGCCGGGCACGATCAGCGTGCCGACGTCGTCTACATGCTTCAGCGGATTGAGGCTGAGCCGCCCCTGCTCCCGCGCTGTCGGATCGCCCATTGCGAGCGCCGCGTAGCCGTGCGCCGCCTCATGAAACGTGATCGCAATGATGGCGGGAATGGCGGCCAACGCAAACGACATGAACATGCCGGTCATGCAGAAATCCACCCGGCGGCGATGCGGCGCTCGGCCGCGGAACTCAGCGCTCCGGCCGCGTCCAGAACCGCCCGGCTGTCTTCTAGTATGCCGGAACAATGCATCGCGACGTCGCACCCGGCAGCAATCGCCGCCTGCGCCCGCGCGCCCGCCGTACCGGTCAGCGCCGCCATCGCCAGATCATCGGTAACCAACACGCCCCCAAACCCGATCTGCCCGCGGATTACGCGATCGATGACGATGGGCGACAACGTGGCCGGCCGGTCCGGATCGATGTCCGCATAGAGGATATGGGCCGTCATCATCCATGGAAGGTCCCGCAGCGCCTGGAACGGTTGGATATCATGCATCAGATCACCACGCACGACAGGTAGGTCGAGGTGCGAGTCCGCCCCTGCCCGACCATGACCCGGGGCGTGCTTCGCCACCGGTACCACACCCTGCGACCGTAATCCGTTCACCATTGCCCGCCCCATCGCCGCCACCCGCGCTGGATCCGAGCTATACGAGCGATCGCCGATCACGTTATGCCCGTCCGGGTGGCGCACATCCAGCACGGGGGCGCAGACAATGCCGATACCGAGCGCCGCGCAGGCCGCGCCGATCCCAACACCGGTGGCATGGGCCGCGTCCGGGTCCGCCTGCGCGCCGGCGGCTGGCCATTCCGGCCAGTGCGGCGGACGTAGCCGGGCGACGCGCCCACCCTCCTGGTCGATGCAGACGGCTGGCCCCAGGTCCCGGATATCATCCACCAGGCGCCGCAACTGACGCGGTTCATCAATATTTCGGGCGAACAGGATGACGCCGACCGGGGGGGCGTCGCGCAGCATCGCCGCCTCGTCCGACGTCAGCGTCAGACCGGACAGGCCGATGATTGAGGCGCGCGTCGCCGGGTCAGAAGGCAAGGCTACAGGCACCGCCCTTGGCTTTGACCTGGATACAGAACGCCGTCGCCTCGGCCGTGTCGGCGAAACCGCTCGTACGAATACGCCAGACGCTGTGGCCGCCGATTTCGGCGCGCTGGTATTGCGGCTGACGCGCGGCCAGGACGGGCAGCTTCTTGGTCAGGCGCTCCCATTCGGCACGGCCCTGGGCCTCGGTCTCGAGTGCGCCGAGTTGCACCGTCACCCGGCCGGCGGGGGTGACAGGTGCAGGGGCCGGCATGCGCGCGGCGGTCACTGGCCCGGCGTTGGATACTGGCGATGCCGGGGCAGCCACGGAAGCCGGGGTAGCCACGGGGGCCGAGCCAGCCACGGGGGCCAGGGTAGCCACGGGGGCCGGTACGGCGGCGGGCCGGGGCGCAGAATGGGTGGGTTGGTTCAACTGGGCGCGCAACGCCTGCGGGGCGGGCGCCTCGATTGCGGGGGCCATCGCCTGCGGGCCGGCCGCGACCTCCTCCGCGCCTGCGATCTGCATGCCGCCGGGGTTGTCAGGTTTGACGCGAATGGGACGGCTATCGGCCTCGATCATCGGGACGGGTGCGGCACTTCGGCCGAATACCAGCCAACCCGCGCCGCCCATAGCCAGCAAGCCGCCCAACCCGCAGGCGGCCAACACCAAAATGCGCGTCATGCCGTCCGGCGCGGGTGCCGTGCTGCGATAGCCGGGTTGCGGCGGCGCGAGGTTGGAACGCGGCGGCGGTATATCCATTCCGTCCAAAAGGCTTCGCATCGCTACCGCATCTCCTCAACCGGTTGCACGCCCAGCACCGACAGCCCCGACCGGATGACGATGGCCGTCGCCGACACCAACGCCAGCCGCGCCATGGTCGCCGGCGCATCGTCCGCCTGCAGGAAACGCAACGTCGAATCGTCCCGTCCCCGGTTCCACAGCATATGAAAGTCGCCCGCCAAGTCATAGAGATAAAACGCTATCCGGTGCGGTTCGCGCGCCAGCGCCGCCCCCTCGACCATGCGTGGCCAGGCGGCCAGGCGGCGTATCAACGCCAACTCGGCCGGGTCATTCAGGCTGTCGAGCGGTGCTGTAGCCAGGTCCGCCATCGGATACGTCTCCGCCGCCGCGCGTAGGACGGAGCGGCAGCGCGCGTGGGCGTATTGCACGTAGAACACCGGGTTCTCACGTGTCTGCGCCACGACGGCGTCGAGGTCGAACTCCATCTGCGCGTCTGCCTTGCGGGTCAGCATCGTAAACCGCACGGCGTCGCGCCCGACTTCCTCGATCAGATCGGCCAACGCCACGTAAGTACCGGCGCGTTTGGACATCTTCACCGGCTTACCATCGCGTAGCACGTGCACGACCTGACACAACACGATGTCCAGTCGCCCACCGAGCGCCTTCGTCGCCGCCACTAGCCGCGAGACATAGCCGCCATGATCGGCGCCCCAAATGTCGATCATAATCTCGGCGCCACGGCCAAGTTTATCCGCGTGGTAGGCGATGTCGTTCGCGAAATACGTGTTGCTACCGTCCGACTTGCGCAGCGGCCGGTCGACGTCATCGCCGAATTGCGTGGCGCGGAACAGTGTCTGCTGCCGCGGCTCCCAATCGTCGGGCGTCTTGCCGCGGGGTGGTTCGAGCGTGCCCTCATAGATCAGGCCCAGCGCGTCCAGCCGGGCGATCACTCGGTCTGGGCCGCCCGCCGCGACCAATGCGGCCTCCGACGTGTAGACGTCCGGCACCACGCCTAGTGCTGCGAGGTCGGTGCGGATCGACGCCATCATCATGTCGATCGCGGTCTGGCGCACGAGGTCCAGCCACTGCGCGGGGTCGGCAATGGTGGCGCCCGGGCCGGCTAGGGTGGCACCGTGATCGCGCGCCAATGCCTCACCGACCGGAACCAGGTAGTCGCCGCGATATTGCAGGCCGCCGGGCACCTGGGCGGCGTAGTGCTCCTCGGTCATGGCGGTGCCGATTGTCTGCAAATAGCGCCAGTACGTGGCCCAGGCCAGCGCTGTTACCTGCGCGCCGGCGTCGTTGATGTAGTACTCCTTCGTGACCGCAAACCCGGCCTTGGCCAGCAGGTTCGCCAGCGCATCGCCCACTACGGCGCCCCGGCAGTGCGCGACGTGCATCGGGCCGGTTGGGTTGGCGCTTACGTACTCCACGTTCACGCGGATGCCCTGCCCTGCGGTGCCGTCGCCGAACGCCTCGCCCTCGGTCAGGATGGCGGGGATGGTGGCGCGCAGGCTTTCGGGGCGCAGGGTCAGGTTGACGAAACCCGGGCCGGCGGGAGTGGCGGAGAGTACGTCGCGGCCGTTGGCCAAGGCTGCCGCCAGTGCCGCAGCGATCCGGGCCGGGGGTTGGCGGGCGGGTTTGGCGGCGACCATGGCAGCGTTGGTGGCCATGTCACCGTGGGCGGGGTCGCGGGATGGCGTGACCTCGATCCGGTCCAGCAGCGGCGTCAAGGTCGCGTCGTCCAGATCCGGTAGTGCCGCGCGAAGTGCGCTGGCTACGGCGAAGCGGACGCGGGTGTAAATGTTTTCGGCCATGGGTATCCTCGGTCTACGCTGGGCATAGGCGGCGCGCGCACGCCCGACAACCTTGGAAGCGATAGAGAAGCGAGTGGGGTCGGAGTTTAGACCTTGGCCTTAGTCAGCCGATGACTGGTGATCCGAACAAGGCTGGTAGCGAAAACTGAACCGGCCGTTGCGTCTGCTGATTTGCGTCTATCCCGGTCATTTAGGTCAACCGACGGCCGTTTCGACGCCAACATATTCGGTCCGAGGATCCTAACGCACTTTACGAACCAGCCGGGAGTACGTGACGATCGACAGCGGCCCGTGTTGAGCGCCCCCGTCTATTTCGCCCCTTCGGCAAGCAAGAATGGCGCGGTCCGCGGCATGAGAACAAGATAGCGGCCACCGGAGACCACGATCCCAGCCAACCAGCCCAGGTCTGCGCCACCCAGCAGGCCAATCATCCAGTTGTCGAACGACGTGGCGAATGAGGGCGTCAGGACGAAATATACCGATGCCGCGTAGCCGACCACGCCCACGATGATGGCCAGGTTAACCCGGGATATTTTAATCCCGGCGCTCAATGCTGC
>JANPPS010000155.1:0-19627 GCA_031428635.1 Rhodospirillales bacterium
GCCGCCGACAGCCTGCTAGGCCACGCCGCATGACCGCCGCCTACCGGGCGCTGCTGAACCAGATCGCCGCCGCCGACATCGCCTACCACCAAAACGACGCGCCCACGATCACCGACGCCGAGTACGACGCGCTGGTCGCCCAACGCCGCACGATGGAGGCCAGCGATCCCACGCTGACCCAGCCCGCCACCGTCGGCGCACCGCCCGCGGCCGGGTTCGCGAAGGTGCGTCACCGCGTGCCGATGATCTCGCTCGACAACGTGTTCGACGATGTCGGCTTCGTCGACTTTATCGCCAGCGTACGTCGGTTTCTGCTGCTGGACGACGCCGCCCCTCTGCCGCTGGTGGCAGAGCCGAAGATCGACGGCCTGTCGCTGTCAATCCTGTACGAGCACGGCGTACTGGTCCGCGCCGCCACCCGTGGCGATGGTACCGAGGGCGAGGACGTGACGGCCAATTTGCGCCACGTACCGGCGGTGCCGCAGCGCCTACAGGGCGACGCCCCGGCGCTGATCGAAATCCGGGGTGAGGTGTACATGACCCGCGCCGATTTCGTGACACTGAACGCGTCGCAGGAACGCCAATTCGCCAATCCGCGCAACGCGGCCGCCGGATCGTTACGGCAGTTGGATGCACGCATCACCGCCCAGCGCCCGATACAATTCTTCGCCTATGCAATGGGTGACGCCAGTGAGGCGCCGGCCGATACGCATTCGGGGTTCCTCGATCGGTTGCGTGGCTGGGGCTTTGCCGTCAGCGACCTCGATCGCACCCTGCCCGGCCCCGGCGACGCGGCGGCATTTCAGGGGCAGATGGCAACCGTGCGCCCGTCGCTGCCGTACGAGATCGATGGCGTGGTCTACAAAGTCGACAGCCTGGCCCTGCAACGCCGCCTGGGCGCCGCCGGCCGCGCACCCCGCTGGGCGGTCGCGTGGAAATTCCCCGCCGAACAGGCCACAACAGTGCTGGAGGCGATCCACATCCAGGTCGGCCGCACCGGCGCATTGACCCCCGTCGCGTGGCTGGCACCCGTCACCGTCGGCGGCGTGACCGTCACCCGCGCCACGCTGCACAATGAAGACGAGATCGCCCGCAAGGACATTCGCCCCGGCGACACCGTCATGCTGCAACGCGCCGGCGACGTGATACCGCAGGTGCTCGGCCCCGTACTGACCGCCCCCCGCGGCGAGCCCTATGTGTACCCCGACACTTGCCCCGCCTGCGGCAGCCCCGCTATGCGCCCGCCCGGTGAGGTCGTGCGTCGCTGCACCGGGGGCCTTACCTGCCCGGCCCAGTCGACCGAGCGGCTATCCCATTTCGTCAGTCGCGCCGCGTTCGATATCGAGGGTCTGGGCGACAAGACCATTGCCGAGTTGTTCGCGTGTGGCTGGCTGCGTACGCCGGCCGACATCTTTCGCCTCGCCCAGCATCAGGACGCGCTGCTTGGGCGAGAGGGCTGGAAGGCCAAATCCGTCACCGCCCTGCTGGCCGCGATCGAACAGCGGCGCACGATCACGCTGGAACGGTTCATCTACGCGCTCGGTATCCGCCGGGTGGGGGAGACGAATGCGCGGCTGCTCGCCCGGCACTATACCAGCCTGTCCAACTGGCGCGCGCAGATGACGGAGGCGAGGGTGATTGGCTCCGAGGCACGGCTCACGCTCGGCAGCATCATCGGCGTGGGGCCCGCGCTGGCGGAGGAGTTGGCCGAGTTCTTCGGCGCCCCCCGTAACGTCGAGGCGCTGGAAGACCTATCCGCGCAACTGACGGTGCAGGACGCAGCCATGACGGCCGGCGGCGCGCTGGCGGGTAAGACGGTCGTCTTCACCGGCACGTTGGAAACCATGAGCCGGCCGGAGGCGAAGGCGCGCGCGCTGGCGTTAGGTGCCCGGGTCAGTGACAGCGTAAGCGCACGCACGGACCTCGTAGTGCTGGGCACGGACGCCGGGTCGAAGGCGAGGCGCGCGGCCGAGCTAGGCGTACAGACCGTGACGGAGGCTGAATGGCGTGCGATCGCCGACTGACCTGATCTGGCTTCTGATCTGGCCAATGCTGGCGCACATAGTGCTAGTGTTCGGCCTGTATGCCTGGCTATCGGTCGCCCGCACGCTGGCCGTTAGGCGCGGCATAATCGGCTATAACGCGTTCGAGTTCACAGGGGGCGAGCCACCGGCCATCGCGCGCATCACCCGCAATCTGTCGAACCAGTTCGAGCTACCGGTGCTGTTCTACGTATCCATACTGCTACTGATGCAGTTCGCGGCCGTGACGGTGTGGGATTTTTGGGCGGCGTGGGCGTTTATCGCCGGGCGCGTGTTGCATACGGCGGTGCAGACCCAGTCCAGCGACGTGTGGCTACGCGGGCTGGTATTCGGCATCAATGCCCTGGCGGTTTTCGCGCTGGTCGGGCATGTGGCGGTTCTGGCATGGCGGGGGCTTACATGACGACGGCATACGATTTTTCCGCGCAAACCGGTGCCGGGACGGAGCAGCCGCTCAACGCCTATCGCGGCCGCGCCCTACTGATTGTGAACGTCGCCAGCAAATGCGGGTTTACGTCGCAATATGCCGGGCTACAGGCGCTGCACACCCAATTCGCCCCCCGCGGGTTCGAGGTGCTGGGCTTCCCCTGCGACCAGTTCGGCCATCAGGAACCGGGTTCGGACACCGAGATCGCGACGTTCTGCGACACGCGGTTCGGCGTGACATTTCCCGTGTTTGCAAAGACGGAGGTGAACGGCGCCGGCGCCCATCCGCTATGGGTGTGGCTGAAGTCGCAGAAGGGCGGGCTACTGGGTTCCGCAATCAAGTGGAACTTCACCAAGTTCCTAATCGACCCGGCCGGCCACGTTCAGGGCCGGTTTCCGTCCACGACCGCGCCGTCGTCGCTCACATCCCAGATCGAGGCGTTGCTGCCGGCTGTGGCACCAACGCCCCGCATGCGACCGTAAGCCACGCCTGGGCCGCCCCGTCTAACAGCGGCCCGACTTCGGCTACGACCCGTGCGTGGTAGGTGTCCAACCACGCACGCTCCGTGGCCGTTAGTAAATCGACGTTTACCAGCCGCTGGTCGAACGGCGCCAGCGTTAGCACCTCGAACCGCAACCGCTTTGGCTCGACCGCTTGCACCAGTAGTAGGTTCTCTAACCGAATGCCGTACTCGCCCGGCGCATAGAATCCCGGCTCGTTACTCAGGATCATGCCGGGCGCCAGCGGCGTCATTCGCCCTGCCCGAGAAATACTGGCCGGGCCCTCATGCACCGACAAATAGCTGCCGACGCCATGCCCGGTGCCGTGGTCGTAATCCAGCCCCAAATCCCACAGCGGCCGACGCGCGAACGCGTCCAAGTGCAGCCCGGCCACGCCTACCGGAAACACCGGTGTTGCCAGCGCGATGTGCCCCTGTAGCACACGCGTAAATCTGTCCCGCAACTCAGCCGGCGGCGCGCCCGGTCCGGTCCAGACGGTGCGGGTAACGTCCGTTGTACCGTCCGGATACTGGCCGCCACTATCGATCAATAGCACCTCGTCCGCGTTTAGCACCCGGTCCTGACCGGGTGCCGCGCGGTAATGGATCACGGCCCCGTTCGGCCCGGCGCCGGCGATGGCGGGAAAGCTCTCACCCGCGAACTCCGGCGCGTCGGCCCGGAATGCACGCAGCCGGGCGGCGATCGCGGTCTCCGACTGGCCCACACCCTGCTGGTCAATCCAGTGTAACGCCCGGCACAACGCCACCGCGTCTCGCAAATGGGCCGCGCGGGCACCCGCCTGCTCGGTCTGGTTTTTACACGCGCGGGGCAGCGCACACGGGTCTGGCCCGTCCACGACCGTCGCGCCCGCCGCGCGCAGCGTTTGCGCGAACCAGGTCGGGCTACCGCCCGCATCAACCCGCACGACACGGCCCACGAGTGCGGCAAGCATGTCCGGCAGCGCCGCCCGCTCCAAACCTATGACGTCCGGCCCCAGCCAGGCCTGCAGGTCCGCCCGCTTATCCCCATCCATAAACAGCGTCGCGGCGCCCGACGCCGTAACCAGCGCAAACCCCAAGGCCACCGGCGTGTACGGCAGGTCGGCACCGCGTATGTTGAATAGCCATGCCACGGACGCCGTGTCCGTCAATACCGCCGCGTCGTGTCGCGCTTCCCGTAGCGCCTGTCCGATCGCCGCGCGCTTTTCCGCCGACGGCATACCCGCCCACTGCAGGGGATGCGCGACGGCCGGCGCCGTTGGCCGGGCTGGGCGGTCGGCCCAGACCGCGTCGACCAGATTGGCGCAGGGCACCAGCGTCACGCCCGCCTCAGTGTAGGTCGAGACTGCCAACTGGCTCATCAGCCACGGGTCATAGCCAATGCGCCGCCCCATCGCGTACGGGGCGAGCCACTTTGGCGGCGGCATATCGATCATGTGCACGCGCTCAAACACGGCGCCATCCGTCTCCTGTGCCAGCTGCAGCGTGTAGCGACCGTCGCTGAACACAGCTGCCCGGTCCATCATAACGATCGCCAGGCCCGCCGATCCCGTGAACCCCGTCAGCCATTCCAGCCGCTCGGCGCAGGCTGGCACGTACTCGCCCAGCTGTTCGTCCGCGCGGGGGACGATGAACCCGTCCAGCCCCGCCGCAGTAATCACCGAGCGCAGCGCATCAATTCTGGCGTTCATGAAAGCTTCACTATTTTCACATGGCTGCGATTGTAGCCATGCGCAAGGCGCGGGCCAGGGAGCGTATGTAAGCGTGCTGCAATGCAGCAACTCAACGCTAGATAGCGCTCAGCAGTATTGAGGACTTGATGATGGCGGACCCCGTGAATAACAGCCAAATGAAAATAATGATTGCCGAGACTATGAGCTACCGCGCACCGGTCATCGACCGTCCCGCGCGTACCAGCCTGTTCCGTACCCTGTTCGCCGGACTGACGGCCATGATGCACCGTCGCGCCGTTACGAACGAGCTTGCTGGCCTGACCGACCGCGAGCTGGCCGATATCGGCCTCAATCGCGCCGACGTCGGCCACGTGTTCGATGCGCGTTTCGAGCGGAACCGTCACTACAGCTGACGCCGCAAGATTAGCGTCGCCCACGGTCCTTCCCGCAGCACACTGGCGAGCATCAAGCCGTGCCGCCGGTGTGCCGCGAGAACCATACGGATTTGCGTCCCTAACAACCCAGCCAGGATTACGCGCCCGCCAGGCGCCACATGCAGCGCCAGGTCACGCGCCATCTGGCATAGCGGGCGCGCAAGAATATTGGCAAACACCAAATCATAGGGTGCGCCGCGGCGTACGGCCGGACTGCGCCAGCCATCGGCAAGGATGGGTCGCACCAGCCGCCCTACCCCGTTTGCCAACGCGTTCTGACCGGCCACGCGAACGGACCACGGTTCGATATCGGTCGCGAGTACTGGCCGGCGTAGTAGCCGTGCCGCCGCCATTGCCAGAATCCCGGAGCCGGTGCCCATATCCAGAACGCGCCGCCGTGGCCGTCGGGCAACAGTCTCCAGCGCACGCAGGCAGCCGCGTGTCGAGCCGTGTTCACCCGAGCCAAACGCCAAACCCGCGTCAAGCACCAATGTAATCCGGCCCGGTGGCGAGACCCCTCCATCGTGCGTGCCGCGAATGGCGAACCGCCGGCCGACTAATTGTTGGGGGAACGCAGCCTGGGTGCGCAAAACCCAGCCCTCCGCCTCCGTCGCCGCGCGATACAACGGCGCTTCGACGCCGGAAACCAGCGCGGCCAACGCCATCGCGCCATCGGGCAAAGTATCCGCAACGTCGCGCACGCCCTCCACCCGCCACAGCCGAGCGTCTTCATCGGTCAAGAAAAAGCCGATCGTGCTGCACGCGGTCGCCATCGCCGCTTCATACGCGTCGACTGCATGCTCCGGCACTTCTACCCACAGCGTCTCCAGCGGCCCGGCCCGGCGTCTCATGCTTTCTCCACAAATCGGTCTAGCAGGCGTTTCTGTCCGGCCTTTTCGAACGCGATCTCCAGCCGGTCATCGTCGACGGCGAGCACGTTTCCGTAGCCGAATTTTTCATGGAATACGCGGGTGCCAACCGGCAGCGCCTCGGCCCGCTTCGGTCGCTCTGGCAGCTCCCACGCCGCAACCTGCTGCGCGCGCCGGGCCATTAGCGGACCGGCGCCGAACACGCTGGGGGCTGCCAGCATCTTCGACTCCCGCTGCATCGCGGCACTGCCAGACCGTTCGACATGCGCCTCCGGCAGCTCGTCCACGAAGCGGCTCGGTATACTGCTTTGCCAATTTGCGTACAGGCGCCGGTTAGCGGCGTAGCTGACGATGCAGCGTCGCCGCGCCCGGGTCAGGCCGACATAAGCCAGCCGGCGCTCCTCCTCCAGCCCCTTTTGCCCGCCCTCATCGAGCGTGCGTTGGCTTGGAAATAAGCCCTCTTCCCAGCCTGGCAGGAACACCGTGTCGAACTCCAGCCCCTTCGCGCCATGCAGCGTCATCATACTGAGCTTGTCGTCGTCGGCGTTCTGCTCGTTCTCCATCACCAGCGACACGTGGTCGAGGAAGCCCGCCAGCGTGTCGAAATCGGCCAATGCGCGCACCAGCTCCTTCAGGTTATCGACCCGGCCCGGCGCGTCGGGTGATTTGTCCTGGCGCCACATCTCGGTATAGCCGCTTTCATCGAGCAGCGTCGCGACCGTCAGCACGTGACCGTCACGCTCCAGGTGCTCGCGCCACCGGGCGAAGCCTTGGAACAATTCGGCCAGCGCCTTCTTCATCTTGCCTTTCAGCACGCCGGCCTCGGATAGCCGGGCGGCGGCCTCCGCCAAGGGGATCTGCTGTTCCCGCGCCGCCGTCGCCATGGCGCGGATCGCGACCTCCCCCACGCCACGGCGCGGCAAGTTCACGATGCGCTCGAACGCTAAATCATCGGCTGGCTGGTGCAACACGCGCATGTAGGCGATGGCGTCGCGGATCTCCTGCCGCTCATAGAACCGCAGGCCGCCCACGACCCGGTACGGTAGACCGAGTGAGATCATTCGTTCTTCGAACGCACGGGTCTGGGCGCTGGTGCGGACCAAGATTGCGATCTCGTTTAGCTTATGGCCGTCGCGCCGCAGCCGCTCGGCGCGGTCACCGACCATGCGCGCCTCCTCATCGCTATCCCACAGGCTTACGACCTGCACCGCGTCGCCATCCGCGTCGTTACGGCCGGTGCGCAGCGTCTTACCCAGCCGACCCTCGTTATGGGCGATCAGGCCCGAGGCCGCGCCCAGGATCGGGGTCGTCGAACGATAATTACTTTCGAGCCGCACGATGACGGCACCCGGGAAGTCTTTCTCGAACCGCAGGATGTTCTCAATCTCCGCGCCCCGCCACGAATAGATCGACTGGTCGTCATCGCCCACGCACCCAATCATCTTGTGCCCCTGCGACAGCAGCCGCAGCGACCTGTACTGTACGAGGTTCGTAGCCTGATATTCGTCGACCCGAATGTAGCGCTACATGCGGTGGTACTGGGCCAGGATATCCGGGTGATTACGCAGCACCTCGGTCATATGGAGAATTAGGTCGCCGAAATCGGCCGTGTTGAGTTGCGCCAACCGCGCCTGGTACGCCGCATACAGCACGCGGGATTGTCCGAGCGCGAAGTCGCCCTCCTCCGCCGCCGTCACCCGGTCGGGCGTCTGGCCGCGGTCCTTCCAGCGCTGGATCATGCCCATCAGCGCTGCAGGAACCCAGCGCTTGGTGTCAATATGCGCGGCCTCCATCACCTGCTTCAGCACGCGTAGCTGGTCGTCGCTGTCGAGGATCGTGAACCCGGACGTGAGGCCCACGAGCGTTGCATGCCGGCGCAGCATTCTGGCGCACAGGGCGTGGAACGTGCCGAGCCACAGGCCCTCGGCCGGGCGACCCAGGATACCGCCCACGCGGTCCCGCATCTCACGCGCCGCTTTGTTCGTGAAGGTGACCGCCAGCACCTGGCCCGGCGCCGCGCGGCCCGTAAGCAAGATATGCGCAAATCGAGTGGTAAGCACGCGCGTCTTGCCCGTGCCGGCCCCGGCCAGCACGAGAACCGGGCCGTCCATCGCCTCCACCGCGGCGCGTTGCTCCGGATTTAGCCGGGCGAGGTAGTCGGACATTTCGTTAGAGCCTGATCAAGGGCTGTAGCGGTTCTGTCCGCAGCCCCTTTATGGTCGAACCATCGAACAAATTGGATGCAGTGCCGCGCTTGGCCTCGGTTTCCGAAGATATCGCCGACGATCTACGTGCCCAAAACGCGTCGAACAGACGACGGATCAGCTCGGGTCTCCGACGACCATCGCGTTCGGCTGCAAGGATCATCACGTCCGATCCACCAGCGTTCTCGCGGTCTTCAAGACTTCGATGTGGTCGGAACCGAAATGTGCCTCGCGCATCCATTTCACTTTTGAGTGGAAGGCGCTGGTGAGAATTGCATGGACAGTCGACATCGCGATCTGTCTAGCAGGGTTGCCGGCCCGACACGACGACGATTGAGATCGTCGAGACATTTTTCGAGGTCGAGGCCTCATAAGCTATCCGCAATCGAATCACCCACGCGACCCATGCGCGTTCGACACCTCACCCTCTCCCGGCGGCGTGGATGACCATACCCGCGTGCCGGCGATGGACTGCTTTCAAGCCACATTGGGCCTCTCGATGAAGGCCGCGATGCGCCGGGGCTGCATCAACTGGCAACCAGGGGCCTCAACCACGCGATCGAGCCGGGGGCGCCGGCACCGGAGACGGTTCTTGTGGATCGGGGCTGGTCACGCCCGCCTGAAGCGAAGGGCACGCGCCTATCCAATCCCTCCTTGGCGTGAGCTGCGCGAGTAAACCAATATTTACTTGAGTCTACCGGTTGGAACATGGCACCGGAGTGGCCGTAACGAACACATCTATGCTTCACTTATCATGTAACAGCTTCAAACGAAGAGTACTACTTTTATGAAATCGGAACCCGCTTTAGGTCGATCCAAGGACGTCATGACCGCGTTACGTAAACATCGGGTCCTCGGCGCTGCGTCGGACGACGACTTACAATCGCTGCTACGCAGCTCCCAGATCGTGACCGTCTTGGAACGAGAAACGTTATTCGTGGAGGGCGACCAGGGGCGTTCCGTGGTTGTAGTTCTGAACGGCTTCGTGAAATTGACCACAAGCACCGCGAATGGTCGGGAGGTCGTGCTTGAGGTGTGCGGGCCAGGAAGCATGTTTGGCGAGCTAGCGGTGCTGAATGCTTGGCCGCGCTCCGCCCACGCGGTCGGCCTGTCAAATTGCTGTCTGCTTGCGATTCCGGCTGACGCATTTCGGCACCTGGTAGCGCGGTCGGCAGATGCGATGTTCGCCATGGTGGGTGTGATCAGCCGCCGCCTCCGGGAAGCGACGGAACTGCGGCAAGACAGCGCCGACTTACCCGGCCCAGCCCGGCTGGCAAAAGCGCTCATTCAGCTGGCCGCAGTGCATTCTCACCCTGTTCCGAACGGCTTGCTGATTGAGGCGCCATTGTCGCAACGCGAACTGGGTGCACTGACGGGGCTGTCCAGAGAAACTATCAACAAGCAGCTATCCGCCTGGCGCGATCGCGACTGGATCACGCTGGCGCATGGGCAGATCACGCTCCGCGAGGTGGAGGCCTTGCGCCGGCTAACGCTCGAAGGCGTGGACGGCGACGGTTGAACCTCGAGGTGAGATTTATCGTTACGGGTGTGGCGCAGCTCACTCCGTCTAACCTAGCCATGGCCCAGGTTGTCGTCAGGCGCATCGATACCGGTGCACCGGACGGGACCAGGTCCCCTGCCTTCGACAGGCAGCAAAAGCGAGGAGGACGTTATGAAAGTATTTCAGACCGCACTGTTGGCGACCACGCTGCTTCTGGGCACTTCGGCCGCCTATGCCGAGAGCGAGGGAAATAACCTCGCACAGGTGGAGGTGCCCGCCGGGACCGGCGTATATGCTACCTACGTGACCAACGCGAATGGCCAACTGGTTCCCGAGATGCTGGCCCAGGCGATGGTGTTGACAGCGTGCAACGCACCCATGGCTCAGATCGCGGCCCGACGCTGACATAACGATACGGCCAAGCGGGTGGTGGTGAATAGCCGCACCACCCGCCTCGGTCGCGATGAACGGCGCCCGGTCGGCAACGATCCATGCGTCGACGGTATGCAACTGTTGAGACCGCAGTGGAGAAGCAAGTGGCTGACTCACCCGTGGTCGATCGCACATCGTATCGTGGTTGAGGAGACTACATTGCTCAATAGGACTATCCGCTCGGTCAGGCCGCCAGCGGCGGCAGGCTGACCGAGCACCTATCGACCCCCGGACTCCTGTCCGTCGGTGTCGATCTCGATCCAGGACCTCCGAGACGATCGACGGGTCTTGCATGCCGCCCGTCCATCGTCGTCGTCTCTCAACAAAGCCGTCATCACTCGCCTGGCTGGTGCCATGGTACTTGAGTAAATTTGCAAATAAGCCGCTCAACGCCGTTACATTGCCACGGTGATACGCGGGCATCAGCGACATCTCGATGGTCAGTTTTCCGGCTCGGCTGCCTACTATCGGTTGATGGCCCAAATTAGGGCTACAGCGGCAACACTGATACACCACGCAATGGTTCCAACCATTTTCCCCGGACTTTAAAGCTTTGCTTGACGGACAATGTCCGTTGCTCATCAGACTCTGTCGGGCGAATGGGGGAATATGGTGGTTTGCTTCCGTTGTAAGCATGAGATGGCGACCGCGAGCCGATTCTGTGCGAATTGCGGCTTACCAAACGAGTGGTCGTGTACGATTTGCGGCCAAGCCAACACTGCAGGAAACCGATTCTGCGGCCATTGTGGTAACCCGAACGCAGACCTGCCAGCAAAAGCCGCTGCCCCCCGCCCGCACGTTCCCTCGGCTGAGCGACGCCAACTGACTGTAATGTTCATCGACCTTGTCGGATCGACTGCGATGAGTTCCAGGCTAGACCCGGAGGATCTGTGCCAGGTCATTAAAGATTACCAGGCCGCGGTCGACGACGTCGTTGCCAACGCTGGTGGATATGTAGCCCGCTATATCGGCGACGGCATCCTGGTCTATTTCGGCTATCCAAACTCCAGGGAAGACGACGCCGAACGAGCCGTACGCTGCGGCCTGCAGGTCACTGCACGCGTGCGGGCCTTGGGGGCTAATCCAAGCGAATTTTCGGTGCGCGTCGGTATCGCGACCGGGGAGGTTGTCGTGGGGGACGTGATCGGGTCCGGCACGTCCTTGCAGGTGATTGCACTCGGCGAGGCACCTAACATCGGCGCGCGACTACAGGCCAAGGCCAAGCCCGGGACCGTACTGATCGACGAGCGGACGCGGCAGCTGACCGGCGGCCTGTTCGAGTATGAGAAAATGGGCAAGCTGATGCTCAGAGGATTAAGCCGGCCGTTGCATGCGTTCGCAGTCAAAGGCGAGCGAGCGGGGGTCAGCCGATTCGCAGCGTTGCGACCGCGCCGGGCGGCGCTCGTGGGGCGGCAGGAAGAGCTCGAACTGCTTGGTGCTCGATGGCGATCCGCGCAAGCGGGCGATAGCCGGATCGTACTCATTTCCGGCGAGCCAGGGATCGGCAAATCCCGGCTGGTGGCGGCTTTCGTTGAAAAATTCGCGGCCGCTTCGCCGACGTTGCATTTGGCCTGCTCTCCGAACGGTACCGGCTCTCCGCTCTTGCCGGTACGTCAGGCTATTGAACGGATAGCTCGGCTGCAGGCGTCCGACACGGGCCATGAGATCCGGCGCAAGCTCGACGAGTTGCTAGTCGGAGTGGCACTACCGTCGGATTCTGCAACGGCCATCAGGCGATTGCTCCGCGGGGTCGGACGCGAGGAGGATGAGCTTCCAGAGACGACGCCGCGGCGGCTGAAGGAGACGACGTTCGACGCCATCGACGCCTACGTCTCAACGACCACTCGGGGTGGAGCCGCGGTGATCGTCATCGAGGACCTGCATTGGATCGACCCGACCACAGGGGAATGGCTGGCACGCCGCGTGAGGCGAGCAGAGGCCGGGCCGACATTGACGCTGGTGACGACGCGGCGCGAGAGCCTGCCGGATTGGGCCACAAATCCGTTGGTTGCCAACATCGTGCTGAACCGCCTCCATCACCGACAGGCGGCGAAGCTGATCAGGCAAATCATCCAAGGGCTTCCCGTCACGAGTGAGACGGTGACGGAGATCATCGGGCGTTCCGACGGCTTACCATTATTTATAGAGGAGTTGACGCAATCAGTCGTGGACCACGTGAGCCCGGTTGGATCATCGGCAATGCTCCAGGCCAAGCAGCCGATCTCGGGAGTGCCGTCCTCATTGGAATCTCTACTTGCGTCGCGGCTAGACCAGGCAGGAAGGGCGCGGGACGTCGCCCAAATTGCTTCGGTGATCGGCCGGGAGTTCCATTTCCACCTCCTGAAAGCGGTAGCTGAGCAAGAGACGGCCCCGTTACTACAATACTTAAGCGAGCTGGCGGAGCACGGGCTTGTCACCCAACACGGCGAAGGCGAGAACAGTTTATACGCGTTTCGGCATGTGTTGATACAAGAGGCAGCTTATAGGACTCTGATGGGGCCGCGGCGGCGCGAGCTGCACCTGAAGATTGCGGCGGTGCTGGACCGGCAGGACGGCCTGGGGACGACGACAGAGCCTGAGCAAGTGGCGCTGCATTACGGGTGGGCGGGGCACCACGAAAAAGCGGCTCAGCTTTATCGCAAGGCAGCGCTGCGGGCGCGCGGGCGATACGCGCTAATAGAGCGTGCTCAGCATTTGCAGCAGGCGGTGCTGCATGCCCGGTCATTACCGGACGAACTGGCTCGGTCGGCTTTGGAATTGGAAGTGCTGATCGAGTTGGGGCTCGCACAAATCGACCATCGCGGGTCCGGCTATGACGATGTGCGAGCGACATTCGAACGGGCTAGGGATCTCTGTTTGGAGTTGGAAAACCACACGCGCCTCGTGGTGGTGCTGGATGCCCTGGCACTGAACTACCACTTCGCGCGTTCGGAATCGGCGCAGATGCTGCAATACGCCGCCGAGTTGGACGATGTGGCCGTACGGGGCACCCTTCCTCTGGCAGCGCTTTGGGCCGCGCGTATGCGCGGCTCCGCCCGGTTGCTGCGCGGTGAGTTCGAGACGGCCCGCATGGAAATGGAGACGGTCGTGGCGCGCTATAAGGAGATAGAGACTGAGACGGCCGGGACGCGGACGGCAAGAGATCCACGGTCGTCGACCTACGGCAACCTGGCAATTTGTCTTACGGCGCAGGGCCGGATCACAGACGCGATGGCGGCATTGCATGACGGCATGCGACATGCCCGGCAATCGAAGTCGATGCCAAGCATTATGGCCAGTCTGCGGCGGGCCTGCCTGCAAGGGATGATCGTGCGCGATAACGCCCGGGTACTGACGCAGGCGAGCCAGCTGATCGCCTTCAATACTGAGCACGAGACGTTTACGGGCTTGCGGGAAGGCACGATCGCGCAGGGCTGGGCCACAATTCACACCGCAGGAAGTGTCGAGGTGCTGAAAGCAATGCTGGTAAGCCTGGATGAGCTTCAGCAAGCCCAACACTTTGTACATCTCCCATTTCTACTAAGTGCCGTGGCTGAACAGGCCTGGCTCATTGGCGATCGGAATACCGCGCTGGCCCTACTGCAGCGAGCGTCCAGCCTGCTGGACCGCACGGGTGAAGTTTGGTGCCATGCAGAATTGGTGCGTCTGGAAGCACAGTTTTGCCAGGGGAACGAGCGTGCAACGGTCGCGCTGCTGCAAAAAAGTCTCCGTATTGCGCGGGACCAGGGCGCGGCTTGGTGGGAGCTAAGGGCGGCGGCCGATCTTGCAGAGCTTTGGGCGCGAGCCGGCGCTGTGTCGAAAGCCCGCGCGCTATTGCAGGCCACGGTACCGCGCTTTGCTCATTCGCCCGGGTTGCCAGACACGATGCGCGCGCAGGCACTACTGTCAGGACTGACGAAACCTCGTGGTAAAGGTGCTACGGTCACAACGGTTCACTGACTGACCCCTGCCCGTCCGGGCTATTCGAAATATGCGCGCGTCTACGAATAGAAATGTTTCGAAGTACGATTGCAGCCTTCTCCGGCAGCAGTAGTTCTTCGGCCTGTAAGCCAGCGAATAGCGGGGGAAGAGCGATTAGGTGATCGCTGCTGCTGGGCGTGCGGTTACGTAGCAGAAGAAAAGAGACGCTGAAACTCGGCGCTATTACGAAGATCGGCTCAAAGCTGCCGGAACGGATCGTCGCGTGCCCCTCCGCGAAGCGTACGGCCTTCTCCATGCCGGCGACAACTGGCCCTTCGTCGATGTGCCCTAAACTATGATTGCCGTCTTTGCCGATCACGGTGTCGACCGCCGCCACGACTTTATCGCCATGATGGATAAGAAAACGCCAGCCTCTACGCTCGATGTCCCGATGCCACATACCACCAGCCTCAAGGCCCTGTGCCGTCAGAAACCCGACACGATGGGGCGTAGAAATTTTGAGATTATCCGGGTCGGCTGTACTGAGGTGAGGAGTATAGAAGGCGCGATGGTAGTTAAGAGCCCCGAGCCTTTCATGAACTAATTTGTATACCGCGTCGGATGGCTCGTTGTGCTGAAGGGGCATGGCTTCCTCGGGGCAGTAATTATTTGAGGTAGTAGCTCTCGTCCCAGTGGCCGACCTGTCGATAGGAGTCTTTGAATACGGAATAATCTATCTCAGCCAGCCCGTATAATGGATCGGCGATGGCTAATGTTTCGAGTGCATCCCGGTACCCAATAATCATTGGTAGGTGGCCGCCTTCGCTCACTCCAGAGACAATCCAGGAAATATGCGCGCAAATTGGTTTTCCACTATCGATTTCCGTTTTAATTTCGGAGTACGTTAAGGAGCGCGTGACGTGCATTTGTAAATGTGCGGTTACGGTAAGAGCATTTGTCATGGAATGGGGCTGATCACACGCAGAACAACTTGGATTCAGGCAACACTCTTGTTGGCTAAGTATCGTATTGGCTACCGTACACTGCGTTAAGGTAGAGGTCTGATTGAAGAACTGGTCGATATTGACGATACCAGCTGCCCAACACCATTCGATCTGGGATTGATTTTGTAGCAAGAAGCTGACTCGGTGCCACTGAGCCAAGGTCTCTATCGATTGTAAACCATCGGAATTATTTGCACCGGAACTGGCTTTTCGAATACTGGCCGCGAATTCTCCGGTCGATGCAGCAACGGCGCCTTGGGTCCTATCTATGATTGAAGCTTTAGTCATATGCGGCTCGCTACAAGCTTCGGTTTCGCCGCACCCCTATGACTGCTCAGCAAATTCATAGCCGGACGCCCACAAAGCCGTTCGGTACGGGCGAGTAAGGTGGGCGTGTCGGTGCACGGGCCCGTAAAAAAGTCGATTTCCAGGCCCGTGCTATCGAGTACGGATTTGCTACCCAAAGCGGCGGCGGCATCCGAAGCGGCAACGACAATCCGCATCTCTGGACGGCGACGCTTCAGACTCTTAAGGAAGACGGGAACATTGGCGCCAAAGAGGTCGCCGCCGCACTCGATCAGAATCGCGTCCGACTGCAATGATAAAATATGGGAGAGCGCGGCCTCGAAGATCGGCGCGATGTCGTCCCGGCCAGACGGATAGGTCGTCGGTAGACCGAAATCGATGCAGTCGAACGTTTGCCGGGCGCCATAATCGGCGTAGCGCGCGGTTTCCTGAATCGAGGCCGTGCCGGTCGCCTTTAAAGCGATCACGTTACCGAGGCCACGGGACAGAAGCGTTTGCAATACCGCGAGGCCAGCCGTGCTCTTTCCCACCTCGGCTGATGTGCCAATAATCACGGTCACCGGGACGCCGCGGTCTGGGGCTTGTGTGGCTATGGCGAGCGGCGCGAAAGCATTGAGGTTGAGGGGTCGATCGTCTGGCCCGACAAGGACGCCAAGTAAGCGAGCCCGGCCGAGATGTGTTTTAGGCAATACCGATGAGCCTTCTAATTCGCCGACTAGGCCAGAGTCAGCGAGCACCCAGTATTCCGCTCCGGGCTGGAGGCCGCCAGCAGGAACATGGCCTACGACCCATCGCGTAGATTCCCGAAACCCAGGGGTCGCGAGAAACAGGTCTTCGCCAACCAGTGTCATAAAACGGCCGGAGGCAGACTCAACGGCGATAGGATGGGCGTCCGGAACCATTTCAAACAGGCTAACGTCGCCTTCGAAGGCCGGTGCAGGTCGCCAATTAATGTTGGTGGAACTAGGTAACAGCCTCAGAACAGAAGCACATTTTACGTCTCGACCAAGCGACTTGACGAAGACCCGGTCCTTTGTCACCAGCGTTGCCTACTCTTTTCCTTTCTCATCCACGATACGACGCCCAGTTTCCGCAGCCGGGGAGCTCGGTGCATTTATACTTACTGAACCGGACAGTAAGCGCTTCTGCTCGGCCACGTCGGTAATGCCAAGGATTTCAGCGATTTTGATCCGATCAGCCGGGCTTACAACCACATGCATAATCGTTGGTGTAAACGTTGGATTGCCGTTTAAATCCTGAGGACCGGCCACGTACCGCACAATCTTAAAAGTCTCGGGAGGACCGCCGCCAGCCATTCTGTGCTCCACATCAACGTTGCACGATAAGCGTAACGTTTTTAGCACGGAAGCGAAACTTTATAATGGTCGTGTTGCGTCGCAAATTCTCAGATCATACATGGCTCCACCGTCGCTCGCCGGCTGAGACCACATTTAAAAGCGCCAGGTTCGTTGGTTGAAAACGGCTCAGTAGGGCGCGGGCAAAGTTCCCTGATCCGCCAGGGCCAGGGAACTTATGACGACGCTGCTACAGCTGGGCGCGGACGCCGAGAAGGTGGGCGATAGCGTAGGTCAGGTCCGCGCGGTTCAGCGTGTAGAAGTGAAACTCATCGACGCCGTTGACTTGCAGCAAACGAACCTGCTCGGCGGCCACGATCGCGCCGATCATGCGCCGGGTCTCAGGGTCTTCTTCGGTACCCTGGAACAGCGGTCCCATCCAATCCGGGATGCTTGTGCCGCACATGGCGCTGAACTTTGCGGCCTGGGCGAAATTAGACACCGGCATGATACCAGGCACGATCGGTGCCGTGATCCCCGCCGCCAGCGCCCGATCCAGAAAACGCAGGAACACCGTACCGTCGAAGAAATACTGGGTGATTGCCCGTGAGGCACCGGCATCCAACTTGCGCTTCAGGTTGTCCAGATCGGCTCCCGCGCTGACGGCCGCCGGATGGGTCTCCGGATATGCCGCGACCGAGATCTCGAAGTCAGCTACCCGCTTCAACCCGGCCACCAGGTCGCTGGCGTACGCATAGCCGTCCGGATGCGGCGCGTAGTCGTCACTGCCCGGCGCGTCGCCCCGAAGTGCTACGATATGGCGCACGCCTGCATCCCAATACTGCCGGGCCACATCGTCCACTTCACCCCGAGACGCGCCGACACAGGTCAGATGGGCAGCGGGGGTCAGCGTCGTCTCCCGCACCAGACGCTCGATGGTCGCGTGGGTGCGGGTTTGCGTGCTGCCACCGGCGCCGTAGGTTACGCTCACGAACCGGGGGGCTAAACGCTCTAGCCGGCGAACGCAGGACCAGAGCTGCGACTCAAGCGCGTCGGTCTTGGGCGGGAAGAACTCGAACGACAGCGCCGGTGCTGCCGTTACCTCGGGCGCAGGCAGGGCGGCAAAGCGAGGGCCGGTCAGCCAGCGCTCCAGCGTTGTGCCGATGGGGGACATGTTGTTCATGGGCCTAAATCCGCTATCAGTCGTGTGTCACCACATATACGGTAGCGGCGATGCAACGCCAGCGCTGCCGCAACTGTTTGCTTTCACGCGTGGGGCCGCTAAACCTTCCGTGCTCTGCCGAGAGGGTCATCGATGTCGCCACTACGCCCACTTATCGCCGCCCTCCTACTACTCGGCGCGTGTGCCGACCGGCCACCCGTCGGGGACGCGGACGCATTGGCCGAGTACCAGGCCAACAACGACCCGATCGAACCGACGAACCGATTTTTCTATCGTATCAATGATGGCATCGACACGTACTTCCTGGCGCCCGTCGCCCGCGGTTACCGCTACGCCGTGCCGGAAGTTGTACGCCGGCCCATTCATAACGTCGTTGCAAACATAACCACCCCCGTGATTTTCGCCAACGACGTGCTGCAGGCCAGGCCGCGCCGCGCTGGCGATTCGATGATGCGATTTCTCATCAACAGCACCGCCGGGGTGGGCGGGCTGTTCGACGTGGCGACCGACCTAGGCTACCCGGAGCATAACAGCGGCTTCGGCACGACGCTCGCGCTCTGGGGCGTGGGTGAGGGGCCATTTCTGTTCCTGCCGGTTCTTGGCCCATCCAACCCGCGCGACACGGTCGGGTTCGCGGGCAACGTATTGCTGGATCCACTGACATTCGCGACCTTCGGTGGCAGCCGTACACTTGGCCTCGCACGATACGGAACGGCGGGAGTCGACGCGCGGGAGCGGGCGCTGGACCCGATCGACAACATCAAGAAGTCCGCGTTGGACCCCTATGCAACCTTTCGCAGTCTGTATCGTCAGAACCGGCAATCGGAGATCGAAGCCAGGCGCGTGCCTGATCCCGCAACGGTCCCGGCCTGGTTCAAACGTTGAGGCCTCCACTTATGCTATCTCGCCGCGCCACTTTCGCCCTTACGGCGTCACTGCTGCCCAACTTGGCCCTCGCACAAGGTGCTGACGGAGCAACCGCCTTTGTCACGTCATTCGGCAGTCGCCTGATGACGATCATCAACGGGCCGGGTTCGTATGACGACAAAAAGCAGCGCCTTGCGCCCTTGATCGAACAGGATGTCGACATCGACGGGATTGCTCGGTTCTGTCTCGGCCGGTTCGTCCGGCAGGCCACTCCGGCGCAGCAGCAGGAGTACACCCAGTTATTCCGTCGCGTGCTATTGAATAACATTTTCGGCAAGCTCGGTGAGTTTCAAGGTGTCACGTTCCGCATGACCAGTACGATTCAAACCGGGGATGGTGCTGCCGTAGGCACCCTGATCCAACGGCCAAGTCAGAAGGCGAACACTGTTCAGTGGATTGTGAGTGAGTCGACAGGCCAGCCCAAGATTATCGACGTGAAAGCCGAGGGCACCAGCCTGCGGCTAACGCAACGCAACGATTACACCAGCTATATCACGCGCAACGGCGACAGTGTTGGCGCGCTGCTGAACGCCATGCGCGATCAGACCGCGGGCTGATCGCGCACGCTTTCGAATACCATCAGCGACGTGCCATCCCGCACGAAGCTGTCGCATAACCGCATGCCGATCGCGCCGAGTACGGTGCAGGATGAAAGATTATCGTGTTTGGCGACCGCGATGATGCGGCGTAGCCCGGCGTGGTCATGGCCGAACCGGAGTGCCCCGGCCGCTGCCTCCCGCGCCAAGCCGCGGCCGCGTGCGGCGGGGCGAAATGCGAAACGTAGCGCCATACCGCGCCCATCCGGCCTGTCGTGAACGCCCGTCAGGCCGAGTGCGATCCCATCCAGGTCGCGAGCAATCCAGATGCCGACGCCGTAGCGCGCCCAGGCGAAGATGTCGTCCGCCAACTCGTCGGCGACGCGGGCCGGACC
>JANPPS010000156.1:0-4711 GCA_031428635.1 Rhodospirillales bacterium
GGCTCCATGCCGGCCACGGGGATGGCGCCGGCCGACGCAGGATCAGGCTCGGTGCGTTGCGCCGGGATTGATGCCGTAGTGGTAGCGGACGCGGTTTCGGTCTCACTCGCCGTCACGGTCATTTCGGAGGTGGCCGCTCCGGAGGCGGGCGTCACAGCGGCCATTATGACGGGGGCGGATGCGGCCTGCTGAGCCGGTCCACCCTGGAAGGCGTTCCAGGCAGCCCGAACGCCAGCGAAATCCCCGCCGGGTCCAGACAGCTTCCAAGCGATGGCGGACAGGCCGGCGATTAACACCACAAGCTGGACCAAAATCGACGCCGTCCGTCGCCGCGGCGATGACACAGACGTCGGCTCGATCAGCGGTTCGCCGCATTTTTCACAAACGAATGGTGCGCCGGCTGGTACCGTCATAACGCGCTGGGACACCGCGACAGTGCATAGCTCGAGGTTGTTGCATCGGCCGGCTTGTTTAGTCATGGCTTTACTCATCCAAACAGTTAGAACGAGGTGAACGGTACTTCGTCGTATTGAGCAATCCGCCAGTGCCAGCCTGTTTCGCTCGTCCGTCGAGTTACCGCCTTAATGGCAGTTTTTCGATCGACGGATCGAAGATCGGAAGACTGGTCTCAGGCTATCATCAAAGCTGTGGTACCGACCCCGAGGCCCATAGCGGGCGGGGGCGAGGTAACCACTAAGTCTCATATTCATTCACAGGTCTTAACCTAACCTGAATACCGGGAGACTCATGGAATTGTTAAAAAATGCTCAGATTCCGCACCTATGCATCGGTCGATCAGACCCGTCGCCGGCCATGTGCTGCTGCGACCCTGGGGAAATCGCCGGTTAAATCTTCGATGCTACTGTCAGAGGCTATACCTCGACCTTAACAAACTTTAACTCGACATCGGACGCCTGCCCCCGTAGCGACGAATGACGTAGCCGCGCGCACTTGTCGGTGAGTAACCAGACCGGCGACCCGTGCGAGGCGCAGAGTATCCTGACTGATGGGTGCAGAATATGAGTGGGCTTACTGGGCGCTGCACGAACGTGGGAGCCTGCGCGACTGCAAAGCAGCATATTGTCATTGGCGTACCGGTCGGATCGAGCTTCTCGTGCCCGACGTGTGGGAGACCCCTGGCAGCGTTTTCCGGGTCCGGGCGCATGGGGCGTATCGCGGCCAGGGGGCTCGCGGGGCTCATGATCGCCGTGGCCGTTGGGCTTGCCGTGACGGAAATGGTCGTGCCGAACTCGCTTCCGCGTGCGAGGTCTTGGGTTTGGGCGCAGTTTCAGCCCGCTCCGCCCGTCCAAGTCGCATCTGTCCCGTCGCCCGCGGCCGGCCCGACATTTACGGGGTCACTAACGCCCGTTACCCCAGCCTTGGTGCCGCCGCTCGCGTCGCCGGGGCCTGTTGCGATGGCCGTGCCCGCGTCCCCCGCTGCGGTGCCGACGGCGGCCGAGAAGCCGGCGATGGTCGACACCGTATTGTTGCGGCTCGCCGGGTCGGAGACCATCGGACGTCGCCTGGCCCGGCGTATGTCGGCCGGCTACCTCTCACTAATCGGCGATAGCGAAGTCGCGGTCACCGCTTCCGACCGGCTTATCGAGGTTTCGGGCTTGCAGACCGGTCAGCGCGAAGTCATCACGATTGTTCCAGGGTCTTCCGCGAGCGGCTTTACGGCGTTGCTTCGGGGCAGCGCCGATTTTGCCATGTCTGTCCGGCGCATACTACCTGCCGAAGCCGACCGGCTTGCGTCGCTTGGCGATATGACGAGCCCGGCGGCGGAATCGGTCGTCGGCATGCACGGCGTTGCAGCAATCGTCAGCCCTGCCAACCGCCTGACGTCGTTGACCATTCCCCAGCTTCGCGCGATTCTCGCCGGTCGGATCAAAGACTGGTCGGAGCTTGGCGGTGTGCCGGGGCCGATCAACGTCTACCTGCAGGACAGCCAAAACGGTGCGATCGACGTCCCCCAGGACGTGTTGCTCAGCACCGATGACACCGTGGGCCAAGCCAGCAAAATCGCCACGGAAGAATTGCTTGCTACCGCCGTGGCCACCGATCGCGGCGGCCTAGGCCTCACGACGTTCGGCAACTCCGGCAACGCAAAGGTCCTTGCGTTGGCCGAGCCAGGAGTGCCGCCCGTGGTGCCGACGGAGCTATCGATTTCCACCGAGAGTTACCCGCTTTCGCGCCGGATATACTTTTACACGTCGCCGACGGCGAGCAACCAGTTTGTTCGCCGGTTCGCGTCGTATGTTGGGTCGGCCGGCGGGCAAAGCGTGATGGAGGCGTCTGGCGTCATCCCCCTGACGGTGCGTGAGGAACGGGCGTCGGTACCGGATGCGGCGTCTGATCGTTTCCGGCAACTTGTGTCTGGTGCGGCACGGCTTTCGGTCGATTTCCGGTTCCAGCCTGGGTCGCTGTCATTGGACACTCGCAGCATCAAGGACGTCGATCGGTTAGTGGCGTACCTGAAAACGCAGCACGTGAACCCGAACCGGGTGATCCTGGCTGGATTTGCGGATAATTCGGGGGCACCCGCCGCAAATCAGGTAACGTCGCAGCGCCGGACGGAGGTCGTGGTAGCTGCGCTGAGCAGGGCAGGCGTGCTGCCAGGTAAGACCGGAATATTTGGCGCGGAGATGCCGGTGGCCGATAACGCAACGCCGGAGGGGCGGGAGCGGAACCGCCGGGTCGAGATCTACTTGGCGCCGTAACCGTCGAGCACGGCCCGCACGCGGAGCCGTAGTGCCGGCAGCACGTCAGCCACGAACCAGGGATTGCGCGCCTCCCATACGCCAGTCCGCCAGCTTGGATGCGGCAGTGGAAAGTAGCGCGGCGAATAGAGGGCGTGGTCACGCACGCGGTCGGTCATGCGGCCCGGCCCGAGTGCCCCAGCCTGCGCATAGCTACCGACGAGCAGCGTGAGTTCGAGCTGCGGCATCGCGTTCAGCAGCGGGGGCCGCCATAGGGGCGCGCACTCCGGGCGCGGCGGACAGTCGCCCCCGGCTGGCAGGCGGCCCGGGTAGCACAGTCCCATTGGCAAAATGGCGATGCGGGCACCGTCATAGAATTCGTCCTCCGCCATGCCCAACCACAGGCGCAGGCGTACGCCGGACTGGTCCGTCCAGGGCGTGCCGCTGGCGTGGACCTTTGTGCCGGGCGCTTGGCTTGCGATTAGGATGCGGGCCGTCGTGGACACGCGCAGGATTGGCCGCGGACCGAGCGGCAGATCGGTACAGACCCGGCACGCCCGGGCGGCGGCGGCAAGCTGATCGAGCGTGCTCATCGGATCAGAATGGCCCGGAAATCATTGACGTTGGTGCGGGTGGGCCCGGTGATAACCAGGTCGTTCAGCGCGCTGAACACGCCATACCCGTCATTATCCCGCAGCCGAAGCGCCAGATTGATACCGAGTAGCCGGGCCCGGGCCGCGCTGTCGGGGGCCATAAACGCGCCGGCATTATCCTCGGTCCCGTCGATACCATCCGTGTCGCACGCAAGCGCCGTGATGCCAGGATGACCGTCGAGTGCCAACGTGAGCGCCAACAGGAACTCCGCATTGCGACCGCCCCGGCCGGCGCCGCGAACGGTGACCGTCGTCTCCCCGCCCGATAGCAGCACGCAGGGCGGTGTCGCCGGTTGCCCACGCGCGGCGCAGGACCGGGCCATGGCGGCCATGACGCGCGCGACCTCCGCCGCCTCACCCTCGATCGCGTCACCGAGGATCAGGGGCGTGACCCCGGCCGCCCGGGCAACGGACGCGGCGGCATCGAGGGCCAGGCCGGGTGTAGCGATCATCGCGGTGCGGGCGCCGGCAAAGGCGGGTCCGGGCTTGGGCGTTTCGGCGCGGGGGTCCTGTAGCCAGGCCGTGACGGCCGGGGATGGGTTAATACCGAACTGCACCAGCACGGCACGCGCATCGGCGAGCGTGGTTGGGTCGGGAATAGTGGGCCCGGACCCGATGACCGCCGGGTCGTCGCCGGGCACGTCGGAGATCAGTAGCGTCACTACCTGCGCCGGGGCGGCTGCGGCCAGTAATCGCCCGCCCTTGATGCCCGACAAATGTTTGCGCACGCAGTTCATCGCGTCGATCCCGGCGCCGCTGCGCAACAACGCCCGGTTCACATCCTGCTTGTCCGCCAGCGTCACGCCGGCGCCGGGCCAGCTCAGTAACGCCGATGCGCCGCCGGACATCAGACATAAAACCAGGTCGTCCGGTCCAAGCCCCTGCACCATGGCCAGCATCCGCCCGGCCGCCATTTGTCCGGCGGCGTCGGGCACGGGATGCGAAGCCTCGATCACTTCAATACGGGGTAGGGGACCGACGCCGTGGCCGTACCGCGTGACCACCAGCCCCGTGAGCGGCCGGCCGGCCGGCCACGCGTGCTCGACCGCCAGCGCCATCGCAGCCGCGGCTTTGCCCGCGCCCACCACGACAGTGCGGCCGCGGGGCGGTGGCGGCAGGTTGGGCGGTACGCAGTGCGCAGGGGCGGCCGTCGCGACGGCCGCGTCGAACATAGCGCGAAGCAGGTCACGGTCAGTTTGCAGCGGCATATCCCTTACCAGCCATGCAGCCGCGGATCGCGTCCCGCACCTGAAATGGGCGGCGGACGGCCGACGCAACCCAGCGTAGCCCATATTTGGCGTTGTATTCGTCGACGACTGTAGGCTCGTTCTCCTGGCATTCGACGAGGTCGGTCTGGTA
>JANPPS010000157.1:0-3642 GCA_031428635.1 Rhodospirillales bacterium
CTATCCGCCGAGCGTATTCGCCGAACTACCGCAGTTGCTCGAACGGGCCGGGCCCGGGCCGGAACGGGGCGACGACACGGGTCAGATTACCGGTTTGTTTACAGTCCTGGTGGATGGTGACGACATGAATGAACCAGTGGCGGACGCCGTGCGCGGCATCTTGGATGGGCACGTTGTGCTCGACCGACGCATTGCGGAAGGCGGGCGCTACCCGGCGGTCGACGTGCTGCGATCATTGTCCCGCACTGTTCCGGGGTGTCTGACAACAATGGAGGCAGCGGCGACGCGTGATGCGCGCGCCGTCCTGGCCCTGGCGGCCGAGTTGTCGGACCTCGTACGGCTAGGGGCGTATGTCGCGGGGGCCGATCCCGCGGCCGACCGGGCGCTGCGCCTGGCACCCGGGGTGTGGGATCTGCTGCATCAGGCTCGGGATGAGCCAAGCACACTTGATGACGCCTTTGAGTCGCTGGGCGTGGTGTTGCGGGATGGCTCCGATGAGTGACGCGCTACCCACGCTGATCCGGCTACGTCAGCAAAGTCAGGATCGGGCACAAACGGCGCTGGCCCGCGCGATCCACGCCGCCGCCATGGCGGATCGGGCGGCGCAGGCAGCGGAGGACGCGATCCGGGCGGAGCAGGACGCGGCCGGGGCGCTGACGGCGGATGACGGAGCGGTGGAGGCGTTCGCCCGCTGGCTGCCCGCCGCCCGCGACCGCGCCCACATCGCGGCCCGGCAGGCCGAACGGGCCCAGGCCGAGGTGTCCCGCCAGCGCGCGCTACTGACCGCCTGCCGCAGCGCGCTCGAGTCTGTTCAGGAATTGGCTGACAGCCGCGCCGCTGCCGTGGCTAAACTACGGCGGGAGCAGGACGCCCGCGCCATGTCCGAGTACAGGCTCGGACGGCCACAGCCGCAATCGTAACCGGGCGGGGGCTGGCCACCAGCCCGCGGATGTGGTGTGGAGCGGACGACGCCAAAATCCGGGCGTGGCGTAGGAGGAATTTCGATGCGTATCGCAATGATCGGCGGTGGTTATGTGGGCCTCGTCTCTGGCGCGTGCTTTGCCGACTTGGGCGTCGATGTGGCGATCGTCGAGGTCGATCCGGTCAAGCTCGCGATGCTGCAATCGGGCGGCATCCCGATCTACGAACCCGGCCTGGACCGGTTGGTGGCCGATAATGTCGCGGCCGGGCGTCTGACGTTCGGCAATGACGTCGCCGCCGCCGTCCATGGGGCGGAAGCGGTATTTATCGCCGTCGGCACCCCCACCCGCCGCGGCGATGGCCATGCCGACGTAAGCTATGTGAATGCGGCTGCTGAGCAGGTGGCACTGGCCCTGACCGATTACGCCGTGGTCATCACCAAATCGACCGTACCCGTCGGCACCGGCCGCCGGATCGAGGAGATTATGCGCCGCGCCCGCCCCGACGGGCAGTTCGATGTGGCGAGCAACCCCGAATTCCTGCGTGAAGGCAGCGCCATCGGCGACTTCATGCGCCCCGACCGCGTCGTAATCGGCACCGAGAGCGAGCGGGCGCGTGAGGTGCTGCGTCGCCTGTACCGGCCGCTCTATCTGATCGAGGCGCCCATCCTGTTCACGACGCTAGAGACGGCGGAGCTGACGAAGTACGCAGCCAACTCGTTCCTGGCGATGAAGGTGACGTTCATCAACGAGATGGCGGATCTGTGCGAAAAGGTCGGCGCCGACGTACACGACATCGCGCGCGGCATCGGCCTGGATGGCCGAATCGGGCGCAAGTTTTTGCATGCCGGGCCAGGGTTCGGCGGTAGCTGCTTTCCCAAGGACACGCTGGCGCTGATGCGAATCGCCCAGGATTGGGGTGCCCCGTCCCGCTTGGTGGAGGCGACGGTCGCGGTGAATGACGCGCGCAAAAGTAGTATGGCCGCACGCGTGATGCAGGCGGCCGGCGGATCGGTGCACGGCAAGACGATCGCGGTCCTAGGCCTGACATTCAAGCCCGAGACGGACGACATGCGCGACGCGCCGAGCCTGCCGATCGTGAGCCGCCTGGCCGAGGAGGGTGCGTTCGTCCGCGCCTATGACCCCGTCGGCAACGCCCTCGCGGCCCCGATGCTGCCGGCCAGCGTCACGTTCTGCGCCGACGCGTACGAGGCCGTGACGGGCGCCGACATCCTGGTGCTGATCACCGAATGGAACGAGTTTCGCGCCTTGGCGCCCGCGCGGCTGCGGGAGCTGATGCGGGGCCGTCTACTGATGGACCTACGCAACGTGTTCGACCCGGCCGCGATGCAGGCGGCCGGGTTCGACTATCGGGGTATTGGGCGCGGTGTCGGGCGCGGCGCCGGCGCGGCGCTTCCGAGTGGGGCGGGTGTGACGGAGGCGTTGGCCTAGTCTTGCGTGCCGCGGGGGCCGCCGTCGCGCGATTCGCGGCGCTGGCAGTCGTGGGCTCGCCAGTGTTTTTCGTGATTAACCGGCTGGCGGTGTTCAATACCGTGCCGCGGGATGACTATGCGGGCTATTTATTATGGCTCCTGGGTCAGCCCGGCGGCGCGTTCCCGGACTCGCCATATTGCTACCGCGTGCTGTCGATGGTGGCGGCGATGCCTTTCATGCTGCTGCCGGCGATCCCGCTCAGCAATCTGCCACCTGGCACCGACCCGGCATGGCTGCGCGCGACCGCGGCGTTGAGCGCCCTGGCATATTTTTCACTGGTGGGGCTGTTCGTTCTCGGCGCACGACTGGGCCGAGTGCGGGCTGGGTTGAGTGGCAGAGAGGCCGCCGCCGCCGGTGGACTGCTCGTGCTGCTGACGCTGTATACCCAGATAACGGCCATCGACCCGCTGGCCATCTTGTTGATTGCGGCCGGGCTGTGCGGGCTGGAGCGTCCAGGTTGGTTCGCGGCGCTGCTTCTGGCATCGGTGTTGGTGAATGAGAAAGTGGCGCTCGTGCTGGCCATCTGGCTCACGCTTCGCTGCGTGCTGGACGGGGCCGACCGGCGGCTGTTCTTGCGCCAGTGGGGCGCGGCCGTGATGGCGGTGGCGGTCTACGGGGCAGTGGTCCGGTTCGTGCCGTTTCCGGGTAATGAGTACCAGACGACGCTGGCGTCATTGCCGGTGACGGCGCGGGAGAATTTGACCGCTTACGGGACGGTACGGGGTGTGGTGCTGAATGTGCTGCCGGCGGTAGTGCTGTTAGGTTTGGGCGTGTTCGCGGCGCGGCGTGGGGTGACTGCGCCGTGGTTTCGTCTGACGGACGTGCTGATGGTGCCGGCGATGCTGGGTGTCGCGCTAGTGCTGACGCAGTTGTTCCAGGCTGGGCGGCTCGCGATGCATGCAGCACCGTTATTTGTGGGGCCGGTCGTGGCCGGGTTACGGGGCGGCGGTTTACGCGACGACAGCACGACGCGGGGACCAGCGCCGTAAGAGACGTGATTGGCAGCCAGAGCGACCGTCTCGCCCGCTTTCGCCTCGGCTGAGCCAAATGCAAATTAAACCCGGCCTGGTGACGACGAGGGCTCGCGCTGGCAGCAGTCTCGTCCACGCTGAACGTCGGGTGAGTAGCCGCGGTGCCCGGCGCGGCGATGCCAGGGCTTTGCCGCGACCTAAGGGTTTCGGCCATCCGGTATCGCGGTGCTAAACCGATCCGCTCAGTACCAAGAGTA
>JANPPS010000158.1:0-5568 GCA_031428635.1 Rhodospirillales bacterium
CGCCGGTGGAGAGCCGTGGAACTAGCGGGCGGCGCCGGCGGCGTCAACTGGTGCGGTGTGGGTGGGCTTGGTACGCGTCGCACAGCCATCGATAGAAGTAAGGTATCGTGGCCCACGAGACGAAACGGGGCATCCTAGGGCTGCACGAGAAAAGAAGTTAGTCACCTTTCTATTCTCAGGATCGGCTAACATCCCTGTGGCGGCCGTCCCGGTCCTATGATCACCCCTTGAGCCATCCCGGTTCCGCCCATACTACAACGCACCAGTCGTAAAGTACTCTGGGCGGAGAATGGCGATGGCGACACGCAGCGTGGCGACCGTATTCGGCGGCGGCGGCTTCATTGGCCGCTATGTCGTGAAGCGCTTGGCGGCGCAGGGCTATATCGTCCGCGTGGCGGGCCGCAATGTCGAGGCGGCGCGCTCGCTGATGACGGCGGGGCGCGTCGGTCAGATCGTGCCGCTATTTGTGTCGTTGGGGGCCGAAGCGACGGTCGCCCGCGCGGTCGAGGACGCGGACGTGGTGGTAAACCTAGTCGGTATCCTGACCGAACAGCGTGCTGGCGACTTTATGAAGCTACAAGGTGAGGGTGCCGGCCGCATCGCGCGGGCTGCCGCGGCCGCCGGGGTGAAGCGGATGGTGCAGGTCAGCGCGATCGGTGCCGACCCCGCCAGCCCGTCGGCCTATGCCAAGAGTAAGGCCGAGGGCGAACGCCAGGTGCGCGCCGCAATGCCCGGCGCCGCGATACTACGCCCGTCACTGGTGTTCGGGGCGGAGGATCAGTTCTTCAACCGCTTTGGTGCCATCGCCATGAAGCTGCCGGTCATGCCGGTGATCTGCGGCGCGACACGGTTTCAGCCCGTGTATGTGGGTGACGTGGCCGATGCAATCGTGGCGGCGCTGGACCGGGATGACGCGGTCGGGGGCGTGTACGAACTGGGCGGGCCGCGCGTGTACACGTTCCGCGAATTGCTGGCGTGGATCCTGAAGGAGACGCACCGCAACCGGCCCCTTATTACAGTGCCGGATAGTATTGCCCGCATCCAGGCTCGAATTGGCGAACTGGTGCCGGGCAAGCCGTTCACGCGCGATCAGTTGCTGCTACTGGGGCGGGACAACGTGGTGTCGCCAGGGATGCCGGGGTTAGAGGCGTTGGGGGTGACGGCGACGGCGGTGGAGTTGGTGGTGCCGAGCTACCTCGATCGCTATCGGCCGGGTGGGGGTAAGCGCAAGGAGGTGCCCACTTAGGCCGATCCGGTTCTATTATTATCGAGCCAGCCCGCTCTGATTGTCCCAATATGAACTTCAGGAGAATTATGAGGCCGATCCGGTTCTAATCGGTACTTTTCGGTAGTAGGGCGGACCGATCTGTCTTATGTCGGCCGTGAGCGAAGGGAACACGCCATGGCCGACAAAATGCTGCAATTCGTGCGCCTACCACAGCAGACCCCGCCCAAGCGCGCCGTCTCCATGCGGCGCGAAGATTTTGCTGAAATCTACCAGGATTTCGACCCCGCCCAGGCCGGCGCGCAAAGCAGCCGGTGCAGCCAGTGTGGCGTGCCGTTTTGCCAGATACATTGCCCGCTCAGCAACAATATCCCCGATTGGCTGAAGCTGACGGCTGAAAACCGGTTGGAGGAGGCGTACGAGGTCAGCAGCGCCACCAACTCGTTCCCCGAGATTTGTGGCCGCATCTGCCCGCAGGACCGGCTGTGTGAGGGCAATTGCGTGATCGAAAAAGGCTTCGAAAGCGTCACCATCGGCGCCGTCGAACGCTTTATCACCGACCACGCCTTCACCCAGGGCTGGGTTAAGCCGCCAACACCACGCTTCGAACGTCCGCAATCCGTTGGCATCATCGGCGCCGGACCCGGCGGTCTGGCTGCGGCCGAACGGCTGCGTACGCGCGGGTATCAGGTGCATGTCTATGACCGCTACGACCGCGTCGGCGGCCTGATGATCTATGGCATTCCGGGCTTCAAGCTGGAGAAGGAGATCGTGCTCCGCCGCTGGAAGCTTCTGGAGGAGGGCGGCATCCACTTCCATCTGGGCGTGGAAATGGGTCGGGACGTGACGTTCAACGAGCTACGGGCGCGGCATGACAGCGTGCTGATCGCGACCGGCGTGTACAAGGCGCGGGACATCGCCGGGCCGGGCGCCGGATTGACCGGTATCGTGCCGGCGATGGAGTTCTTGACCGCCAGTAACCGCCAGGGGTTGGGCGACAACGTGCCTGAATTCGAAAGCGGTGCGCTGAACGCGGCCGATAAGCGCGTCGTGGTCATCGGCGGCGGCGATACAGCCATGGATTGCGTCCGCACCGCCGTGCGCCAGGGTGCGGCCAGCGTCGCCTGCCTGTATCGGCGCGACCGGGCAAACATGCCGGGATCGATGCGGGAAGTGAACAACGCAATCGAAGAAGGCGTCGAGTTCGTGTGGCTATCGGCCCCCGAGGCGTTCCTGGGTGACACGTCCGTCACCGGCGTGATGGTACAGCGCATGCGGCTAGGGATGCCCGATGCCACCGGTCGGCAGTCGGTGGAGCCGGCCGATTCACGGTTCGCGCTTGATGCGGATCTGGTGGTTAAGGCCCTGGGCTTCGATCCGGACGACCTGCCGGCCCTGTGGGAGCAACCGGCGCTGAAGGTCAGCAAGTGGGGCACCGTGAGCGTCGATCACCGCACGCAAATGACGTCGATGCCCGGCGTATTCGCGGCCGGTGACATTGTGCGCGGGGCCAGCCTGGTGGTGTGGGCCATTCGCGACGGGCGCGACGCTGCCGCCCGTATGCACGAATACATGCAAGCCAACGTCTTGGCCGTAGCGGCCGAATAATGGAGCACACGATGGAATCAGGACCCGAGTTCCTGGCCGCCTGGGCCGCGAACGCAGCAGCCCTCGAGCACACGTACGACGCGACGCAGGAGCATGACGCGTGCGGCGTCGGCATGGTCGCGGCCCTCGACGGTATCGCCCGGCGTGATGTGGTGCAGGCTGGCATCGACGCACTGAAGGCCGTGTGGCATCGCGGCGCCGTCGACGCAGACGGTAAGACCGGGGACGGCGCTGGCATCCATATCGAAATCCCACAGGATTTCTTTGCCGACGCCATCCGCCGGTCGGGCCATGAACCGGCGCCGGGCCGTATTGCGGTCGGCCAGGTGTTCCTGCCCAAGACCGATCTGGGCGCGCAGGAGCGGTGCCGTCAGATCGTCGAGACCGAGATACTCGGCCTGGGCTACTCCATCTTTGGCTGGCGGCAGGTGCCGATCAACGTCGCCTGCATCGGTGAGAAGGCAAACGCGACCCGGCCCGAGATCGAGCAGATCATGATCCGCGGCCATGACGGCGCCGATGCGGAAGAGTTCGAGCGTGCGCTGTACATTATTCGCCGCCGCATCGAGAAGGCGGTTATCGCGGCGCAAGTGCCGGAATTTTACATCTGCTCGCTGTCGTGCCGTAGCATCATCTACAAGGGCATGTTCCTGGCGGCGTCGCTGACGGAATTCTATCCGGACTTGCTGGATGCCCGCTTCGTCAGCCGGTTCGCGATCTACCACCAGCGTTACAGCACCAATACGTTTCCCACGTGGAAACTGGCGCAGCCGTTCCGGATGCTGGCCCATAATGGTGAGATCAACACGGTCGCTGGCAACAGCAACTGGATGAAGTCGCACGAAACGCGGCTGGCGGCGGGCGAACTCGGCGCGCTGATCGAAGATGTGAAGCCGGTCATTCAGGCCGGTGGTAGCGACACGGCGACGCTGGATAACGTGTTCGAGCTGCTTTGCCGCGCCGGCCGTGACGCGCCGATGGCCAAGGCATTGATGATCCCCGCCAGCACCGGGCAGGACAGCACGATGCCGGCCGCGCATCGCGACATGTTCCTGTATTGCAACGCCGTCATGGAGCCGTGGGACGGCCCGGCCGCGATTACGGCCACCGACGGACGCTGGGTGATCGCAGGCCTCGATCGTAACGGTCTGCGTCCGCTGCGTTTTACGGTCACCGAGAGCAAGCTGCTGGTCGTCGGCAGCGAGGCCGGCATGGTCAAGTTCCAGGAGAGCGAGATTGTGCAAAAGGGCCGGGTCGGTCCGGGTCAGACGATCGGTGTCGATTTGGACGCGGCGCGCTTCTACCTCGATGAGGAACTGAAGGACACGCTCGCCGCCCGCCAGCCATTCGGCGACTGGGCTAAGCGCATTGTCCGTATTGATCAGGTTGTGAAGACCGATTGCCCGGAGCCTGCGGTATACGACGCACCGGCACTACGTATCCGGCAGCTGGCGGTCGGTACGACGATGGAAGATCTGGAGATGATCCTGCACCCGATGGTGGAGGATAGTGCCGAGGCGATCGGCAGCATGGGCGACGACACGCCGGTGGCGGTGCTAAGCGAGAATTATCGCGGCCTGCACCATTATTTCCGCCAGAGCTTTGCCCAGGTGACGAACCCGCCGATCGACAGCCTGCGGGAGACGCGGGTGATGACGCTGCGGACGCGGCTCGGCAACCTCGGTAACGTGTTGGACGAAGATAGCAGCCAGTGCGACCTGCTGCAGTTGGATAGCCCAGTGCTGACCAACGCGGAGTTCGGCGCGATGGTGACGATGATGGGCACCGCCGCCTGCCATGTCGATTGCACGTTCGCTACCGGCGGGGCTGACAGCGCGGCTACTGAAGCTGGGCTGCGCGCAGCGTTGGAGCGGGTACGGGCCGAGGCGGAGGAGGGCGTACGTGCCGGCTGCGCCCATGTCGTGTTGTCGGACGAAGCCCAGGGACCCGGCCGTGCGCCGATACCGATGATCCTGGCTACCGCCGCCGTGCACACGCATCTTGTGCGCCAATCGCTTCGTACGTTCACAAGCCTTAATGTCCGTAGCGCTGAGTGCTTGGACACGCATTACTTCGCCGTGCTGATCGGTGTGGGTGCGACAACCGTTAATGCGTATCTGGCACAGGAGAGCATCGCCGACCGGCACCGCCGTGGTCTGTTCCCCACCATCACGGTCAAGCAGGCCGTGCAACGCTACAAGAAAGCGGTCGATAAGGGCCTGCTGAAGGTCATGTCCAAGATGGGCATTTCGGTCCTCAGCAGCTATCGCGGCGGCTACAACTTCGAGGCGATCGGGCTATCCCGCGCGCTGGTGGCCGAGTTCTTTCCGGGCATGCAGAGCCGGATCAGCGGCATTGGGCTGTCGGGTATCGCGCGTAAGGTGCTGGGTCTGCACCAGGCGGCGTGGGACGGCGATACGGACGCGCTGCCGGTGGGCGGCGTTTACAAGCTGCGTCGCAAGGGTGAGGTGCATGCCTTCGATGGCGGGCTGATCCACACGCTGCAGACGGCGGTGGCTAGCGACAGCTTCGAGCTGTATCGCCGCTATGTCGAGGGTGTGCGGCGGCAGAAGCCGGTGGCGCTGCGCGACCTGCTGGACTTCCGCACCGATGGTGTGACGCCGGTACCGGTCGATGAGGTCGAGAGCATCACCGAGATCCGTAAGCGGCTGGTAGCGCCCGGCATTTCTCTGGGTGCACTAAGCCCCGAAGCGCATGAGACGCTGTCGATCGCG
>JANPPS010000159.1:0-14520 GCA_031428635.1 Rhodospirillales bacterium
CCTGCATCGCGGCGCAGAACGGCGTCTAGAATACGGTGATGATCATCGTGGCGGCGGCGGACTTTTGCGTACTCAAACGCGACGACGTGACGGTGCGACGACATCGGCAGGTTCTGGCTGATCCGCAGCATCTCGTTCGCCATACGGCTGCGCGCGGCCCGGTGTAGGGCCTCATGAAACGACGCGTTGACGGCGACGTACGCAGGCCGGCTGGCCTCGTCCAGCTCGCCGTGGGCCAGCAGAGTGTCGCCCTGGGCCAGCACCGACTCGATCTCGGCCCGCTCGTTTCCATCAAGGCCACGCCGAGCAGCGAAGCCTGCGGCCAGGCCCTCCAGCGCTGCCCGAATGTCGAAGGCGTTCAGTAGTTCGGTACTATCGAAGCTGCGGACCGTGTAACCGCGGTTGGGCGCATATTCCAGTAACCCGTCGGCCGCCAACGCCTGCAACGCCAGGCGAACCGGGGTGCGTGAAGCCTGCAGTAGCGCACCGAGCCGGACTTCTTGCAGCCGTTCGCCCGGCTGAAATTGGCCCGCCAGCACGGCGCGGCGTAGCTCGTCCGTCATGGAAATAGCACGCGGTAGGCGCGGTTCCGGCCCGGCCCGGCGTGGGGGCTGCATGTCCACCGTGTGGTTCCGTCCAATGCTGGATCTGCTGGATACCGGCCGGCCGGCCCCACGACAACGGGAAGGTTGTCCGGCCTGCCTAAACGGCGCGGCGGCAGAAGCCGATTGACACCTTGCAGATTGCATACAATCGTCACCGTGCCGCGGCCGGGCCGATGCCGGGGCGCGTGAGGCGGAGGTGGCTAATGAACACGCCGATCAACTTGGGTGTGGACCACATAAAGGCGGCGGTAGTGGCCATCGACCTACACCGCGGCCACCTAGACCTACAGGTCGCGACGATGCCGATGTCGGCGGAGGGAGCGGCGCGGGTATTGGCCGCTAATAAGCGCCTGTTCGACTGGTGCCGGGGTGCCGACATCCCGGTCATCCATTGCATCACCGGCTATCGTGACGCCGCCGAAATCGCTGCCAACCCGTTCTGGCGTTCCCGGGCAGAAGACCCGCAGGCTACCCGTAAAAACGTGCTGCGGCATAACCTGCTGGGCGGTCCGGGCTGCACGCCGATGCCGCAGGTTTTCGACGCCGGGCGGGATTGGGTGGTGGCCACGAAAAAGCGGTACGACTGCTTCATCGGCACCGACCTCGACCTGCTGCTGCGCACCCATGGGATCAACACGCTGCTGGTGACGGGCGTGAATACCAATTCCTGCGTGCTGGCGACCGTCACGGCCGCGAACGTGCGCGACTACGCCGTTGTCGTTGTGGAAGATTGCGTGGACAGCATGGATGGGCCGGCACTGCACGAGGCTGGGCTGCAGTGCATTCGCACCGCCTTTGGCCACGTCATGGACACGGACGCCGTTATGGCCCTGGCGGGACTGGCCCCCGCGCGGTCGGTGGCGGCATGACCGAATGACGCTGCCCCGCGACTGGTATCGCGGCCCCGAAACGGGCGCCTGACGATGCTGCCGACGGAGCGGATCGACTACTTGCCAATCGCCGGGCGCCCCCGCCTCGTGCTGCCCGGCGATGCCCGCATGGTGGTCTGGGTTATCGTGAACATCGAGGAGTGGGACCCGCGGGAGCCCATGCCGCGCACGGTGCTGACGCCGCCGGCGGGTGGTCAGCCCAGCCCCGATATCCCCAACTGGGCCTGGCACGAATACGGTAACCGCGTCGGGTTCTGGCGCATGCTGGACGCGCTGGACGAGTACGGGATCAAGGCGGTGCTGGCGATCAACGGCTCGGCCATCGGCACCTATGAACCGATTGCCCGCGCGGCCCTTGATCGTGGCTGGGAATTCATCGGGCATGGTTATACCCAGAAGAACATGCAGAAAGTACCGGATGAGCGCCTGGACATTCGCCGCACCACGGACGCGATCGCAGGTTTCACCGGACGCCGGCCCCGCGGCTGGCTCGGCCCCGGCCTGACGGAGACGTGGGACACGCCGGACATTCTGGTGGAGGAAGGGTACGACTACGTGTGCGACTGGGTGATGGACGACCAGCCCGTCCATCTGCGAACCCGCACGGGTGGGATCGTCAACATCCCGTACACACAGGAGTGCAATGACGTCGCGATGATGCTGATCCAGCACCACAGAGCCTCAGAATACTCGGACCGCGCGGTGGATCAGCTCGATCAACTGCATCACGATAGCCGGCACGGGGCCCGCATCATGGCGCTGGTGCTGCACCCCTACATCATGGGCGCGCCGCACCGGCTGAAATACGTGCGCCGCGTGCTGGAGGCGGTGCGCGCGCGGGATGACGTGCTGGTCTGGACCGGCGAGCAAATCCTGGACTGGTACGCCAGCGCGCAGCCGGCACAATGAATGGCCTGAACCTGTTCGGCCTGCTGAACGGGTTGACCTTTGCAGCTCTTTTATTCGTGGTCGCGGCCGGTTTCACGCTGATCTTCGGACTGCTGCGTATCGTAAACCTGGCGCACGGGGCGCTGTACCTGCTGGGTGGCTACACCGGGTTCGCGGTTGCCAGCCGGGCCGGGTTTGCCGCGGGCATCGTGGCCGCGATGCTCGTCGTCGGTTTGGTCGGCGCCGGTTTACAGGCCGGACTGCTGCGCTTTGTGCGGGGGTATGAATTACGGCAGGTGCTGCTGACCCTGGGCGTTGCGTTTATTCTGAACGATCTGGGCCTGCTCGTATGGGGTGGGGACACGTTTACCGTGCCGATCCCGGCAGCACTGCAGGGCGCGACCGTAGTGGCCGGGGTGTACTATCCGAAATATCGGCTGTTCGTCCTGACGCTGGGGGCCGCGGTATTTGTCCTGCTGTGGCTATTGCTGAACCGAACGCGGCTGGGCGCGCTGATCCGCGCCGGGGTGGATGATGCTGAAACGACGGAGGCGATGGGCGTCAATATCCAGCGTGTTTTCCTGCTGACGTTTGCGCTTGGTGCCACGCTGGCCGGGCTGGGCGGCGTCGTGGGGGGTGCGTTCCTCACGTTATATCCGGGCGCCGATAGTGAGATCCTGGTGTTCTCCTTGGCCGTCGTCATCATCGGCGGGCGCGGTAGCCTAGCGGGTGCGGCCGTGGGCGCGGTACTGGTGGGGTTACTGAACTCCTTTGGACAGGTGCTCTTTCCGGAGCTTGCTTACTTCGTGATATTCGGACCCATGGCGGCGATATTGGCGTTCCGTCCCCTTGGCTTGTTCGGGCGGGCGGCGTGACGCGGCGCTTTCTTGTGGCCGCGTCCGGCCTGCTGGTCTTTGCCGTGGCACCGCTGTTGCTGCCAACCTATCAGGTGAGCGTAGCGACCCAGGTTCTCATCTTCGCGATGCTGGCCATGGCGGTGGACATCCTGGCCGGGTTTGCCGGGCGCACCTCATTGGGGCACGGCGCGCTGTTCGGGGTTTCGGCCTACGTCACGGTGTATTGGGTGGCGGTGGAAGGCGGCTCACCCTGGGTCGGGGTAATACTGGGCGTCCTGGCGGCAACGGCGCTGGCTGCGGTGTTCGCCCTACTCGCCATCCGCACGTCGGGTGTCTATTTCCTGCTGCTGACCCTGGCGCTCGGCATGGTGGTGTGGGGCGTTTGCCTACGATGGAGCACGGTCACGGGCGGGGAAAATGGGCTGCGCGGCGCCATACGTCCGGCGGGATTGGCTGGCCAGATACCGTTTTACTACGCCGTACTGGCGGTGGCGGCGGTCGCGGGCTTTGCAGCATACCGGTTCGTCAACTCGCCATTCGGCCTGACACTTCGTGGGATCCGGGATGGTGAAAGCCGCATGCGCAGCCTGGGGTATAACGTGCCGCTGCATTTGTTTATTGCATTTACCCTTTCCGGCACCCTCGCTGGTACCGCCGGCGCGCTCAGTGCGCTGTTCAATGAGTTCGTGAGCCCGGCCACAGTCTCTCTCGCGCAATCGGTGCAGGCATTGCTGATGGCCATCGTCGGCGGCATCGGCACCCTGGCCGGCGCGGTGCTTGGCGCCGGCGTCATTATCACGCTGGAAAATACAGTCAGCGCCTATACCGAGCGTTGGCCGACCGTGATGGGCTCGATGTTTGTGCTGCTGATGATTTTTGCGCCGGAGGGTATTCTGGGCAGCAGCCGGGCCCTGCTGCTGCGCCGCCGCCAATCCACCCCTGAAAGGCCTAACCCATGAACCGCAGGACCCTTCTTGCTGCGACTGCCGTCACGCTGGCCCGCCCTGCCCTACTACGCGCCCAGGACCCACCGATCCATATCGGTCTACTCGCCCCGCTGACTGGCGTCGTCGCCGCGGGCGGACGGGAAATGGTGGACGACTTCAACTGGTATTGGGCTCAGCGAAACAACGAGGTCGCCGGACGTAAGGTTGAGGTCATCGTGGAGGATGATGGCGCCAACCCAGACACAGCACTGCAAAAGGCCCGACGTCTGGTGGAGCAGTCGAAGGTGCAAATGCTGTTCGGCAACCTGCTGGCCAATACCGGGCTGGCCGTCGCCAACTACGTGAAGGGCACCGGCACCCCCTATTTCATTCCAATTATCGCGGCCGACGACCTAACCCAGCGCGGGCGTATCAAGAACGTGGTGCGTGTGGCCGGCTACAGCGCCAGCCAGGCGACGCGGCCACTGGCCGATTGGGCGTTGAAGCAGGGCTACCGCAAGATCGCTACCATCAGCCAGGATTACGCGTTTGGCCACGAACAGTGTGGCGGGCTGGCGCAAGTCTTTACCGAGGGCGGTGGGACCATCACCGCGCAGTTTTGGCACCCGATCAACACGTCGGACTTTTCCTCCTATCTCGGCCAACTCGCCAATTCCGGTGTCGACGCGATCTTTACGATGCAGACCGGCGCGGATGGTACGCGGTTCCTTCAGCAATACAGCGCTTTCGGCCTCAAGGGACGTATTCCCCTGATGGGGTCGATGAATGCCACCGACCAGTCGGTCATCCGCACGATGGGGCCGGAGGTGGAGGGCGTCGTTTCCGCCGCGCACTTCGCCGAGGGGTCCGATAATCCGGCCACTCAGGCGTTCGTACGCGCCCACGTCGCGAAGTTCGGTACCATCCCCTCGCTGTACGGTTTCTCGATGTACTCCGGCGCGATGTGGGTGGCGCAGGCGCTGGAGACGATCAACGGTCGGGCCGACGACCCGGCGCTGCTGATCGATACCGTACTGAAGACGGAGTTGACGGGATCTCCGCTTGGACGCCCGGTGAAGCTCGATGCCTACGGTAACCCGATCTACGACGTACAAATTCGCAAAGTCGTAAAGAACGGCGACGGTAAATACTGGAATGTGCCGATCGCGACCTATCCGAACGTATCGCAATTCTGGACGTACGATCCCGTCGAATATATGAAGCAGCCCCCGTACTCCCGCACCTTTCAGGGTATTCGCCGAAGTTGAGCGACGGAATGACCCTACCAGAACCCGACGGATTAAGGCTGGACGGGGTCGGTGTGCGGTTTGGCGGCCTGCGTGCGGTGGAGGGCGTCAGCGTGCACGTGCCGCCCGGGCAGCGGCGGGCGATCATCGGGCCCAACGGCGCGGGGAAAACCACGTTGTTCAACGCCATTACCGGCACCGTGCGCGCGACCGCCGGCCGCGTGTTGCTGGATGGCGTCGATATCACCCGGCGGTCCATCCACGCCCGCGCGCACCTGGGCATGGGCCGCACCTTCCAGATCACGAACCTATTTCCTAGCCTTACGGTTGCTGAGTCGATGCGGCTTGCGATCCGCGGGCTCTCCCCTGCCCGCTTCAGCCTGTTCGGTCAGGACCGCCTGACGCCGATTGAACATGTCCGGGCGGAAGAGGCACTGGGCCTGGCCCAGCTGGCCGGGCGGCCAGGCCGGTTGGTGCGGGAACTGTCGTATGGTGAGCAGCGGCAGCTGGAGCTGGCCATGGCGCTTGCCGGGCGCCCACGCATCCTGTTGCTCGATGAGCCCGCGGCCGGCCTGTCGCCCTATGAGCGTGGCATCGTCGCCACCATCATCCGTGGCCTGCCGCGCACCCTAACCTTGGTCCTGATCGAGCATGACATGGACCTGGTGCTGAGCCTGGTGGACTGGGTGACGGTCCTGGATGGCGGGCGCCTGCTGGTCGAGGCGGATCCCGGCAGCATTCGCGGCGACAAGCGCGTGCAAGAGGTCTACCTGGGCCAACCGCGTACCCATGCCTGAGGTCGCCAATGTCTGAGGTAGCGGGGCTTGAAGTAGCGGGGCTGCATAGCTTCTACGGCGATGCGCACGTGCTGCACGGCGCGTCATTGACCGTACGCCCCGGTGAAGTTGTGGCGTTATTGGGCCGAAACGGCATGGGTAAAACCACGCTTATCCGCTCGATCATGGGCCTTCACCCACCCGGCGTGCGCGGCGGTTCCGTGCGCTGGCGGGGGCAGGAGCTTTTGGGCCTGTCGGCTTATGAAGTGGCGCGGCGTCGCATCGGCCTCGTACCGCAGGGCCGGCGGCTGTTTCCGTCCCTGACGGTGCTAGAGCACCTGACGATGCTAAAACCCCGCCGCGCCGCACACGGCTGGACAGTGGATCAGGCCTTCGCGTTCTTCCCGCGCCTGGCGGAGCGCCAGCGCAACCGTGGCGGTGAGCTGTCGGGCGGTGAGCGTGGGATGTTGGCCATCGCCCGGGCGCTGATGACCGACCCGGAATTGCTGCTGATGGACGAGCCGACAGAGGGCCTGGCGCCCGTGATGGTGCAACATGTCGAGGCGATCATCTCGCAGTTGCGCCAGGCCGGGCTGGGCATCTTATTGGTCGAGCAGAACCTGTATTCGGCCCTGGCCATCGCCGACCGCGTATACATCCTTGAAACCGGCCGCGTGGTGCATGAGGCGGCGGCCGGCGCGGTCGGGCATGACCATGCGACCCTCAGCCGCTTCCTCGGTATCGAGTGATGCCCAACCCGGGGCACCGATGATTATCAACGCCCACGCCCAGCCGTTTTGTCCTGATGGGGAGCCGCTCGTTCGCGAACTGCCGGGCTACGCCGTCATTCCGTACACCGGAAACCGCGTCACATGCGCCGTAGCTCAAAATCGCCTCTCGTCTATGAACGTCGGTCGCCGTGCTGGCTACGTGGGCGGTAGCCTAGGATTAAGGCAGCACGCGGGTGGTCTCTGCGGGGCAAACGCCGGAGAAACGCTGGCACCATTGTTGCAAATAAATTTACAAGCCGTAGCCTACCCGGCTCCGGGCCCTATCGTCTGAGGTGTATCATATGACCCTGATTAACCGTCGAACCGTTCTGGCCGGCGCGGTTGTAGCGCCGCTCGCCGCCCCGCCATTCATCCGCTCCGCTAGGGCCGCCGGTACGGTCAAGCTGGGTTGCTTGTTCTCGTCCTCTGGCACGATGGCCAATCTGGAGGGCCGGCTGAACTACGTCGTGCGGATGGCAGCCGACGAGATCAACGCCCGGGGCGGCGTGAACGGCTCCACGATCGAGGTCGTGGCGTCCGATCCGGCCTCGGACTGGCCGCTTTACGCGCAAACGGCACGACAGATGCTGCAAGAAGAAAAGGTCGCGGCCCTGTTCGGGTGCTGGACTTCGGTTTCGCGTAAAACTGTTTTGCCGGTCGTCGAACAAAATAACGGCCTGTTGTTCTACCCCCTGCATTTCGAGGGCGACGAAAACTCCGCCAACGTCGTTTACGTCAATTCACCGCCCGCAAGCTCCGTCATTCCCGCCATCGACTACCTGATGAGCAGTGAGGGCGGCGGTGCCAAGCGCTTCTTCATGCTGGGCTCCGACTACGTATGGCCACGGACCATCAACAAGCAGCTGAAGGCCTATTGGGCGGGCAAGGGCATTGCGGAGACGGCGTGGCGTGAAGAATACGTGCCGTTCGGCTTCTCCAATTTCCAGACGCTGGTCAACCAGATCCGGACCTTCGCCGACCAGCCGGGCGGGCAGCCGGTTGTGGTGCTGACCGTCGTCGGTAACTCGATACCGGACTTCCTACGCGAATTCATCAACCAGGGTATCAAGGCAACCGATATCCCAGTGCTCGGGCTCGATGTGGTCGAAGCCGATCTTGAGGGCCTCGATACCAAATCACTAGTTGGACACCTGAACTGCTGGGCCTATTTGCAGGCGGCGAAAGGGCCCGCCAATCAGAAGTTCCTGGCCGACTGGGCCGCGTACGTGAAGGCCAAGAAAGTGCCGTTTAGTGGTGAAACCTCCATCGATCCAATGGTGTCCACCTATGACGCCGTGCACCTATGGGCCCTGGCCGCGGCGAAAGCCGGCTCGTTCGCTGTACCGGAAATGAAGAAGTCATTCGCGGGTATCAGCTTTGACTGCCCGTCGGGCTACAAGATCAAAATGACGGCTGATAATAACTACGTCTATCGCGGGATCTTCATTGGGTCCGTTAACGAAAACAAGGGCTTCGATATACTTTGGCAATCGAAGGATACGCCGAAGCCGGTGCCATTCGGCGTTTGATAACGCGGCATATACCGTGCGCCGTTCGCCTGGGCCTACTTATCGTGTGTGCGTTATTTTTCGCACACACAGCCCAGGCCTACGACCGCCCTGCCCTGCAAGAAGCAGCTTGCGGTGACGGGGCGGGCGAGGCGATCCGTCTGCTCGGGGCGGGCGCGGCCGACTCATCGGACGAAGACCTTGTTTGGGCTCGCGGCTTCGTCACTGCGATCGTGGCCCGCACCCTCGATTGCAGTGGTGAGCGCAGTCCTGTTGTGAGCCTGCGTAACCGCGGTGGCCTGGAAGTAACCGCGTCGCTACTGGCGCTGCTCTCGGCGCCCGAGCCGGAAGCCCGGGCGGCCGCGTTACGCAGCCTCGCCCGGCGTCCGGAACAGGTGCCTGGTCCCGTACTCGACCGCGCCATCACGACCGAGCGCGATCCGACTAACAAGGCCGCCCTGATCGAGTTTGCGCAACTGGCTGACCTGCGATCCCCTGACCTGGCCCGGCGCGTCGGCGCCGTCGCCCGGCTGGCGGACACACCGTCCACCCGCACCCTTACGCAGTTGGATGGGTTACGCGCCGATCCGACCTACGCCGCCGATCCGGCGTTTCGTCAGGCCGTGGACGACGCGCATACCAAAGTGGATCGCTGGCTGCTGGCCGGACGCGTCCTGGCGACGCTCTATAACGGTCTGAGCTTCGCCAGTATCCTGTTCATGTCGGCCGTTGGCCTTGCGATTATTTTTGGCCTGATGGGCGTGATTAACCTGGCCCAGGGCGAGTTTATTATGCTGGGCGCCTACGGCACGTACCTGGTGCAGCAATTCTTGCGCACCAACGCCCCAGCCCTGGCCGATTATTACCTGCCGCTCGCGGTGTTACCGGTGTTTCTGGTCACGGCCGGTATCGGAGTGGCGTTAGAGGTCGGGCTGGTCCGGCATCTGTATCGGCGGCCGCTGATGAGCTTGCTGGCCACCTGGGCGGTCAGCCTGTTTCTGGTCAACCTCGTGCGCGTCATGTTCGGCACGCAAAACCTGCAGTTTGAAACGCCCTTTTATGTGCGTGGCGGTATTGCGGTGCTGGGCGACTTTATCATCACTTGGAACCGGCTATTTGCGATCGGCTTTGCCGGGGCGTCTCTTGGTGGCACATGGGTGCTGCTGCGCCGGACCGGGTTCGGACTCGATTTGCGCGCCGTGACGCAGAACCGGGACATGGCTGCCTGCCTCGGTATCGCGACGCGCCGGGTGGACATGCTGGCGTTTGGCCTGGGCTCCGGCCTTGCTGGGTTGGCGGGGCTGGCATTATCGCCGCTGTATAACGTCAATCCGCAGATGGGCACGACGTTCATCATCGACAGCTTCATGGTCGTCGTACTGGGCGGGGTCGCGGCGCTGGAGGGCACGGTCCTGGCGGCTCTTGGTATCGGCCAGCTCAACGTCCTGGTGGAACCGTTCTACGGCGCCGTCGCGGCGAAGGTAATCGTTCTGCTGATGACCATTGCCTTTCTACAATGGCGTCCGGAAGGGCTCTTTGCGCTTCAGGGACGGCGACGTTGATCACGCGACTGCTGGGCGATTGGCGGCTCTCGACGGTGCTTGGCCTGTTGATGGGCGCTCTACTACTGCTGGCGGTCGCGCCGTCGATCGTGTCGCCGTACCTCGTCAATACCATGGGTCAGCTTGCGGCTTTCGCCATCCTCGCGGTCTCGCTCGACCTGGTATGGGGCTATGCTGGCGCACTCAGCCTTGGGCATGGGCTTTATTTTGCCATCGGCGGGTATGTCGTGGCGATGCATTTACTGAAGCACACCATGACTGTGACGGGGACCGTGCCCGACTTCATGCAGTTCATGGGCTGGACCGAGTTCCCGTTTTATTGGGCGGGCCTCGGCAATTTCGGCTACGCGGTCCTTGTGGCGGTCGCTATGTCCGCGTTGGTTGCGGCACTCTTCGGCTACGTGTCATTCCGGTCGCGGGTCAGCGGCGTCTATTTCAGCATCATTACCCAGGCCCTGGTCTACGTCGCGATGCTGCTGATGTTCCGCAACGACACCGGGTTTGGCGGCAATAACGGAATGACGGGATTTTCCGTCGTGTTCGGTGTGCCCATGACGGAACCGGCGGTTCCCCGTGCGCTCGCGGCCGGGTCTATTGCAGCGCTCGTGCTTAGTCTTCTTGGCTGCCGGGCCCTGGTGACCAGCCAGTTTGGCCGGTTGGTGATCGCCTGCCGGGATGATGAGCCGCGGCTGCGGTCGCTGGGTTACCGTACCCTGTCGATCAAACTGGCGGTATGGTGCCTATCGGCCGTGATCGCCGCCCTGGCCGGGTTTCTGTATGTACCGCAGGTCGGCATCATCAATCCGCGCGTACTCTCGCCCGATGTCTCGTTGGAGATCGCTGTCTGGGTCGCGATCGGCGGGCGGGGCGCGCTCAGCGGTGCCGTAATCGGTGCAATGCTGGTCAACGGCGCCAAGTTCTGGCTTTCGACGCGCGCGCCGGAGCTGTGGCCGTTCATCCTGTCCACGCTTGTCATCGTCGTCGTACTGGCCTTTCCGAACGGGTTGCTCGACATTGGCCGGCTTCGCCCTCGTCTGATGGGCCGGGCGCATCCGCGCGGCGTCGGGGTGCATCAGGTATGAGCGCCCCGGCTTTGACGGTCGAGGATCTGCACGTGCAGTTTGGCGCCTTCCGCGCCATCACCGCGCTATCGCTGACCGTCGAGTATGGCGAGGTCCATGCCGTCATCGGTCCCAACGGCGCCGGCAAGACGACGCTGTTGGATGTAATTTCAGGCTTTACCAAGCCTCGTTCCGGGCGGGTCATGCTCGATGGCCAACACGACCTGACCCGGCAATCCGACAGTGAAATCGCCCGCGCCGGCGTCCGCCGTAAGTTTCAGAAACCAAGCGTTTTCATGGCCCTGACAGTGCGCGAAAATTTGGTGATCGGCGCGGGCCCCGGCGCAAAACCTGGCGGGGAAATGGCGCTTGCGGAAACCGTCGGCTTGTCAGAACACCTTGATCGTCTGGCCGAGACGCTGGCGCATGGGCAGAAGCAGTGGCTGGAGATCGGCATGGTGCTCGCCTCGGCCCCGCGCGTGCTGATGCTGGACGAACCCGTGGCCGGGCTCAGCGACGCAGAAACCGACCGCAGTGCGGAGCTTCTGATCCGGCTTCGCGCGCCCGGCCGGGCGATCGTGGTGGTGGAGCATGATATGGACTTCGTGGAGCGCGTCGCCGACCGCGTGACGGTGTTGCACGAGGGGCGCACGCTGTTCGAAGGCGCGATGGCTGACGCGCGGCGCGACCCCCGGGTCATCGACGTGTACCTCGGACGATGACCGGTGCGTCGTTGATGGTCGAGGACCTCGACCAATATTATGGCTCGGCGCAGGCCCTGCGCGGGGTCACGTTCGGTGTGCCCGCCGGCGCGTGCGTCGCGGTGCTGGGCCGCAACGGCGCCGGGAAGACAACGATGCTTCGATCCATCATGGGCCTACTACCGGCCAGCGCGGGCCGGGTCCTGCTGGACGGCGTGGACATCATGTCATGGCCCACGCACCGCCGGGCCCGGGCAGGGATCGCATATGTGCCACAGGGGCGCGAGATCTTTCCGGACCTGACCGTAGCTGAAAACCTACGCGCGGCCACCAGACCGCATGGTACCGGTGTGACAGAGATCGACGAAGTAACCACGCTATTCCCCGTCCTGCGTGAGATGTGGGGCCGCGGTGGCGGGCAGTTGAGCGGCGGACAGCAACAGCAACTCGCCATCGCCCGCGCCCTGGTCACCAAGCCTCGTGTGCTGATCCTGGACGAGCCGACCGAGGGCATACAGCCATCGATCGTCAGTGCGATCGAGGCGGTGATCACCAGCTTTCGCGGACGCATCTCGATCGTGCTGGTCGAGCAATACCTCGATTTTGCGATGGCGGCCGCCGACCACTTCGTGGTGCTGTCACGCGGAAGCGTGGTCCGCACCGGAGATCGCGGCAGCATCGGCCGCGAAACACTCGCCGAATACATCGTCGTCTAAACACCAGGAGAGCGCATGCCGACCCATCACGACATCCCAGATACGCCCGACAACATGGTACTCGGCTACCTCGATGCCGCATCGCCACCCATTCTCACGATCGACTCAGGCGACACCGTCACTCTGGTCTCCTTCCCGGCCGGCGGTGAGACCACGCTACCGAGCGACCCGGCACTGGTTCCGGCGGCCTATCGCCACGCGTTGAACACAGTACCAGCTGGGCCTGGGCCACATTTCATTACGGGTCCGATCTTTGTCCGCGGTGCCGAGCCTGGCGACACCCTGCAGGTCGATATACTGGATGCGAAAGTCACCATGGACTGGGGCTTCGTCTCCATCATGCCGCTGCTGGGGACGCTGCCGGACGAGTTCACGGATTATGAAACCATTCACCCCACCATCGACCGCACGCGCAACGTCGTGGTCCTACCCTGGGGCACAACACTGCCGCTCGACCCGTTCTTCGGCATCATCGCCACCGCGCCGCCACCCGCCTGGGGCCGCTGCGGCTCGCCAGTGCCGCGCAGCTTTGGCGGAAATATGGATAATAAAGAGCTGAAGCCGGGTGCCACCCTGTATTTGCCAGTGTTTAACCCCGGCGCGCTGTTTTCCGCCGGCGACGGCCACGGTGTGCAGGGCGATGGTGAGGTCTGCATCACCGCGCTGGAAACCGGCGTGTCGGGTACCTTCCGCCTGACGGTGCGCAAGGACTTCAAGGTTACCCACCCATTTGCCGAGACGGCGACGCATCTCATGTCGATCGGCCTCGATGAAGACCTCGACGACGCTGCCAAACAGGCCGTGCGCGAGATGGTCACGCATGTCTGTCGTCGGACCAATCTTTCGCGTAACCAGGCATACATGCTTTGTTCGTTGATCGGCGACTTGCGTGTAACCCAGACCGTGGATGGCAATAAGGGCGTCCACATGATGCTGGCCAAGTCCTACCTCTAACCCCAACAGGAGAAGCTTTATGTCCAGAACCTCCGCCTCTGCCGGCCTTGCGTTGTGCCTCCTCGCCGTCCCTGCGCTGGCCCAAACGCCCATCCATATTGGCGTGCCCATTGGCCTCAGCGGCGCCAATAGCGTCGTGGCCCCGTCCGTCGTTCAGGCAGCCGAGCTGGCGGTCGAGGAAATCAACAAGAAGGGCGGCGTACTAGGCCGACCGCTTGTGCTGGATGTGTCCGATGACGGCAGCGGCGCGACCGGGGCACAACGGGCGTTTGACAGCCTAGTCTATCAGAAAAAGGTCGATGTGCTGATTTCGATGGAAACCAGCGCGGCCCGCAATGCCGGCTTACCCATCGTTACGCGCGGTAAGACGCCGTATATTTATACTTCTTATTACGAGGGCCAGTCCTGCAACCGCTACATGTATGTTGACGCCTGGGTGCCGTCGCAGCAGGAAGCGCCGGTCATCGACTACTTCCTGACTGAAAAGAAGGCGAAGACCTTCTTCCTCATCGGCAGTGACTATGCCTTCGGCCGCGGTATGCTGGCCTACGCGAAGACGTATATCGAAGCGCATGGCGGCAAGGTGGTGGGTGACGAATACCAGCCCATGGATGCCGGCGATTGGACTGCGATCATCAGCAAGGTCCGCGCCACCAAACCAGACGCGCTGATCCTGTCGACGGCAGGCGGCGTCCCGAACGTGACCCTTACGAAGCAGTACAAGGCGGCCGGGATCGAAGCCCTAGTCGGCAACCTCGGCGTTGACGAAGGCACCGCCAAGTCGATGGGCGCGGACGCCGCGGGCATCTATGTTTCTGGCTCCTATTACACCAGCGTCGATACGCCCGCGAACAAGTCCTTCCTCGCGGCGATGAAGGCGAAGTTCGGCGATAAGCTGCTGACGCCCAACGACTTGTCCGTACCGCAGTATGAGGCGGTGTATCTGTATAAAGCCGCCGTTGAGAAGGCAAAGGGCACGGCCGTCGACGGCGTGGTCAAGGCCCTGGGCGAGGTATCGTTCGACGGGCCGCGCGGACGGATCATCATGAACCACGAGCG
>JANPPS010000160.1:0-13267 GCA_031428635.1 Rhodospirillales bacterium
GGACAATCACTGGTCGTCTCCTGCCGGCTCCAAGGCCGGGCTATAGAAAACTCTGCCCCAAACGGAAACTCCCGCCCCCAAACGGGACGACCGTACGGTCGAATCTGTAAGGGCGTCAGACCTTAACGGCTGCGTCACGAAGCGTGTCTTTGGCTCCGCCCACGGCGCTCTCGCCCTTGCCCTTTATCTTGTCGGCCATACCCTCGGCCTGCAGCTTATCGTCGCCGACCAGCTTGCCCACGCCTTCCTTGATGGCGCCTTTTGCCTGATCTAAAGCACCGGTCACTCGGTTTTCGTCAACCATCGAAGCCTCCAACTGTATTCTACCGGTCACAAGAACGGCGCGATCGGCCGAAAGTTGCGTGAATAACGGGTTGTCGATCACGGATGTGTTATCATTTGATGGTCAACAGAGTCAGCACTTTGCCATGCCAGTCAGACACGACTCCGGCTACATCGCCAAGATCGAAGCGGCGCACCTCGTCATTCGGCCCATGCCCAGCACCGTTATTATCAAGCTGAAGTGCTACGTCCCGAGCGAACGCGCCTTCTACATCATGTCCGTGGAAATGAGTCTGTCCGAGGCCACGGCAATCTGCCCAGGCCGACAATGCCGGTCTGCTGTAATCTAGCGTCCCAAGACCGAGATCTAATGGATCGAACTACTCTGCCTGTGCACTCGCGTCGCTACGCGTTGCCCCCACTCGCGCCGCCAGCGCCGCCGCCATGAAGTCATCCAGCGCGCCATCCAGGACCGCCGCCGGGTTACCCTTCTCCACCCCCGTGCGCAGATCCTTCACCATTTGATAGGGCGCCAGTACGTAGCTGCGGATCTGATGCCCCCAACCAATGTCGGTCTTCGCACTCTCCTGCGCGCTGGCCGCCGCCTCCCGCCGCCGCAGCTCCGCCTCATACAGGCGCGCTTTCAGCATCCCCATCGCTGTCGCCCGGTTCCGATGCTGGCTGCGGTCGGTTTGACAGGCCACGACGATCCCGGTCGGCAGATGCGTCAGCCGGATCGCGCTCTCCGTCTTGTTCACGTGCTGCCCGCCGGCACCCGACGCCCGATAGGTATCGACGCGCAGGTCGCTCTCGTTCACCTCAATCTCGATCGTGTCATCCACGACCGGGTACACCCACACGCTGGCAAAGCTCGTCTGCCGCCGCGCCGCCGCGTCGAACGGGCTGATTCGCACCAGCCGATGCACCCCCGCCTCCGTCTTCAGCCAGCCATACGCGTTCGTGCCGGTCACCTGCAGCGTCGCCGACTTGATACCCGCCTGCTCGCCCTCGCTCTGCTCCAGCAATTGGACTTTGTAGCCATGCTGCTCCGCCCACCGCGAGTACATGCGGGCCAGCATCTCAGCCCAATCCTGCGCCTCGGTACCACCAGCGCCGGAGTTCACCTCCAGAAACGCATCGTTGGCGTCAGCCTCACCAGATAGCAGGCTTTCGATCTCGCGCCGCTTGGCTTCCTTTAGCACTGTACGGAGCGATGTCATGCCATCCGCCACCATCACCTCGTCTTGCTCGGCTTCCGCCAGCGCGATGAGCTCGATCGCATCGGACGCCTCCGCCTCCATCGACCGCGACCCCTCGATTAGCGACTGTATCCGCTGCCGCTCCCGCATCAGCGTTTGCGCCTGTGTCGCGTCGTTCCAAAGCGCCGGATCTTCGCTAAGCGCGTTCAGCTCCTCCAGGCGTGCCGTCGAGACATCCCAGTCAAAGATGCCTCCTTAGCAGCGCGAACGTCTGCTTCAGTTGCTGGTACAGGGCATCGGATTCGGTGGACATGAGACCCGGCTAATACAGCCCACCCATCCCGCTGTCGACGCCCACGCCGGCCGTGCTGCTGACCGACAGCCCCGACCCTGCCTCCACGCCGATCACGCCCTGGGTCGCACCGGGCTTCTGATCGGTCTTGAACGCGTCTGTCACGCGCCCCGACCCACTATCCCACGCCGCCATCTCGAGCCCCTCCGGCATGCGGAACTGCAACACCGGCCGCCCTTTCAACGCTGCTCCCATGAACTCGCGGAAAATGGGTGCCGAGATCGCGCCCCCCGTCTCCTTCTCACCCAGGCTGGTGTTGTTATCGAACCCAACCCACACGGCGGTGACCATGTCTGGCGTGAAGCCCACGAACCATGCGTCATTGAAATCCTGGCTCGTGCCGGTCTTGCCTGCAATTGGCCGCCCCAGCCCCTGCCCGGCGGCGTACCCGGTCCCGCGTGAGACGACGCCCTGCATCATCGTCACGACCTGAAAAGTCGATTGCGGGTCCACGACTTGCCTGCGGCTATCGGTCAGCACCGGTGTTTTTGCCGGATCGGCACAGTCCTGACACCCCAGCGGCGCGGCACGGCGCAAAACCTTGCCGTTTTGGTCCTGCACGCTGTCAACCAATGACGGGATCACCTCCCGCCCGCCCGACGCCAGGCCGGCGTAGGCCGCGGCCTGGCGCAGCACCGTCGTCTCTACCGCGCCCAGCGACGCTGGTAGTACGCGCGGCATTCCATCCACGACATGAAAGCCGATCGCCGTCTCCGCCACCGCGTCCATGCCGACCCGCTCGGCCAGGCGAATTGTGACCAGGTTCAGCGACTTCTCCAGCGCGATCCTCATCGACGTCGGGCCGCTGAACGTCAGCGCGTAGTTGTTGGGCTGCCACCGCTCCTTGCCCACTTGCAACGTAAATGGCGCGTCCAGCACCTTCTGGCTCGGGGAGAAACCGGCCTTCAGCGCCGTCAAATACACGAATGGCTTAAACGAACTGCCGGGCTGCCGCTCCGCCTGCACGGCGCGGTTAAACTGGCTCGTCTCGAAGTTCCAACCGCCCGACATCGCCAACACGCGCCCGGTCGCTGGATCCATTGCCACCAGCGCGCCCTGCACCGACGGGATTTGCCGCAGCAGCACCCGGTCCGCCCGGGCCGCGCCTCGCACGCCTGCCGTACCCGGGGCCGGCTCCACCATTACGATGTCTCCCACGGTCAGCACGTCCGCCGCCCGCCGCGGTGCCGGCCCCAGGCTGACCGCCGGTCCGCCCGCCGCCGCACCCGCCGTCCGCACCGGCCGGGCCCAACCCAGATCGCTCGGCATCACCGCGCCCACCCGAGTGCCCCCGCCCGCAGCCACGATCGACCGCTCGACCCATCCAACCCGTGCCTCATCGCCCACGATCTCGGTCACGACCGCCAGCCGCCACTCAGCCAGCATGCCCGGCGGACGTGTTTGCGCCGTCAGCACCGAGGCCCAGTTCGCCCGTAGCGCCGCGCCGCCGTCGACGTGCGACACCGGGCCCCGCCAACCGCCGTGGGCGCGGTCATACGCCATCAAACCCTTGCGCAGCGCCGTGTCGGCGGACGTCTGCAATGCCGGGTCCAGGCTGGTCCGTATGCTATACCCGCCCGTCGTCGTCGCCTCGGCCCCGAAACTCTCGATCATCTGGCGCCGCACCTCTTCGGCGAACCACTCAGCGCCGGGCACGGTTTCCGGCCGGCGGAAGGCCGAGGGCTGGATCGGTAGGGCCTTGGCCTCCGCCGCCTGCTCCGGCGTGATGGCCCGCGTTTCGGCCATGCGGTCCAGCACCCAGTCACGCCGCCCCTTGGCGGCTTCCGGCTGGCGGAACGGATTATAATTATTGGGCGCCTTCGGTAGCGCCGCCAGGAATGCCGCCTCGCCAATCGACAGCTCGTCCAAACCCTTGTTGAAATACGTCTGGCCGGCCGCCGCCACGCCGTAGGCACTCAGCCCCAGGTAGATCTCGTTCAGGTACAGCTCGAGCACCTGCTCCTTGCTCAGGCTCTCATCGATGCGCACGGCCAGTATCAGCTCTCGGACTTTGCGGGCCACGCTGACTTCGTTGCCCAGCAGCATGTTCTTCGCCACCTGCTGCGTGATCGTGGACGCGCCGACCGGCCGCTTGCCCGAGCCGTAGTGCAGCAGGTCCGTGACACCCGCCCGAGCGATCGCGACCGGGTCTACGCCGCGGTGGGTCCAGAACTTCTGGTCCTCGGCCGCCAGGAATGCCTGTTTCACGATCTCCGGGATCGCCCCGATCGGCACGAAGATGCGCCGCTCCGTCGCCAGCTCGCTGATTAGCCGGCTATCGGCGGCATAGACTCGGCTCATCACCCGCGGCTGATAGTGACGCAGGCCCTCGACGCTCGGCAGGTCGGCGGCGTACCGCCCATACATGTGCCAGACGAAGGCCGCGCCTATTATCCCGCCCAGGCCGATCACCGTAAACACCGACGCAAACGCGACGCGCAACAGCCGCCGCCCGCCCGTCCGGTGGGGCGGCTTGGCCGGTGGCGTCACCGGTTCGGATAGCGGCGGGCGTTCCATGCGCTACGTCTTATACCGGTGCGGCACCCGGGGCCAGGAACTGCTCGATCGCCAGCCGCAACGCAGCCGCCAGCTGTGCGCGATGGGCGGGCTTGCGCAGCGCAGCCTCGTCCCGGGCATTGGACAGGAACCCCAACTCCACCAGCACGCTCGGCACGTCGGTCGCGCGTAGGACGGCAAAGCTCGCGTGCCGGGCTGGGTTGGACAGTAGCGGCGCGGCGCGGTCCAGCGCGCCCACGACCCGGCCCGCTATCCGCGTCGACCCGGCACGCGTTTCCCGCCGGATCAGGCTGCTCAGGATCGCGCTCACGTCTGGTGGCAGGCCGTGCGTGCGCGCGTCGAACCGGTCGGCGCTATTTTCCCGAACCGCCAGTGCCGCCGTTTGCGGGTCCGACGCGGTGTCGGCCATCGTGTAGACGCTGGCGCCGCGAACGGCCGGGTCAGCCAGCGCGTCGGCATGGATCGACACAAACAGCGCCGCCCGCCGCTGTTCGGCAAAATCGACCCGGTCCGGAAGCGGTATGAACACGTCACGCCCGCGGGTCACCGCAACCCGGCAGCGCCCGCCCCGGGTTAGTTGCGCCTGCAGTTCCTGAACGGCGGCGAACACAACGTGCTTTTCGTAAATGCCGCTGATGCCGATCGCTCCCGGGTCTTTGCCGCCATGGCCCGGGTCGAGCACGACGAGCGGCATCGGCCCCGCCGATGCCAGGGTCGATGCCAGAGTCGATACCAGAGCGGGGGCACCGAGTAATCCACGGCGGGTCAACACCAACTTCATACCGGACGCTAGCATGAACCGGTCTTGCGTGTTCTCGATGATTGCGCCATCACTTATGTGCTCCGGCGCATCGCCGGCGGAAACAAGCGATGGCGCAGCCCGTACGCGGCCGCGCCCAGTACTCCGCCAGTGCACGCCGGCCCGCGCCGCGATGCTTCGCGCCGGGTCTGGCTGGACCGAACGGACCGTGGCACGCTGCGGCTCTGGTGGACCCACCAGCGGTGTATCTCGCCATGGGTTGTGCCGCGGTGCGGCTAGCCTTTTTTAGGAATAAGACGCCACCATCCGTGACAAACGCAGTCCACGCGACACCCGGACCAGCCCAGCCCGCCCGGCCCCCGCACACGATGGGGCCGCACCGGCACGCGCGGCACTCTCCGCACGGCGGCGTCCATTCCTTCTTTTTCAACCTAATCTGCCGCCCGGCGCCGCATACGCGCGCGACGGCGGCCCCACGGAGCCCCAACAAGCATGACCAAACGTATGTTGATCGACAGCACCCACGCGGAGGAAACCCGCGTCGTGGTGTTGGACGGCGATCGCCTCGATGAATACGATGTAGAAACGTCCACCAAGCAACAGCTCAAGGGCAATATCTACCTCGCCAAGGTCGTACGGGTCGAACCGAGCCTACAGGCGGCATTCGTCGAATACGGCGGCAATCGTCACGGCTTCCTGGCGTTCGGCGAAATTCACCCCGATTATTATCAGATCCCCGTCGCGGACCGGCAGCGCCTGATCGAACTGCAAGAGGCCGAAGCCCGGGAGGAAGAGGAGGCCGAAGACCGCGCCGCCGCCAGCGCCGCGCTACCGATTGCCGTGCCCGAAGCGACGCAGGACGACATGCCGGCCGCGGACGCCAGTCGCGCCGGGCCGCTTGATGCATCCTCGCCAGACGCAGCCGTGTCGGATCAGGCGCACGCGGACCCACTACCCGAGCACAGCCCGCACGACGAGGCGGTGCCCACGGTCGATGCCGCATCCGCGCCCGAAACCGCCCCGGTGCAGACTACTTCCTCCGACGAAGCCCCGGTTACCGAGACCCCGGTTTTAGAAACCCTGGCCCACGATGGCGCGGCCACCGAGGCTCCAATCAGCGCCGAACCGGTCACTGTTGCCGGCCAAACCCCCGCCCTGATGACGGTCGAGCTGGACGAGGCCGCCCTCGTCCAGTTAGCCGGCGAACTGGACACCGAGTACCAGCGCCCCGAGCGTGCGGCGCCCAAGTTCACCCGCCACTACCAAATTCAGGAAGTCATCCGCCGCCGCCAAATTCTGCTTATCCAGGTTGTGAAGGAGGAGCGCGGCTCGAAGGGCGCGGCACTCACCACCTACATCTCGCTCGCCGGCCGCTTTTCTGTCCTGATGCCCAACTCCCCCCGTGGCGGCGGCATCAGCCGTAAGATCACGTCGGCCACCGACCGGCGTCGCCTGAAGGAAGTAACGGCCGAGCTCGAGCTACCGCGCGGCATGGGCCTTATCGTCCGCACCGCCGGCGCCAACCGTCCGAAGCCCGAGATCACCCGCGACTGCGAGTACCTGCTGAACCAGTGGGACCAGATCCGCGACCTTACGATGAAATCCGTGGCACCCGCGCTGATTTATGAGGAAGCGAGCCTCATCAAGCGCGCCATTCGCGACGTTTACTCCCGCGACGTCGACGATATTTTGGTCGATGGCGAGGACGGTTGGCGCGCCGCCCGCGACTTTATGCGCATGTTGATGCCGACCCATGCAAAGAAGGTCCAGCTGTGGAAAGACCCGCAGCCGCTATTCGCCAAGGCGCAGGTCGAGGCGCAGCTGGACGCGATGCTGGTGCCGACCGTGCAGCTGAAATCGGGCGGCTACCTGGTCATCAACCAGACCGAGGCGCTGGTCGCGATCGACGTGAACTCTGGCCGCAGCACCCGCGAACGCTCGATCGAAGACACGGCTTTGCGCACCAACTTGGAGGCCGCCGACGAGGCCGCGCGTCAGCTTCGTCTGCGCGACCTGGCCGGGCTGATCGTGATCGACTTCATCGACATGGAAAGCCGGCGCAACAACGCAGCTGTCGAGAAGCGGCTGAAGGATGCGCTGAAGCTTGATCGCGCGCGCATTCAGCTTGGCAGCATCAGCCATTTTGGTCTGCTGGAAATGAGCCGCCAGCGGCTGCGTCCTTCGCTGGCCGAGACAAGCTTTGTGCAATGCACGCATTGCACCGGCACGGGCACGGTCCGCAGCACAGAAAGTGCGGCACTGCACGTTCTGCGCGCCATCGAGGAGGAGGGAGGCAAGCGCCGCTCAGCCGAGATCGTCGTTCACGTCGCGGGCGCCGTTGCGTTCTACATTCTGAACTACAAGCGTCAGCGACTGGCGGAGGTGGAAGCCCGATACGGCATGGTCGTAACGTTCGCAGCCGACGAGACGCTGCTGGCCCCCGCCACCCGGATCGAGCGGGTGCGCGCCCAAGCCGTGATCGACGGCCCGGCGCCCGTGTCGCAGCTCGCTCCGCCCGAGCCGTTCGAGGACGATGACGAGCTGCCCGAAGAAGCCGCAACCGAAACCGCCGGCCCAGAGAGTGTTGGTCCCGAGAGTATTGGACCCGACAGTGCTGGTATCGAGCCGTCCGACGATGACAGCGAAGAGGCCCGTCCCGGTGAGACCGCCGAGGAGGGCGAGCAACGCCGTGGCCGCCGCCGCCGCCGCCGGGGTGGCCGGCGTGACGAAAAAGTAGCCGACGCCAGCCCGGCCACGACACCGGTTGCGGACGGGATGGGCACGGACATGGTCGCGGAGGGTGATGTCGCAGAACCCGCCGTAGCTGCGTCCGGCGACGCTCCGGCCGGAGATGAGCCTGCGTCCGACGATGGCGAACGCAAGCGGCGCGGCCGTCGTGGCGGGCGTCGCCGGCGGCGGGAACCCGGTGAACCGGCCATCGCCGGTGAGGCTGAGGGCGAAACACCCAGTGTTGTTGCTTACGAGCCGGCGCCAGAGCCCACCCCGGCCTATACCGGCCCCACGCCCGCCAATCCGTTTGGGGGCACATCGGCGTACGACATCTTCGACGCGATCGAGCAGGCCGAGCAGGAACGCGCCCTCGCCCTCACCGCGCGCATCGCGAGGGTTGCCCCATCGGCGACAGAGACGGAGCCGGCGCCGGAACCGGCCAAGCCCGCAGCCGAGCAGGTGCCGGTCGCGCTGGAACCCGTCGGTGAGAGCTATCTCGCTTCCGCGGAGATCGTGCCGGAGCCTGTCGCGCCCGAGCCTGTTTTGCAGGCGCCTGTCATGCCAGAGCCTGTTGTCCAGGCGCCTGTCGCGCCAGAACCCGCCGCGCCGGAGCCTGTTTCGCAGGCGCCCGTCGCGCCCGAGCCCGTAATGGCCGCGGCAGAACCACCACCGGAGCCGCCGGCCCCCACCGCACCCGCGATCGTCCCCGTGCTGATCTCCTCGGACGATCCGGTCGCGATGCCAAAGAAGGGCTGGTGGCGCCGGTAGCCCTCCTGCTGCCATAACCGTCCGAACAAACCACTCCGCCTGCGAAACCAGCTGGGCGGGGTGGCGTTGTCCGGTCTCACACATCAGGAGATCCGGCCATGGCCAGCATGAACGACACCGCCCAGGACGCTAAAGAGCAGATCGCCCAGTTGCGTGAGCAAGTGCAGTCCCTCATGAACGACCGCGTGAGCCCCGCACTCTCCAACGCCGCCGATCAGGCGCAGGACTATGCCCGCAAGGCTTATGACAGCGCGTCCGACCAGACCGAAATCCTGTCGGAGAAAATACGCGATCAGCCGGTCGTGGCACTGCTGATGGCAGCGGCACTCGGCTATCTACTTGGTCGTATCGCGCGCTAGGCCGATGCGCTCGGTCGAACTGGCCAAGGTAGCCGCAGCGGCCGAGTCGCTGCGGCTCAGGCGTATCGCGGCGCGCCAGGTTATGCGCGTCGCCTACGCCGGGGGTGCTGCCGTGTTCGCGATCGGCGCGCTGGTTCTGACCCACGTCGTGATCTTCTACGCGTTGACGCCGCGCGTTGTTACTCCACTCTGGGCCAGCGTCATTCTACTGGCGATCGACGTCGTCGCGGCGGCGATCCTGTACGTCATGGCCCGCAATAACACCCCCGACGCGATCGAGACCGAGGCGCTGGAGGTACGGCGCCAAGCAATGCTCGAGCTCCGTAAGGCGACAACGGTCGTCGCCCTGGCCGGAGAGGCGGTGGGCGTGGCACTTCAGCGGTCTCGCAAGGGTGGGCGCTCCCGCATGGGCCTCGCTGCCGAAATCGCATCGCGCGTGATGCGACGCTCCTAACCACCCTCTTTCTCGCTGTGCGAGAGAGGGGGCCTTTCGCCCCGGCCCAAGACGCCATAGGTAGGCGGCATTTCCCCGGGAGCCCTATGGCCTTATCCGATACTGTCCTCGTGCGACGCCAGGGCCGGATAGGCCGGGTGACGCTCAACCGTCCGCGCGCCCTCAATGCGCTCGATCCAGACATGATCGCTGCCCTGACCGCGGTGCTGGCTGAATGGCGCGACGACCCGGCCATCCATGCCGTGGTGATCGAAGGCGCGGGCGGTCGCGCGTTCTGCGCCGGCGGCGATGTGCGTGCCATGCGGGACGCGGTACTGGCCGGCCACCACGAGCTGGTCGAGCAATTCTTTGCCGCCGAATACACGCTCAACCTCGTTATCGCGCGGTACCCCAAGCCGTACGTCGCCCTCATCGATGGCATCTGCATGGGCGGCGGCATCGGCGTGTCGATCCACGGCGCAGTGCGCGTGGCGTCCGAGAACGCGCTGTTCGCCATGCCCGAAACCGCTATCGGCCTATTCCCGGACGTCGGCGCGACCCATGCCCTGCCCCGGTTGCGCGGTGATGCCGGCATGTGGCTCGGCCTGACCGGCGCCCGCGTGACCGGGCCCGATGCGGTGTACTTGGGCATCGGCACCCACTACGTGCCGGCCGCCGCGATGGGCCAGGTCGCCGATGCCATTGCCGAGGACGGGGTCGCAGCCCTTGCCACCTTGGCCGAGCCGCCGCCCGCCGCCACCATACCCATGGACCAGGTGCGCTGCTTCGCTGCCGAGAGCGTTGCCGCCATCATGGGCCGGCTACAGGCCCTCGGTACGCCCTGGGCCCACGAGACGCTGGCGCAGATGCAGGCCGGGTCGCCCGCCGCGGTTTTGCGCACGTTCGACGCCATCCGGGCCGGCGCCACCATGACGCTGGAAGACGCGCTACAGGCCGAGCTCGCTTTGACCCGTATTGCCACCCGCCATCCCGACTTTGCCGAGGGCGTGCGCGCCATGTTGGTCGATAAAGACCGGGCGCCGCGGTGGACGTCGGCACCGCTCGCCGCATGACGCCGCTCGATGCACTACGCGTCGCCCCGGCCGACGGGCCCGCGCGCCAACTGGTTGTGCTGTGCCACGGCGTGGGCGCGGACGGCCACGACCTTATCGACCTCTCCACCGCCTGGCGCAGCGCCGTCCCGCAGGCTGCGTTTTTGGCCCCGCACGCGCCGGAACCGTATGACGGGGCGCCGCATGGCCGCCAGTGGTTCAGCTTGGCCGACCGGACGCCCGCCGTGTTGTTTGCTGGTGCGCAGCGGTCCGCGCCGCTGCTGGACGCGACCATCGATGCGGAGTTGGATCGCCTCGGTCTGCCGCGCGACGCCGTGGCCATCATGGGGTTCAGTCAGGGTGCCATGATGACCCTCCATTGCGGCCTGCGTCGTCAACCGGTACCGCGCGGTCTGCTCGCCTACTCAGGCGCGCTGCTGTACACGCCGGCGCTGGCGCAGGAGTGCGTCGGCCACCCGCCGACTCTGCTGGTCCATGGCCAGGCGGACCAAGTTGTGCCGTTCGAACGCGCGTTACAGACCGAGTCTGCGCTGGTTCAACTCGGTATACCGCACCAGGTGCAGTGGTGCCCGGGTGTCGAGCACACGATCGACGATGCCGGGCTTTCAGCGGGCGCATTGTTTTTACAGCGATTGTTCACACCTACATGACTGTCGCGTGATATCGCCCACCCCGCCTTGCTGGCCACGCGCCACAGTGCGATAAAGCGGTCACGATTGGCGGCTCCGGGTTTGGTGCTTTCAGCAGCGCCCCGGTTCCGCACAGGAGGGGGCGTGCATTGCCAGACGGCGGTTTGCATCATCCAGCACTAGTTCTAAACGCGGATTTCCGCCCGCTTTCCTATTTTCCACTCTCGGTGTGGTCATGGCAGGATGCGGTGAAGGCCGTGTTTCTCGATCGCGTTTCGGTGCTGAGCGAGTATGAGGACCGCGTCCACAGCCCCAGCATGTCGATGCGGCTGCCGAGTGTTATCGCGCTCAAGGACTACATCCCGGCTGCTCGCAAGCCTGCGTTCACCCGGTTCAACGTGTTCCTACGTGACGCATTCAGCTGCCAGTATTGTAGCACGCGGTACCCGACGCAGGACCTGACGTTTGACCACGTGATCCCGCGTAGCAGGGGCGGACGCACAACGTGGGAAAACGTTGTCACCGCGTGCGGCGGCTGCAACCTACGCAAGGGCAGCAAGCTGCCGCGCGAATGCCACATGCACCCCCGCCTGGTGCCGGTGCAGCCCTCGACCTGGGAACTACAGGATAACGGCCGAGCGTTCCCGCCCAACTTCCTACATACTAGCTGGCGCGACTATTTGTACTGGGATACCGAACTGGAAAACTGACCGTTTCCTGGCAATCAACCGGAAGAAAGTCTTCACGGCCCCCATACCAAGACCTGGCTCACGTGACCTGAGCCCAGCTTCGTAGCCCGATGGACCTCGTTCGAGAGCAAGTTATCGCGCATATACTACCAGCCGTTCTCAACCGGGTTCAATTCCGGGCACTGGGTCAGGAGCTTTGCGATCGTGATGGTGCTCCGCAGGACCGGATGCTGCGACAGGTGGCAAAGAGGTGACGCCATCCGTCTGAACAGATTCCGAATTTTTTAAGTGGATCCTGCAGGGTCAGACTGCTTCGGCCGAAGGCCATGGTAACGAGTCGAAGCAAACCACATCGGTTGTGCGCGTGCTTGCAGGCTCGAGTAACGAATTACCTCGGAACCTGAGGTAGGTAACGACGAGCCGTCGACATCTTTTGGCGAATTGCTTCGGCGTGGCGCGGCTACTTGGCGGCGCTGGGTTCGGGCATCGCTGATGAATGGTGATGCGCAATGAGCCACTTCCCATCGACCCATTCATAGACGTAGGTGTAGCGCGCATGGACCGTTTTCCCATCTTTGAATCGAAAGGTGTACGTCCCTACATCCTGCGCGACATTGCAGCCGATCCGGATGATGTGCTGATCGATCTTTCCCTGAGGACCGCTCTTTAGGAAATGGACGAAGTAATCGCGTATTTCCGCCGGGGTGGTCCGCGGTCGATTGGACACTGTCGGAAGAAGTACCGCGTCTGGCGCGTATTGCGCCACGACCTGATCTGGATCGAGCGTGCCAAGCGACGTGTTCCAGCGATCAAACAAGGCGCTGATCTGTGTCTCGTCGGCCTTGATACAGGGGGCCGAGTCCGCGGCCTTCACTGGAATAGACAAGAGAAATAGCGCAAAAACCAGGCTGATGAGGGTGAGCGGCTTATTGACTTTTTTCAATGAAATACCTCACTAAAAAATTACATAAATCCCGATAATTACAATCATGGCCGCTCTGTTACCGGTTTTTGAAATCGAGCACTCCTCAATGTTGCTCCTGTCATTTGGTAATATCGGTGGTAACTCTCAAAAAAGAAGCAAGACAGCCTCAGGCCGTACCCGGATAGCTTATTACCGTTACCGAGTGCCCTTATATAACGTTGTTAATCAGTATCTGTCTTCTATGTCAAGCCTAAAAAGTATAACTTTTGCAAGTTATTATATGACTATCTACCTATCTTTAGAAAGACTTATGCGGTCGTAGTTTAGTCTTGTGCGGCAGAGGTGGCGCCATCCGTCTGAACAGATTCCGAATCTTTTAAGTTAATCCTGCGGGGTCAGGCTGCTTCGGCCGAAGGCTGTGGCAGCGAGTTGAAGTATACCACATCGGGTGTGCGAGCCTGCAGGCTCGAGTGCGGCCTGCGGGTGCTGTAGAGCTCGATGTATCACCCGATTTCGGCTCGGGCCTGGCTCACGCTCTCGTAGGCGTGCAG
>JANPPS010000161.1:0-11833 GCA_031428635.1 Rhodospirillales bacterium
GACAAACCGAAGTACACCAATCCAACCAAAGAAAGCCAATCACCCAGCACCAAAATTACACAAACACATAGCCAATCCAAACCTAAACCAATCAGGCTCACACCCCATCAGTCAAAGCCTAAACCAAACCAAAGCCATGTAATCAAAGTACCAAAGCATCAGCAGAATAAACCGCTACCTCAATATCAAAATACACAACCAAATCCAGTCAGAACCAAAACTAAAACCCCATGCCTAACAACTAAGCCAGGCACAGCACAGGAGCGCCGCCAACCTATCTCTTCCAAAATAACTCAAAACCAGATGAAATTGTCAACGAACACTGGAACCGGGTCGCCGAAGCGGCCCCGCTCGATGGATTGATAGTTAGGCCCTACCGACCCTTATGTCAACTGCATGACAAACGTGGGTGTTGCGAGGGTCAGGCGGCACCGATGGTTAGGCCGTCACGATCGGCGGTAACCCGCACCGTTTCCCCATCCTTCACCGTCCCCTGCAACAACAACTGCGCCAGCTGATTTTGCAGGCTGCGCTGTATCACCCGCTTCAGCGGCCGTGCGCCATACACCGGGTCATACCCCTCCTGGGCCAGCCACTCGACCGCCGCCGGATCCAAATCGAGCGTGATGGACCGGGTTGCCAGCATCGCCCGCAGCCGGGCCAATTGGATATCAACGATGGTCGCCATATCCGATCGCTGCAGCCGCCGGAACAGCACGATCTCGTCCAATCGGTTCAAAAACTCCGGGCGAAAATGATCCCGTACGACCCGCAGCACCTGCGCTTGCGCGATCGCATCGATGGGTCCGTCGGGCTGCGCGGCCAGCACGTCGCTGCCCAAATTGCTGGTCAGCACAATGATCGTGTTGCGAAAATCGACCGTCCGCCCCTGCCCGTCCGTCAGCCGCCCGTCATCGAGCACCTGCAGAAGGATGTTGAACACGTCCTCATGCGCCTTTTCGACCTCATCGAATAAGATCACCTGGTACGGACGCCGCCGCACGGCTTCGGTTAGCACTCCGCCCTCATCATACCCGACATACCCGGGCGGTGCCCCGATCAGCCGGCTGACGGCGTGCTTTTCCATGAACTCGCTCATATCGATCCGCACCATCGCGCGGTCATCGTCGAACAAGAACTCTGCGAGCGCCTTCGTCAGCTCCGTCTTGCCAACGCCAGTCGGCCCTAAAAATAGAAACGAGCCGATCGGACGGTTTGGATCTTGCAGTCCGGCCCGCGCCCGGCGCACCGCGTCCGCCACGTGCCGCAGCGCATCCTCCTGCCCCACGACCCGGCGACGCAACGCATCCTCCATCCGCAGTAGCTTGCTTCGCTCGCCCTCCAGCATCCGCTCCACCGGAACCCCGGTCCAGCGTGACACCACGCCCGCGATCTGGTCCTCGGTCACCGCCTCATCCACCAGGCGCCGGTCCTCACCCTGGCCGCCCGCCGCAATCTGCGTCTCCAACGCCGGAACGGTGCTGTAAATCAGCTCCGACATGCGGGCCAAGTCGCCCCGGCGACGCGCGGCGTCGATCTCACCTTTCGCGTGATCCAGCTGCTCCTTCAGCTTTTGCGTGGCACCGAGCTTATCCTTTTCCGCCCGCCAGGCTCCCGTCATCGCGTCCGACCGCTCGGCCAAATCGGCGATTTCCCGCTCTAGCCGCTCCAGCCGGTCACGGGATGCGGCGTCGGGCTCCTTCTGCAACGCCTCCCGCTCGATCCGCCGTTGCATCAGCCGCCGGTCCAGCTCATCGAGCGCCTCCGGCTTGCTATCGACCGCCATGCGTAGCCGGGACGCGGCTTCGTCCATCAAATCGATCGCTTTGTCGGGTAAAAACCGATCGGTGATGTAGCGATTGCTGAGGGTCGCCGCCGCCACCAGCGCGCTATCGGCAATCCGCACGCCATGGTGCAGCTCATACTTGTCCTTGATCCCGCGCAGGATGCTGATCGTATCCTCGACGGACGGTTCGCCCACAAATACGGACTGGAATCGCCGGGCGAGCGCTGCGTCCTTTTCAATGTACTTGCGGTACTCATTCAGCGTCGTGGCCCCGATACAATGCAGGCTGCCACGGGCGAGCTCGGGCTTCAGCAGGTTACTCGCGTCCATGGCACCATCAGCCTTACCGGCGCCAACGAGCGTGTGCATTTCATCGATGAACAGGACAACGGATCCCTCCGCCGCCTCGATTTCGGCCAGGACCGCCTTTAGTCGCTCCTCAAACTCCCCCCGATACTTGGCGCCGGCGACCAATGCGCCGAGGTCGAGCGCCATGACCTTTTTGTCGCGCAGACTTTCGGGCACGTCGCCGTTCACGATCCGCAACGCGAGCCCTTCGACGATCGCGGTCTTGCCAACGCCGGGCTCGCCGATCAGGACGGGGTTGTTTTTCGTGCGCCGGGCCAGAATTTGGATTGTGCGCCGGATTTCCTCATCCCGTCCGATGACGGGATCGAGTTTCCCATCGCGCGCCAGCGCCGTCACGTCGCGGGCATACTTCTTCAGCGCGTCGAACCCGGCTTCGGCACCCGCGCTGTCCACCTTGCGGCCGCGACGCAGCTCGGCAACCGCGCCGGCCAATGCGGAGGGCGTGGCCTGCGCGGCACGCAGCACCCGGCCGGCCGGGGTATCACTGGCCGCAAGCCCGACCAGCATGCGATCTTGCGCCACGAAGCTGTCACCGGCTTCGGTCGCGGCTGTTTGGGCGGCATCCATGGCCCGCATCAGGTCGGGGGTCACCTGCGGCTGACCGGCGCCAGCGCCCTGCACCTTGGGAATACGCGCAACTTCCGCATCGATCGCGGTGCGGGCCTGCACCGGATCGCCGCCCGCGGCACGGATCAGGCCGGCGGCTGCCCCCTCAGCATCATCCAGCATGGCCTTCAGCAAATGCTCGGGCGTCAGGCGCTGATGGTACTCGCGCACGGCAATTGTCTGTGCAGCCTGCAGAAAGCCGCGGGTCCGCTCGGTCAGCTTTTCGATATCCATCGTGTGTTCCAATCTCAACCGGGCGAATTACGTCGATGCGTCAGAAATGGTAAGGACAACGGAACAGTTAAAGCGGAGTTGCTATGCAGGTCGGGAATTTATTCCGCTACCCCGTAAAAGGTCTATCGGCCGAGCCAATGCGGGAGGCAACGCTCACGCCCGGCCAGGCAATCCCGTGGGACCGCGCCTTCGCCCTGGCACAAGGGAACGCGCCGTTCGACCCGGCGGCACCCACGTTCCTGCCCAAATCGAACTTCATGTGCCTGATGCGTAACGGCCGCATCGCCACGTTGCGCGCGCATTTCGCGGCCGACCCGCCCTGGCTGACCATCACGGCACCCGACGCCACGACAATTGCCGCCGACCCCACCACGCCGGAGGGTCGCGCCATACTCGGCCCGTTTCTGACCGCATTTTTAGGTACCGAGGCGCGGGGCACGCCTTTGTTCCAGCACGCGCCGGGTCACAGCTTCGGCGATCAGCGCGCGCCGGTCGTGAGCCTGCTCAACCGCGCGAGCCTACGCGCATTCGAAGCGGACCAGGGTGCGATGCGCGAAGAAGCACGGTTCCGCGCCAACATCCTGTTCGACACCCTGCCCGCCTGGGAGGAGTTCGAATGGGTCGGCCGCCGGCTGCGCATCGGTACTGCGGTGTTGGAGGTAACCAAACGCACCGTTCGCTGCGCCGCGGTCGAGGTCAATCCGGCGACCGGTATACGCGACGCCGACCCGATCGGCGAACTACGACGCCTGTATGGTCATGCCGACCTCGGCATCCATGCGGCGGTAATCCAGGGGGGGCGGATCGCGCCCGGCGATCCGATCGAGTTGGTTTAACCCCGCGCGGGCGCCGTAAACGCCGGCGGATCGCTGGCGGGGAAGGTCTCGATCAGCCCCTCATCGATCTTGCGCTCGTCCGGCGTCTGTTCACCCAGGGGTGTGTGAATCGGAGGCTCGGCCATTTCGGCCGCCTGGCTTCGCGCCCGCTCCCAAAACTCGGCATCGCGGCCCTCGGGACGACCCTCCTTGTGCCACAGAAAATAGGCGCGTTCGCGAATGTGCTGCTCGTCCATGACGACCCCCGGGTTGCTGAGGGCCACAACACTGCCGCGCCCGCGCCGGTTCCCCTTTACTCCGGCAACGTTACGTAGCGCAGGTACGGTGTCTTCTCTTCCCATCCCTGGGGGAACCTGACCTTCGCGTCCTCATCGCTCAACGCGGCCGAGATGATGGCGCGATCGCCGGGTTGCCAGTTCACGGGCGTTGCGACCTTGTACTTATCCGTCAACTGTAGGCTGTCGATGACGCGCAGGATCTCCTGGAAGTTGCGCCCGGCGCTGGGCGGGTAGATCAGCATCAGGCGCACTTTTTTGGCCGGGTCGATCACGAACACGGTGCGGACGGTGACGGACGGATCGGCGTCCGGGTGCACCATGCCGTACAGGTCACTGACTTTGCGATCATTGTCGGCGATCATCGGAAAGTTCACGGCCGACCCTTGGGTGCGCAGAATGTCATTTTCCCACACGCCATGCCGCTCCGGCGTGTCGACACTGAGCCCGATCGGCTTCACGTGCCGGCGGTCGAACTCGGGCTTCAGCCGCGCGACCTCACCTAGCTCCGTCGTGCAGACGGGAGTGAAGTCTTTCGGATGGCTGAACAGAATACCCCAGCTATCGCCGAGCCACTCGTGGAAGCGGATGCGGCCTTGGCTCGTGTCCTGCTCGAAGTCGGGGGCGATCTGACCTAGTTGGATCATTCTGTTCTCCTATCGTGTTCGGCATTAATCTAGAACATTCTTCTACATTAAGCCAGATGCTGGGCGATGTGGGCACCGCGGGCTGATACGCCAAACGCCAGCGAGGACCAAGCCCCGGTTCGGCGACCTGCGGGTGGACCTGACAGGCGCCAATACGGTCGGCGTATGAGCTGGCTTGGCAACCTGAACCCCACGTTAAAGCACACGATCCCCGGCCCGGCTGACGCTGATGGCCAAGCGGGGTGACGCGGTCGACGGCGGGGTACCGATGCAGCGCAGTTCGCGGCGATGGCTATGTACGGTCAACCCGACACGAACGGGACGAAGCGCCGAACGTCATGAGCGAGTTGGCCGTTCGTCGCGCTGGGCGACGCGGACGGCGGTGACGGTGGCCATTGGTCGCAACGCAAGCGTGATCCGTCACCGGAGGTTGGCCCGTTAAAAACAATTCGAAATAGACTCTGAGACAGTTTCGGGTCTACTTTGGCTGCTGTTCTATCGGGATAATCTTGCCCATGACTTTATCTGCCGGCCCAGCCTCTACTTGGCGGTTCGGCGTCCTTTTCTCGCGTTCGGGGGTAACTGCAGGGGCGGAGACAACGCAGTTCAACGCGACCATCCTGGCCGTGGAAAGGATCAATGCAGCCGGCGGCATTCTCGGCCGACCTGTCGAGCTGGTGACCTACGACCCCGCCTCCGATCCCAAACAGTTCCAATCCTTGGCAGAGCGGTTGCTGGGACGCGATCATGTCCGGCTAATTTTTGGCTGCTATATGTCGAGCACGCGCAAGGCCCTGCTGCCGATTGTCGAGTCCTACCGCGGCCTGTTGCTCTATCCAACTCTGTATGAGGGGTTCGAGTACTCGCCAAACTGTATCTATACAGGATCGGCTCCGAACCAGAATTCCGTTCCCCTGGCACGATATCTGTTCGGCCACTATGGCAAACGCATGCTGTTCGTCGGCTCGAACTACGTTTACCCCTATGAGTCGAACCGAATAATGGCGGATCTCGCGCAACAGGCGGGGGGCACGGTACTCGACGAAATTTACGTGCCGCTGGACGCTGGCCCACGGGATTTCCAAAAAGCTATTCAGGTCATCGGGCGGATGAAGCCGGACGTCGTATTCTCGACTGTGGTCGGACGCTCAACGGCTGTGTTTTACGGTGCGTTTCATCAGGCTGGCTTCGATCCGGCACGGATGCCGATTGCGAGCCTTACGACCAGCGAGGCCGAAATGGCTGAAATAGGCCCGGAAGCGGCGGCCGGACACATTACGGCCGCCCCGTTCTTTAGTACCTTGGCCACGCCCGCCGCGCAGGACTTCGTTTTCCGCTATCGCACCCGATTCGGTGCTGGCTCCGCAGTTACGGCCGTGGCCGAGGCCGCCTATTTCCAAGTCATGCTGGTGGCGCAGGCAATCGAACGAACCGGTACCGATGAGCCGGAGCAGATCCGGGCCATGCTGGGGGACCTCGAATACGACGCGCCCCAGGGCAGGGTGCGGATCGACGCGACGACTAACCACACGTTCTTGTGGCCGCGCGTCGCTAAGCTCGATGAGCGAGGGCAGTTTCAGATCGTCTGGGACCCCGCGCGGAGGGTGAAGCCCGACCCGTATTGCGTCGATCAGCGCCTCGACAACTGGTCCCATACCGCCCAGGCTGAAACGAATTCTCAAACTGTGCAGGCTTGAACAACCGGGAGGGCGGCCGCCATGGCGATCGAAATCCTCCGCGACCTTCGCGGCCTGCGGATTGAGGTGATGCACCCGCCCAATGCGGATGGGGAAGGCCTGGTCGAACACCTGCAGCGGATCGGCTGTGTGACCAACACAGTGTGGCCACTACCGGACGAAATCAGTGGCGGATTGGACATCGTTTTTCTGGCCGTGGATCACGATAGTCGGGCCGCGCTACGCCGGCTGTTTCGCCATCAAGACGGCCGTCTTCCGACAATAATCGGCGTGGTCGAGTATGAGAACCCGAGCATGCTGCAACTCGTACTCGAGATCGGCGCCCATGCAGTGATCGAGCGTCCGGTACGTCCGTTCGGCCTGCTGACGCAACTGGCCGTCGCCCGCAGCCTGTGGTTACAGCAGCAGGGGACGGGGCAGCGGTTGCAGAAGCTGGAGCGGAAGCTGGATGGTATGCAGAAAATCCATCGCGCCCGGCTTATTCTCATCGCAAGCCAGGCCTTGACCGAGGAAGAAGCCTATCAAACCATCCGCCGCCAAGCCATGTCCAATCGCATGAGCCTCGAGGACATGGCAGCCGCAATCATCAGCGCCCACGAACTGTCGCGCGCCAAGCCCGCTATCCTATAGGGGCTTTCGCCTCGATCCGGTCATAGCCGCGGGCGTAGTAGACCGCGACCGACGCCGCCCAGCTGGCTACGAATACGCCGATGATGACGAACCCGAGCACGTTGAAGTTATCATTCAACCCGCCGATTGCGTCCCAGAACCAGCCCTCCAGCTTTAGCTTGTCGCCGATTAGACCCAGCGCCTCGATCCCGCCGATCACTACCGCGACGACGACGGAAACCAGCGTGATCGTGAGATTATAGTAGAGCTTGCGGATCGGCTTCACGAACGCCCAATCATACGCGTGCAGCATCAAGACGCCATCTGTCGTGTCGATCAAGGCCATGCCGGCGGCAAACAGGGCTGGAAATACCATGATGGACGCGATCGATACGCCGCGCGCAGCCTCGGTCGCCGCGATGCCAAGTAGGCTGATCTCGGTAGCCGTGTCGAAGCCGAGGCCGAACAGGAAACCGAGCGGCAGCATGTGCCAGCTGCGCGTCACTAGCCGGAACATCGGTCGGAACAGCCGAGCGAGAATGCCGCGGGAGTTCATAAGCTTCGTGAAGTCCTCTTCGACATAGGACCCGCCTCGGCGAACGATGCGGAAGGAGCGCCATACCCCGACGAGCACGACCAAGTTGATGCCGGCGATCGCGAACAAGAATAAAGCCGACACGCTTGTCGAGATTACACCGCCCACTTCCCGCCATTCCTCCAACTCACCCTTCATGGCGACCGACGCCAACACGATCGCGCCCGCACCGAGCGCCACCACGATGGAATGGCCGATCGCGAACCAGAAGCCGACGGTGACCGGGCGCTGCCCGTCCTGCATGAGCTTCCGCGTCACGTTATCGATGGCGGCGATATGGTCTGGATCAACCGCATGACGGAGCCCGAACCCATAGGCTATGAGCGCGGTACCAAGCAGAATCGGCTGCTCGTGGAACAGAATAAATGCCCAAACCCAGGCGGCAATGTTGAAGGCAATCAGCACAAAGTAGACACCCGCAGTTTGCCTGCGGATATTATTGGACCCGGTCTGAGACAGATTTCGAATGAAGGCCGTCATGCTAATCTCCTTTATCCGTGTAGAGTACTGGGATCGATATTGAGCATTAGGCGTTCCACGCGCTGCCCTGCGATCACATGGCGGCGGAGAATTTCTTCGATATCCGTTTCGGTCTGATACTTATACCAGACCCCCTCGGGGTAGATCACCATGGTCGGTCCGTGCTCGCACACGTTCATGCACCCTGCGTGATTGATGCGGATCTGCTTTACACCGAGGGTCATGCCAAGGCGGCACATGTAATCACACAGCAACCGCGCGCCCTTGCTGGCGCAGCAGCCGCGCCAATGGCTGTCTGGGCGGCGGTTCGTGCAGCAGAACACGTGCACTCTGTAAACCGGATCCGGCCCGGCGGCCCGAAGTGTTGCGGCCGCCGGCACCACGCTAGGCCTGCACGGACACAAGAAGGTTTTTAGCACCCGTCACATGCGCGTCGAAGATGCTTTCCTCGACATTTACTGTCGAAACGACACCGTCCTCAACCACCATGGACCAGCGCTTCGACCGCTCTCCAAGGCCAAGTCCAGACAAGTCGAGCGACAGGCCGAGCGCCTTGGTAAACACCGCATCCGGATCGGACAGCATCATAATCTTATCGCCGACCGCATGTTCCTTGCCCCAGGCGGACATCACGAACGGGTCGTTGGTTGCAATACAGACGATCGCGTCGACGCCGTCGGCTTTCAGGTTGTCTGCCTCTGCCACAAAGCCTGGAAGATGCTGGGTTGAACAGACGGGGGTGTAGGCACCGGGTAAGCCAAAAAGAATGACCTTCTTACCTTCCATCAAGGCAGCAAGCTCGACATTCTCGATGCCTTTGGCCGTCATATGCTTCAGAGTTGCGGACGGGACCGCTGCGCCGGCTTCGATCGACATACCAATATTCTCCTGTGGGTTGGGTTTATCTGAAAACGCAGTCGGCTAGGCCGGCCGCGAACTCCTCCCGGTCTAGATTTTTTCCGATGACAACAAATTGCGTCATTTTGTCTTCGCCCGGTTCCCACAGACGATCCCGGCGAAGCGTCGTCAGCATCCGCACGCTCTGGAATACCAGGCGCTCGTGGAAGCCATTGGCGTAGAAAATACCCTTGGTGCGGTAAAGGTCGTCACCACGCTTTTCGGCAACACCGCCCATCCAGGTCATCAGCCGGTTCACATCGACCGGCCGGTTTTCGGTCAGCACGAACGACCCGATGGCGGCGTCGTGCTCGTGCTCATGGTCCCCCAAAAACTCGGGATCGACTTCCAGTTTTTGTACCAGGTCAAAGGCGCCAACGTTAAGGATACTTGAAAGCGGGATCTCAGAGTTAGAGGTATGATAGATTTTCGCCATTGCGTTTAACTGCCGCACCCGGCGCTCGATTTTATCGATCTGTTCGGTTGATACCAAGTCCATCTTGTTGATCAACACGATATCGCTGAACGCAACTTGCTCCATCGCCTCGTTACTTTGCTCGAGGTTCTTTTCGAGGTTCACCGCATCGACCACAGTCACGAACGCATCGAGCCGGATACCGGCCTTCACCTCGTCGGCGGCAAAGAACGTCGAGGCGACGGGTGCCGGGTCGGCCAAGCCGGTGGTCTCGATCAGGATGCCGTCCAACGTGTCTGGCCGCTCCATCAGGCGGCCGAGCGTTTCGACCAAATCGCCGCGCACCGTGCAGCAAAGACAGCCGTTGTTGAACTCCACAAGCTGCTGGTCCGCGTCATGGATTACGAGCTGGCCATCGATGCTGATCTCACCGAACTCGTTCACGATCACAGCAAGTTTTCGACCGTGCTGTTCCCGCAAGATGCGGTTGATCAGTGTAGTTTTCCCCGAGCCCAGAAAGCCCGTCACGACAGTCGCGGGAATACGGTTATCGGCGCTGGACATTACATAGCCTCGTGCTGGGGTAAGTGGCGGGGACCCGAAAGCCCCCGCCCGCGGCCTTACTTGGCTGGTACCATTTCGGGCATGAGCGCTTTGATCTTCTTCGGCGCCAACCCCCCCGGCGTCGCCACCACTGTTTTGGTCATGGCAGCGATCCCTGCCTCCATGATTACTTTGCGGTTAGCCGGCGGAAGCTTGGTACCCCTCAGCTCGTCGTAGGACACCACCACCCAGCAAGCACATCCCCAGAAGCACTCACCCGCCATACCCTCGAACCGAATAGCCGGCTCGGAGAGCATCGGACCGAGATCGATCAGCCACGCATGCTCAATCAGCCGCTCTTCCCACGTCAGCTTGTCGTAGTTCGCCTGGCTGGCCCAGAACGCAACGAGGTCAGTCTTGGCCACCCCTGGCATGATGACGTTAGCGTAGGCCGTCAACGTGTCAAAGAACTCGTGACTTTCAATCATCAGCGATGACTCGGAGTCGAGCATGTAGTTCTTGTTCATCAACGCCTTGAACGACTCGGTCATGGCACCGAGGCCCATGGCGCGGGATCCGTACACCGTGACTTCAGCGTAGTCGGTCTTGAACCCTTCTTTCAATCCACTGTACATCGGTGTAAAGTCGATCCACTGCGAAATGACCTCATCCCACTTGGACGGAGCCTCACCCGGTAGGACCTGGACGCCAGGATGGGTAAGCTTGGCCACGTCGAACAACGTCCAGCTGCGCGCCTTCGAGCTTACCGTCTCGTGCGGAGCACCCGTTAAGCCAGAGGGACGCAAAGCGCGAAACAGGTCACGCCCGTTATCGACCACGGCAAACCGCATAAAGCTGTCGGCAACGAATCGGTTGGTAACCATTTCCTTGGCGTGCTGGCGGACGCGGGTTTCACCCGTGGTGGTGTAGGCGGTGAGCCGCTGCCAGCTATGCTCGGGGTTCACGACAAAGAAACCACCAGTGAATGGGCTACGGTACAGATCGCCCCAGACAGCCGTGACGCCGGCATTCTTGTCGTCGTCGAGCATGCAGTCGAGGTCGTTGAGCGTGGTGTAAAGTGTGGCACTGTCGCGATACAGTTCCGGGTCACCGGAATGCGGCAGTTGGCCCACACCGATCACGGGAATACGACGGCCGAACTTCACGTTGGACAGATGGCGCGCCAGGTCCATCACCATGCCTGAGCCGGTGCCTCCAGCGAGGCTGAAGCACACGGTGACGAGGGAGGGGAGCGCCGCTTTCTCCACGTGGGCGACAAAGGCACGCAACGCCACGTCCATCGGACGCTCGCCAGCATAATAGGCGTTGGCGTAAATCGCCTTGGCTACAGCACGCGGAAAGTGTGAACCAGCCTCCGGGATTTCGTATTTCTTCGGGACGTAAGATTCGAAGTTCGGATTCCAATAATAACGGGGGTATTCGAGTTTCAGGAACTCGCGGGTTCGGTTCATTCCCTCGAAGAAATCAGTCTTGGACGGAACAGGAAGCGGCATGGCTTGAAACTGGAAACGATCGGTCGGTATACCGCGTGATTCGAGCCGCTTTAGAAAGGCCGAAGCATAGTCTTGGGCCAGGCTCATGTCCTGATCGCCAATGTCCACAACCAGCGCGGCAAAGGTTGCGCGCGGGTCGGCCAAATGGTCTTCGATCTCGCCCGTGCGTAGTAACGCCTCGACATATGCGGCACCGGTTCGTCCGACACCGATAACATGCATGCAGTGCGGCGCCTGAGTGCCAGTCGAGCTGTGATAAAGTGAAGCGCTCATGTGATCATCCTTACTAAGGTTGAAGGCCCTACTCTTTTAGCAACGGACGGAAAACGT
>JANPPS010000162.1:0-29308 GCA_031428635.1 Rhodospirillales bacterium
GCCCGCATCGGCCCCTGTACCTGGGCGCCCATCCCGCGTGAGCCGCATGAGGCGCTGGTCCGCGCGATCGCGCACCAGCAACTGCATGGCCGGGCGGCGGAGGCAATACTGGCCCGGTTTATCGCCCTCGTACCCGGCCCCTTCCCGTCCGCCGCCGCCGCCGCCGCCCTACCGGATGAAGCGCTGCGGGCGTGCGGTTTTTCCGGCAACAAAGTCGCCGCCATCCGCAGCATCTGCGCCTGCACGCTGGACGGCACGGTGCCGACGGGTATCCAGGCCGCGAGCCTCACCGATGCCGAGCTGATCAAGCGCCTGGTCACGATCCGTGGCGTTGGACGCTGGACGGTCGAAATGATGCTGATCTCGACCCTGGGCCGGCCGGACGTTCTACCGACCGACGATTTCGGCGTGCGCGAGGGCTGGCGGTTGATCACGGGCGCCGAAGCGCAGCCGCGTCCGAAGCAACTGGCGCAAATCGGTGAGGCGTGGGCGCCCTATCGCTCGACCGCCGCTTGGTATCTCTGGCGGGCGGCGGATGAAGGCAAGAGGGTCAAGCAGCCGACATGAACTTCTGAACCGCACCCACAAATGCATCCGGCGCGTCCGCGTGCAGCCAATGCCCGGCGTCGTGCAGCGTGTTGAAGCGAATCGCGGGGAACAGCGCCCGGAACAGGGGCCGATGCTCGGGCAGCACATACTCCGACCGCTCACCCAGCAACGATAATGCCGGACCAGGGTAAGTGCCCGTCGCAGCCCAGTCCTCGATAGACGGCAGGGCGGCGGCCACCTCATTGAGGCCGATACGCCAGCCGACGCCGGGGCGGAAATTTTGTAGCAGAAAGCCGCGTAGCGCCGGTTCGGCGATGATGTGGGCCAGCGCCGCGTCGGCCTCGGCCCGGGTATTGCCGACCGGCACCGCCAGCATCGCGGTCGCGATGGCCCGAAAATGCGGCGCGTATGGCACGGGCGCGATGTCGACCACCACAAGCCGCTCGATCCGCGCCGGGTGCAGCAGTGCGGCGGCCATCGCGACTTTTCCCCCCATCGAGTGCCCGAGTAGCGCCACGCTGCCCAGGCCCAGCCCGTCCAGCGTCTCAATCACGTCGGCCGCCATGGTCGAGTAATCCATGGCGGTCGCGTGCGGACTGGTGCCGTGGTTGCGCAGGTCGAGGGCCACCACCCGCCGGTCGGCCGCCAGCCGCCGCTGGACGACGCCGAAATTACCGGCCGAGCCAAACAATCCGTGCAGCATAACTAGCGGTACGCCACCGCCTCCTAAATCAACCGCATGTAGGATCATCGCACCCCCAAGCCCCGTCGCCACAAGCTCGGCCGCCGCAAGCCGGGGCGCCCCGACAAAAACGCGACTGCCGCACCGCCCAGAATAAACCCGGCCCCTGCGATCATATCCCAGCCCACTACCTCATGTAGCAGCACGGCCGATAGCACGACGCCCAGCGCGGGGGTGAGTAAGAAGCCGATGGACGCGATCGCAACCGGCAGGGTCTGCTGCGCCTGCATCACACACCAGCTGCCGATCGGTCCGGCCACCAGCCCGACTGCCGCCAGCGCGCCCAGGGACCCTGTCGTCCACGTGCCCACCGGATGCGACAGCGCGCCGGGCAGCAACAGCACGGATGCGATGGCGAATGCCCAGGGTAGCAAAGCGAGCATGCTGAGGCTGGGCGGCCAGCGGCGGATGATCATGATTGCCGCCGCCCAGGCCGTCGCCGCGCCCAGCAACAGGGCATGCCCGGCCAGCACGTGCGGCGCCGACCAGTCGATGGCCCAAGGCCCGCAGAGAACCAGAATGCCGATCAGGCCCAGGCCGCATGCGACCCAGCGTGACGGCGATACGTGTTCGCCCAGCACCAGAACCGAAAGTGGCACGGCCGGCACCAAGACCGCATTGGCCAGCACCGCCGTGCGCCCAGCACCGACCCAGGCCACGGCTGCGTGCGACAGGGCAAAGAACGCCGCCAGCTGCAGTACGCCCAACGCCAACAACGCCGGCATGTCTCGCCGCCCCGGCCAGCGCAGCCGCCCCGTTGCGGCCACGAACGCCAGGCCCATGAGACCCGAAAAGCCCGCCCGCCCGAGCGCGAACCAAGCCGACCCGGCACCGTCCAGCACCGCCCACCGCGTCAGGGGCCACGCCCCGCCCAGCAGCACAACGGCCGCGCCAAGCTGAAGGTACGCGCGTGACGACGGGTTCGGCAGCGCCATACCACTGCGTAGACCCCGCCCGCCCGCCGCGCTAGGCCACGCACTTGCACCATCTGCCCGCCCGGATATACCCGGCCAGGCGGCCATAGCCCTCGGAGAGACACAATGCGTTGTGCCATTCGCCTCGCGGCCCTCATCTTTATTTCAGCGCAGCCCGCGCTGGCCCAAACGGCGGCCCTGCCGCTAGAGGTCCTGGCCGCCAAGCGTCAGGCCGTCATCGAGCAGTGGGAGACGATGCCGCTACTGGCGCGCCGGGTTATGTTCGTCGACGCGCGCCCGGCCGGGTATGGTGCCGCGACCGAACGGCCGACGCATGTGTTTGCCACGGGCGAGCCCTTGATCACCTACGTCGAACCGGTCGGCTACGGGTGGAAACCAGCCGGTGCGATGCTGGATTTCGGGTTCAACATCGACTTTATCTTCAAACAGCCAGACGGCACGATACTGGGCGGCAAGACCGACTTTCTGAAGGTCGGCGCGTCAAGCCATGAAAAGGTGACGGAGTTCATGGTCACGCTCACGCTCAACCTGACCGGTGTGCCGGCCGGGGATTACATCCTCGAATACCAGCTTCATGACATCGCGTCGGGAAAAGAGGTGACGACGTCGCAGCCGGTTACGATCGCGCCGTAGCGTCCAGCACGCGGCTATCGGGCGGCAGCGTACCGGCTGTCATCATCGCGTCGGTCGCGAACGCCCATGCCGACCGCTCCAGCTCCTGCCAGGCGAGCAGGTTGGGTGTCGGCCCGGGCTTACCGGAGGCGTGGGCCAGAAGCGGCGCATCCCCGGCCGGCTCCACAACCACAAGCTGCGCGCCCCATGGCCGCAGATGGACCGATAGCGCGGCCGCCACAGCCCCGTCGCCACCCGGGACCAGAATGTGCGTGGGGGGTGGCCCGGACCAGTGGAGCTGCGCCGCCTCCCCCATCAGACGGTAGGCCTGCATGATTTCGCGCGGTAGTTCGGTATAGCCGGGGGTCGCGAAGGGGCTGACCCATGCGCCGCCCTCGGGGTCTGGGCTCCATAATGCGCCCCAGGCCGCCGCCGCCTGACGGACGCCGGCACCGTGCTGGCCGTCGGCGACGCTGGCGAGGGTCACGCCCGCACCACCCCCGTCCCACAACGCAACGGGCGGCGCGTCCCGGCGGCCGAGTACGGTCAGCACCGCCTGCATCGCGCCATAGCCGCCGCCCAGCGCCACGACACCACCGCCCCAAACGCCCCGGTCATCGAGCGCGGCCAACTGCGCCACGCCCAACGCCACCGCCAGGTCGGGCCGGTCCCGCAGCCCGACAGTGCCCACCCCGGGCCATTCCTTGAGCGTCGCCAGCGCCCGGCGCCACCCGTTGGCGGGCAGCACTACCAGCCCCGGCGTGCCGTGATGTGGGTTTATCCAGAAATCCATATGCATTACTCCGTCCGTCCACCTTGCCCTACACCGCCACCGGACGCATTAAGACTATGCAGAGCCGATGCCCGGCATCGTGGTGGCCCGCATGTCCCTGTTCACCAGTCGCGTTGCACAACCAGGCCAGCCCGCCCGTACCCGGCGGAGCTTTGATACGGTTCTGGCGCGGGTACCGCAGACGTTGCGTGCACTGGTCCGGGCGGACGAGATCTGGCTCGTGGTGCTGGCCGCCTTCGTGGGGCTAGGCGCCGGTTTGATCGTGGTCGGTATGGCCGAGACGGCACAGTTGATGCACCGCGTCCTGTTCCACCTCCCGTCGGGCGAGTACCTGTCGTCCACCCTGCGCCTCGAAACGTGGCGCGCGCTGGCGGTGCCGGTCGTGGGCGGGTTGGCGCTGGGCGCGATTGGCTGGGCGCTAACCCGCTGGCTGCCGCGCCGCACGGTCGACCCGATCGAGGCCAATGCGCTGTATGGCGGACGCATGTCGATGGTGGACAGCGCGATCGTTGTTGGTCAGACCGTGTGGTCGAACGGCGTCGGTGCATCGGTTGGGCTGGAGGCTGGGTACGCGCAGATCGGCTCGGCAATTGCATCCTGGCTCGGCCGCAGTTTTCGCGTCCGCCGCAGTGACCTCCGCCTGCTGGTCGGCTGCGGTGCGGCCGGGGCGATCGCGGCAGCGTTCAACGCGCCCCTGACCGGCGCGTTCTATGCGTTCGAATTGGTGATCGGCACCTACTCGCTGGCCACCCTGGCGCCCGTCGTCATGGCCGCGATCTGCGCCGTGTCCGTCGGCCGCGTCCTGGGCGGTGGCGATCAGGGCTTCGACATTCGCGTCCCCACGTCGATCGAGGCGGTGGACTACGTGCCCATTCTGGCCCTCGGCATGATCTGCGCCCTGGGCGGCATCGCGCTCATGCGCGGCGTGACGGTGATTGAGCACCTGTTCCGCCGCAGCCGGGTGCCGGCCTGGGCGCGGCCTGCGCTGGGTGGGCTGGCCGTCGGTGGCCTTGCGTTGTGGACCCCGGCGGTGATGTCGTCCGGCCATTCGGCGTTGCGGGTGGCGCTGGATGCACCGTACGGGCTGCAGCAGATCGGCATCCTGATCGTGTTCAAGGCGCTGGCGTCGGCCATCAGCATCGGGTCCGGGTTTCGGGGCGGGCTGTTCTTTGCATCGCTGTTTCTGGGTGCGCTGGTGGGCAAGCTGTTCGCCGGCCTGCTGGCGCTGGTGACGGTTGTGCAGGCGCTGCCGGCCGTAGTGTGCGCCCTGGTGGGAATGAGCGCACTCGCGGTCGCCGTCGTGGGCGGACCGCTGACGATGGCGCTGCTGGCGCTGGAAAGCACCGGTTCCCTGCCGATGACCGTCGCCGTGCTCGCGGCTAGCGTCGTCAGTGCGATCACCGTCCGCCGTACGTTCGGCTACAGCTTTGCCACATGGCGATTCCATCTGCGGGGCGAGGCGATACGCAGCGCGGTCGACGTGGGGTGGATGCGGAACCTGACCGTCGGGCGGATGATGCGCCGGGAATTCCGGATCGTCCGGTCGGACATGTCATTGGCGACATTCAAGCGGGAGTTTGCGCTTGGCTCGATCGGGCGGGTGATCGCCGTCGATCAGGCCGACCGGTATGCGGGTATCCTGGCGACCAGCGAGGGCTACGCCGCGCCCGAGACGATCGAGAAGCTGGCCGAGATCGTGCACCATAATAAGACGGTGCTGCTGCCGCAGATGACGATCAAAGAAGCCGTGCGGATGTTTGAGCAGACCGAGAGCGATGAACTGGCCGTCGTCGACAGCGCTGAGGGAATGAAGGTCATCGGCGTGCTGACCGAACAGTACGCGCTGCGCCGTTACTCGGAAGAATTGGAGAAGCGCCGGCGGGAGTTGAGCGGCGAGTAAGGCCTTGAACGGACGGTGGCGATTGCCAAAGTATTGTCTGTTCGCGGTGCCCATTTGGGGCCGCGGGGCCTGAACCGGGCCGGCCCTTGTGGCGGTCCTATCGACCTTGCTCTCTTTTGGAGGTTTTCCATGACGTACGACATTACGCCGCTGTTCCGTACCGCAATCGGTTTCGATCGTCTGGCCCGCCTAGCCGATACCGCCAGCGCCGTACAGACCAGCTATCCCCCTTATAATATTGAGCGGGCGGGCGACGACGCCTATCGCCTGACAATGGCCGTGGCCGGCTTTGGCCAGGACGATTTGGAGATGGTTGTGCGTGAGAATACGCTCGTCATCGCCGGGCGTGTGAAGGCTGAGCAGCCAACGGGAGAAATGCTGCACCGTGGCATCGCCGGCCGTGCGTTCGAGCGGCGGTTCACACTGGCCGATCACATGGTCGTCGACAGCGCCGAGTTGTTGAATGGTCTGTTGCACGTGAACCTGCGTCGTGAGGTGCCGGAGGCTTTGAAGCCCCGTACCATTGCGATCCGTCAGGCCAACGTGACGCCTAATTCTGCGACACAGGTGATCGCCAATGATAGTCAGGCGCAGGCTGTTCATGGTCAGTCTGCCCAGGGTCAGGCCGCGTAACGTCGCGGCAACACGATGATACCGGGGCCGGGCTTCATTGCCCGGCCCTTTCTATTTGCGGAAAAAACTCTCCGCCACGTCTTGCTGGGATTGCCTCTGCCGGATCGCTGCCTGTGTCCGCGTGATTTCAGCCTGCAATTCCGCAATGTAGTCTTGCAGTTCGGCGATCCCGAGCGGGTCGAGCATCCGAAGTTCGACGCGCCGGGTGCGTGGTAGGTCGTCTTCCAAAATAACTCCGTGGGTTGGCGCAGTTTACTAACGTATAAAGGGCCGAAAATGAATGAAAAGTCGTTGACCCCCCGGGCGAGCTAGGCCCATACCGCGTAGATCGTTTCCCTCTTGCAAAACCCGGCCGCCCAGCGCGGACCCCAAGGATCGCACCATGAGCCTGCCCCCCGGCCTACCCTTGATGCCCAAAGCGACCGCCGTTTGGCTGATCGACAAAACCGCACTGACCTTTACGCAGATCGCTGATTTCTGCGGCATGCATCCGCTGGAAGTACAGGCGATCGCCGATGGCGAAGTGGCGCAGGGTATCGTCGGCTACGACCCCGTCGCAAACTCCCAGGTCACGCAGGACGAGATTTCCCGTTGCGAGAAAGACGCGGCCGCCCGCCTGAAGCTTATCCCGGCCGGCAACCCGATCAACAAGCGGTCGAAGGGTGCGCGTTACACCCCCGTAGCCCGGCGCAACGATCGGCCGGACGCGATCGCCTACGTGTTGCGGACCTACCCGCACGTAAGCGAGGCGCAGGTCATCAAATTGCTCGGGACGACCAAGGACACGATCCAGAAGGTGCGGGAGCGCAGCCACTGGAACAGCGCCAACATCAAGCCGCGTGACCCGGTGACGCTCGGCCTATGCACACAGGTGGACCTTAATGCGATGGTGCAGGCCGCCAACGACCGTATGGTCCGCGACGGCCAGACTCCGCCGGCACCACCCGCCCCGCTGGTGGATGACCAGGCAGCCTAGTTCCCGCGGACTTACGCGCGCCAAACCATGCGGCGCGTATTCTTATGTGACGCCGTGCCACCCGTGCTGTTGCACCCCGCTACCGGCCATTCATTGGCCAGTAGCGGGGTGTTTTAGTTGGGCTGCGCGACGGCACTGAGCGTGTGCGCCTCAGCACGGTGTAAAGTCCGTTCGCCGCCGACAGGCGCCTACTGAATCTTACGGCACCCGGATGCTGGTGCAATCGGCAGCACCCAGTGGGATGGTGGACGTCGACCTTCGGCTAGAGCGGAATCCGATCAATCTGGCTCATAGTCAGCAGCGGTGAAGTAGTTCGCGCAGTCCTGCGGCGTGAAGCGTGGCAGGGCGTCGCAGATGACGTCCCAGAGGTCGTCTATTGTGCGCGCGGCAGCTTTCCGCAGGAACGCTTTGAGCTTGGAGAAGGCGTTCTCGATCGGGTTAAAGTCGGGGGAGTAGGGCGGCAGGTAGCGCAGGGTCGCACCGGCATCTTCGATGGCGCGGCGTACCTCGGCACCTTTGTGTGCGGGTAGGTTATCCATGATGACGTTGTCGCCCCGGCGAAGCGTGGGCACGAGCACCTGTTCGATATAGGCCTGGAAAGCCACACGGTTCATCGGGCCGTCGAGAACCATGGGCGCGATCATGCCGTCCACCCGTAGTGCCCCTGTAAACGTCGTGGTCTTCCAGTGCCCGTGCGGAACCGCGGCCCGGCACCGATCTCCTCGCAAGGCGCGACCCCTCAGCCTGGCCATCTTGGTCGATGCCCCGGTCTCGTCGATGAAGACCAGGCACTGCGGGTCGAGGTCAGGCTGGGCTGCAAACCAGGCCCGGCGCCGGGCTACGACGTCGGGCCGCTCCTGCTCGGCTGCGTGCGCTATTTTTTTTGAAGGTCATGCCGTGGCGATCGAGGCAGCGCCAGACAGTGCTAGCCGCGAACGACATGCCATGCTCGGTGCGCAGCAACTCGGCCAGCTCGACAAGGCTGATGTCCTTCTGCGCCGCCACGGCCGCAAGGATCACGCCGCTGAATGCCTCGATCCGACGCGAGCGCGTGTCGCCGCCTTGCGGCTTGGCCGCGGCGCTGCCCGTCGTGTTGACGGCCGCCACCCAACGCACGGCGCTGGCGGCGGAAACGCCAAACCAAAGGGCCGCCCCACGACGCGACATGCCCTCCTCCGATACAGCGGCAACAAGGCGGGAGCGAAGGTCGATGGACAGTGGCTTACCCATCCATGCTGGCCTCCTGCCTAGCATGCATAGTGAATCACATTTCACCCGCGTCGGGGAATCCCCGGTGATTCAGACCGGATAGCTTTCGCTCTAGCTACTGGATCGCCCGCGCGACCATCGCCGCACCCTCTGTTTGTAGCCGGGCACGGCTGGCGTCGTTGATGTAAAACATGTGGCCGCCCGGTAGCGCCAGCAACGTGGCGCGGGACGCAAGTGCCGGGGCAAGCTGATCCAGTATCAGCTTACTGCCGAAATAAGGCGTGACCAGATCATATAGTCCGTGCACGATTTCGACCCGAAACACCGGGTCGAACGCCAGCGCGGCCCCCAGCGCACTCACGCTCTCTGCCGCCATCTGCCGGCCGCCATAATTCCAGGCGCTGAACACGGCGCTATTGAGGATTTCGTAGCGCGGGGCCGGCGCGCCCTCCGCCCGCCAGTTCAGTTTTTCTGCGTAAAGGCTGACCGCCGCGGCGGAAACAGGGGCCTTCAGCGCGTCCACCACCGCGTCGGGGACTCGGACGGACTCGGCGGTCGGGATCGGGTCGATACCGGTGATCGTCAGGTCGTAGGCGCTGCCGACCCGGCCCCGCTCATGCTCGCGCTGGATGGTCGACATGTCGATGCGGCCGCCGCGCCGGGTCACGAGGGCGGGATCGAGGCCGGTTAGCGCCGTCATCCGCTCCACCATGCGCGCGACGGCCGCCGCATCACCGGGGCCGCGCATAAAGTCGGCGATGTACGGGCCCGATGCATAGGCCTCCGCCTCCGCATCGCGCTCGGTTGCGTGCCGGTTGGCGGCGGCCATCGCGGGAATGCGCGTGGCCCAGGCATAGGGTTGCCAGTTACTATCCCAGCCGTTGAAGTCCAACACCGGGGAGATAAGCATCAGGCCACGGAGGGCTACGCCCTCAGACTCGGCAAGCTGCCGGGCCAGGCGTGGGCCGCGAAACCCGCCATAGCTTTCACCGACAAGAAGCTTGGGGCTGGCCAGCCGACCGTTCGCCTCCGACCACCGCCGAATAACGGTGGCGAGTGCCTCGATATCGCCGCCGGTCGAGTAATATTTCTGGCGCACCCCATCCGTGGTGGCCACAAGCTCGCTATACCCCGTGCCCGGCGGATCGATAAAAACGAGATCGGTAAACGGCAGCCACGTCTGTTCATTCACGACCAGCGTCGGGTCGAGGCTGGGCGGTAGTACCCCGTCCTGCGGCAGGCGCACGCGCCAGGGGCCGAGTGCCAGCAGGTTCAGCCACGCCGAAGCCGAACCCGGGCCGCCGTTCACGACGAATGTCACCGGCCGGCCCGTGAGCGGCACGTCGAGCAGAAAGGCGGTGGTCACAATATCCGCCTCCGGGGTCGTGCCGGCCGATAGGCGGTGGGTGGTGACCACGGCGCGGAACGGTAGGCTGCCGCCCGGCAGATCGAGCTGTTGCTGCGTCGTCCGGTCCGGGGCCGCTTGCCGTACCCCAAGCGGCGGTGGTGTCGGCGGTGGGGTCGGTTGTGCGACGGTCGCGAGTGGCAGGAGAACTGCCGCTAATACGAGCCGAAACCGCATGTGCCCCCCCGAAACCTTACGCCCCAACCATGCCGTAGCGGAACGGTACCGGCCAGCCCCCCAGGTTTTCGAGGTTAGGCTTTGCCCGATGGTCCCCCGGCCGGGCCGTATTCGGCACGAATTTCACCCGACCGCACGCTGCCGATCGCGTTTTGCAGAACGTTCACGATCGCATCGTCCCCCATCGTGCGCGCCAGTAACCCGATCGAACCACCCAGCAACGCAGATGCGATAGCGAGCGGCGACAAGTTCTGCCCGGCCATATACTCGATTGCCTTATCGACCACGGCGCCGGCGTGGTTCAGGTCGGCGGGTGGGGCATCAGGGTCGGACATTACGAAACTCCTTCGGCAACAGGAACGGGCCGAGCCACATGCGGCTCGTCCGATTGGGGATCGACGGCCTGCTGCTCGGCCTGCAGCGCCCACATACGGGCATACAGGCCACGTTGCGCCAGCAGCGATGCGTGGGTGCCGCGTTCGGCCACTTCACCCTCGGCGAGGACGATGATCTCGTCCGCGTCCACGACGGTCGATAGCCGGTGCGCAATCACGAGCGTCGTACGGTTGGTGGCAACGGTGCGCAGCGCGGTCTCGATCTCACGTTCCGTCCGGCTATCGAGCGCGCTGGTCGCCTCGTCCAGGATCAGGATACGCGGGTCTTTCAGTATCGTGCGCGCGATCGCAACCCGCTGCTTCTCACCGCCCGACAGCTTCAGCCCGCGCTCGCCGACCCGGGTCGCGTAGCCCTCCGGCAACCGTAATACGAAATCATGTACCTGCGCCAGCCGGGCGGCGTGCTCGATCTCGGCCTGGGTGGCACCGGGGCGGCCATAGGCGATGTTGTAGGCGATCGTGTCGTTAAACAGCACCGTGTCCTGGGGCACGACACCGATGGCTGCGCGTAGACTCGCCTGCGTCATGTCACGCACGTCGATACCGTCGATCGTAACGGCACCCTCCGTCACGTCATAAAAGCGGAACAGCAGGCGGCTGATGGTGCTCTTACCCGCGCCGGTCGGGCCCACGATCGCCAATTTGGATCCGGCCGGCGCCTCGAAGCTTACGCCGCGCAAAATGGTGCGGTTCGGGTTATAGCCGAACACGACGTTGTGGAACGCGACCGACCCGGCGGCAGACGTCGTGACATGGGGCGGCAGTACGATCGCGCCGGGACTATCGGCGACCTCCTGGTTCACATTCAGCAGGCGGAACATCTGCTCCATATCCACCAGGCCCTGCTTGATCTCCCGGTACACGAAACCGAGGAAATTGAGCGGCTGATACAGCTGCATGAGATAGGTGTTGACCAGCACGAACTGCCCGACCGTCATGGTGCGGTCCTGCACGCCCCATGCGGCCATCAGCATTACCAAGCCCAGTCCACCGGCGATGATGAAAGCCTGGCCCAGGTTGAGCATGTTGAGAGTAACCTGGCTTTTAACCGCCGCCCGCTCATACCGGGCGCGCGCCGCATCAAACCGGGAGGCCTCATGCGCCTCGTTACCGAAGTATTTTACTGTTTCGAAGTTCAGCAGGCTGTCGACCGCCTTCGTCTGCGCTTCGGTATCGGTATCGTTCATCGCGCGCCGGAACCGCACGCGCCAATTGGTGAAGATGAACGTGAACGTGATGTAGGTCCCGACCGCCAGGAACGTCACGGCCGCGAACCGCCAGTCGAACATGCGCCACAGAATGGCGGTGACCAGCAACACCTCCAGCAGTGTCGGCACGATGTTGAACACTGCCAGGCGCAGCACGCTTTCGATACCGCCGGTGCCGCGTTCGATCGATCGTGACAGACCGCCTGTCTGCCGATCCAAATGGAAACGTAGCGATAGGCGATGCAAATGCTGGAATGTCTGAAGGGCTACTTTACGCACCGTCGCCTGCTGAACCGAGGCAAACACGGCGTCCCGCAACTCACCAAACCCGGCCGACGCGACGCGCAGGGCGGCGTACGCCACAATCAGCGCGATCGGAATTGTGAGCACGCTGTCCTTCGGCGCCAGCGCATCGACGGCCTGCGAGTAGACGATCGGAATGTAGACCGTCGCAACCTTCGACAGCACCAGGAATATTACCGCCAGTACCACCCGCACATGGGCTCCCCGATCACCACGGGGCCATAGGTACGGTAGCAGCGACCGAACTGTTGCAAAGCCGGAGCGGGGAGCGGCCGATTCAGGCAGCGCGATTTGTGGCGTGATCTCAGCAGGTCTCATGGATGGTATGTGGCGGCTCTGACCGGCCAGGGAAACCCCGAACATGCGTGCTATGCTGCCGCCATGACGTTCATCGATCATATATGGGCCTGCAATACGGCCGTGCTGCCGGGTGGACGGGTGCAGTTGGCGGTGGGCGATGCGGCCGTTGGGTGGATGATGCCGAACATAGTCGCGCAGGTACGGGCGCTGGGTGGCGTGGGCGACGACCCAGTGCGGGTGGACCCGGCCGCGTTGCCCGGCATCGGACGGGCATTGGCCGATGCGGGCGTGGCAGCGTGGCGAAACGAGGCGTTCGACGTGCGGGCCGACCCGGATGGCCCGGTATTGGCCACGATCGACCGCGGCTTGCTACCCGCGCTGGGGCTGCGCGCGGTGGGCGCACACCTGAACGGCCTGGTACACCGCGTGGATGGCCCTTGGCTGTGGGTCGCGCGGCGGTCGGCCACGAAGCTGCTCGACCCGGGAAAGCTCGATCACCTTGCCGCGGGCGGCGTGGCGGCCGGGTCGACACCGTGGGCGACGCTGCTGAAGGAGGCCGAGGAGGAAGCCGGCCTACCTCCGTCATTGACCGGTGCCGCCCGGGCGGTCGGATGGCTCGATTACGCGATGGACCGGCCGGAGGGGCTGCGGCGCGACCGATTATACGTGTACGACCTGGACCTGCCAGAGTCGTTCAACCCCGAGGCTCGCGATGGGGAAGTCGAGGCGTTCGAGTTATGGCCAATGCCGGAGGTACTGGCGCGGGTGCGGGACGGGGATGCGTTCAAGTTCAACGTCAACCTGGTGCTGATCGACTTATTTCTCCGGCTCGGCATGGTTGCGGAGGCGGAGGCGCGCGCATTGCAGCAGGCACTGGGCCGTGACCGACTTTAGCCGTAGCGCCGGCGGCCCTCTGTTGCCACTCGGTCCGCTCATCACGTTCGCTTAGACCGAGGTGCCACCGTGTCATACAGCCTCGGTGGAGGCGCCTAGTAGACCATGCCAGGGGACGCACAAAGTCCGGCCAACAGACCAATCCGCATGCTGCCTTGACCGATCTACACCGTCTTCGCGCAAGCCCACGCCCTAGCCGCACAGTCAGACAGAGGTCAGAGGCCGTTTCAGCAAAAGACAATCCGCATCATGGCCCTCTGACGTTAGTGCCCCGATTAATGTTCGGGCGGGGCAACACCGATCGGGATATCGCGCGGCTCAGACGGGGCGTCGGCTACGCTGGATGACGGCTCGATATCCTCACCATCCTCGTCCATGTCGTCCATCACATCGCGCACGGGCCGGTTACGGCTGTCGCTGGTCTGGGGCTCGTTACGTAGTTCGGGCCGCGGCTCCTGCTCCGGCTGATCGCGGAATCGCTGGCCGGGCTGGCCAGGCTGCCCTTGCTGCTGGGGGGCCTGCGCCTGCGCTGCCAGGTTCATGGCGTTCAGGATGCGGAAATAGTGCTCGGCGTGCTGAAAATAGCTCTCGGCCATCACCCGGTCGCCAGAGCTGGTCGCGTCGCGGCCAAGCTGCAGGTATTTTTCAAATAATTGCTGCGACGTACCGCGGACGCGTAGGTCCGGGCCGATGCTGTCGAATACGTGGTTGCGGTTCAGCGGTACATTACCGCTCTGATGCCGGATCGGCCCACCGCCACCGCCGCCTTGGCCGCCGCCGCTACGATTATTACGGCCACGCATACGCTTAATATTCATCCGTTCGGGGCACTTTCCTGTTCGGGCATTCGGTCGTGTCAGAGTGCGTTGTCCGCAGCCACACGCTGCTGGGGGCACTTCATGCGCCGCGACGTACTGTTTCGCGTTACACGCATCGTCGCGGTCTTGCAAGGCTTAGCGCCGGATCACCACCGCCCGCCCGATACCGGCCAGGTCGGGTATGACCGTCGCACCACCGGCTATCGCCGCCACGGCGTCCGCCTGGTCGTACCCAACCTCCAGCACGGCCGTACCGCCGGGTATCAACAGGTCCGGCAATGCCGCGACGATGGCGCGGACCGCATCCAACCCGTCGGTGCCACCATCGAGCGCCCGCGCCGGCTCATACAGACGTACGTCGGGCATCAACCCGGCCATGTCGCCCGACCGGATATAGGGCGGGTTGCTGATCACCAGGTCGAACGGCGCCCCCAGCGCAGCGCCCCATGACCCGCACAAAAAGGCACTGCGCGTGCCCAACCCCAGCGCCACCGCATTGGCCTGCGCCAACGCCGCCGCGTCGGGCGACAGGTCGACACCCACGCCCCACGCCCCCGGTCGATCATGCAAAACGGCCAGCAGCAAGCAGCCGGTACCGGTGCCTAAATCCAGCACGCGCGCAGGCGCGGCGCTGGCGGTCAGGGCGGCGCGGACGATCGTCTCGCTATCGGGCCGGGGCAGCAGCGTGTGGCGGCTGACGGCGAATGGCAGGCTCCAGAACTCGGCGTAACCCACAATAAGCGCCAGCGGCTCATGCGCGGCGCGGCGATCGAGGGCCGACTGGTATGCGGCCGGGTCGATCGGGTGGTGCGGATCGCGCAGCATGTCGGCGAACGTAAGCCCGGCCGTGTGCGCCAGCACCAACCGTGCCTCCCGCCGGGGATCGTCGAGGCCGGCCAAGACCGAGGCGCCATGCCGCAGCGCCTCGGCGACGATCACTCCTGGGCAGCCAAGCGGGCCGCTTGATCCTCGGCCGTCAGCCGGTCCACGATCTCGTCTAAATCGCCCTGCATGATCCGGTCGATCTTATGCAACGTCAGCTCGACCCGGTGGTCGGATACGCGCCCCTGGGGGAAGTTGTAGGTCCGGATACGCTCGCTACGGTCGCCCGTGCCAACCTGGCTTTTGCGGTCGGCTGCGCGCGTGCTGGCCAGCGACGACCGCTGCGCTTCGTACAGGCGTGCGCGTAAAATCTTCATCGCCTTCGCCCGGTTCTTGTGCTGGCTACGCTCCTCTTGCATCGTGACCACGACGCCTGTCGGAAGATGCGTGATGCGCACCGCGCTCTCGGTCTTGTTCACGTGCTGACCGCCAGCGCCGGACGCACGGTACACGTCGATGCGTAAATCGGTCTCGTTCACCTCGACGTCCACCTCCTCCGCTTCCGGCAGTACGGCCACGGTCACGGTCGAGGTATGGATACGGCCCTGGCTTTCCGTTGCCGGTACGCGCTGTACCCGATGCACACCGGATTCATACTTCAACCGCGCAAAGACATTACGGCCGGTGATTTCGGCCACGCCCTCCTTGATACCGCCCAGGCCGGTGTCGGCGTATTCCATCACCTCGACCTTCCAGCCCTTCGATTCGGCGTATTTGGTGTACATTTGGAACAACTCGGCCGCGAACAGCCCGGCCTCATCGCCGCCAGCTGCCGGGCGAATTTCGAGTATTGCCGACCGTGCATCCGCCTCGTCCCGCGGCAGCAGCGCCAGGCGAATTTCGTGACGCAGCGCCGGAAGCCGGTCTTTCAGCTCGTATAATTCGGCCTCCGCCAACGACCGCAGTTCAGGGTCCGTCAGCATCGCTTCCGCGTCCGATTGCGCGCGTTCGGCCTGGCGCAGTTCGCCGATGCGGGCAACGATCGGGTCCAGTTCGGACAACTCCTTACTGGCGCGGGAGTAGCCATCGCCCCCCAGACCCTCGCTCAGCTTGGCGTTCATCTCGTCCGCGCGCCCGACGATCCGGTCCAGTTTATAATCGAGGCTATCGGACAAAATCTGTACCACCAATCGGGGCCTGCTCTGGCTTTAGTCGTGCCGCCACATGGCCCATCAACCCGGCCACAGGGACCTGCATTTGGCTGCCGTCCTGTAGGTCTTTCACCTGCGCGTATAGTCCGACCCGCTCCGTATCGCCGACAATGATCGCCAGCCGCGCGCCGAGCCGGTTAGCCCGCTCCATGCGGCGCTTCAGATTTCCACGAAAGGCCTGGTCCGTCCGAAATTCCGCGGAACGCAGCATATGGGTAATGCCAAAAGCATAATCGTTCTCAGCCTCGGATAGCGGTATGACGGCAATAATCGGCGTCGGCGCGGGCAATTCGGTCATAAGCATCGACAGCCGCTCGATACCCGCCGCCCAGCCGACGCCAGGCACGCTTGGCCCACCGAGTTGCGCCACCAGCCCATCGTAGCGGCCGCCCGCAAGCACTGTTCCCTGCGCACCCAGCCGGTCGGTCACGAACTCGAACGCCGTGTGGTTATAATAATCCAGTCCCCGAACGATGCGCGGATTTTCGACATAGGCCTGCCCGGCCCTGTCGAGGGCCCGCCGCAGATCGCTATAAAACGCGTCGGCCTCCGGCGTCAGGAACGCCGTGATTATCGGGGCGTCCGCCAGCAGGGTCCGATCGCCCGGATCTTTGCTGTCCAGGATACGCAGCGGATTATGCACAAGCCGGGTCTGACTATCGGCCGACAACGCCCCGCGATGATCCTCGAAATAGCTGACTAGCGCCGCCCGATATGCGGCGCGGCTTGCCGGATCGCCAAGGGTGTTCAGCTCCAGCGTTACGCCTTCGGTGATACCGAGCGAACGGATGATCTGACCACCGAGCAGAATGACTTCCGCGTCGGCCATAGGCTCTGCGACACCAATCAGCTCGGCGCCGATTTGGTGGAATTGCCGGTACCGGCCTTTTTGCGGGCGCTCATACCGAAACATGGGCCCGGCGTAGAATACCTTTTGTGGCAAGGACTGCGTCAGACCGTTACTTATCAGCGCGCGGCAGATTCCAGCCGTGCCCTCTGGCCGCAACGTGATGCTATCGCCGCCCCGGTCTGCGAAGCTGTACATCTCCTTCGTCACAACGTCCGATGTGTCGCCAAGCGTGCGGCTGAAAACCCGCGTATCCTCGAAGATTGGGGTTTGCCACTCGTCGAATAGCGCGTATCCGGCCAGCCGCTTGGCTGTATCGACGACATGCGCATAGCGTCGCTGGTCGTCGCCGATCAGGTCCCGGGTGCCGCGGACGGGCTGTAGATCGGCCATTACTCCGCGGCGACCGGCAGCGCCGCCTGTAACTCCGCCGCGCGGCGCTCCACCTGTTCGACGATGTGCTCCACCATGTCTGCGCTGTCGATCGTGTGGTCGGTGCGCCCGGCGTGGTAGACCATGTGCTTGCCCGCGCCACCGCCCGTGACGCCGATATCCGTCATAAGCGCCTCACCAGGGCCATTGACCACGCAGCCGATGATGCTGAGCGTGATCGGGGTACGGATATGGGCCAGTCGTTCCTCGAGCGCCGCCACCGTCTGGATCACGTTGAAACCCTGACGCGCACAGCTGGGGCAGCTGATGATTTTCACACCGCGATGCCGGATTCCGAGCGACTTCAGGATATCCCAGCCGACGCTCACCTCCTCCTCCGGCTCGGCCGATAACGACACGCGCAACGTATCGCCCACGCCGGCCCATAGCAGGCTACCCAGGCCGATCGAGCTCTTGACCGTTCCTGCCCGCTTTGTACCGGCCTCCGTTATGCCGATATGCAGCGGGTGGTCGCATTGCTCGGCCAGTTGCTGGTAGGCGGCGACGGCCATGAATACGTCCGACGCTTTTACGCTGATCTTGAACGCGTGGAAGTCGTGGTCCTGCAAGATCTTGGCGTGTTCGAGCGCGCTTTCGACCAGCGCCTCCGGGTTCGGCTCGCCGTATTTTTCCAGCAAATGCCGATCGAGCGACCCGGCGTTGACCCCGATCCGCATGCTACAGCCGTGATCGCGCGCGGCCTTCACAACCTCCCGCACGCGGTCGGCGCTGCCGATGTTGCCGGGGTTGATACGCAGGCAGGCGGCGCCGGACTGCGCGGCCTCGATCGCACGGCGATAGTGGAAGTGGATGTCGGCCACGATCGGCACATCGACCTGGCGGACGATATCCTTCAGCGCCAGCGCGCTTTCCTGGTCGGGGCAGGATACGCGGACGATATCGACGCCTGCCTCCTCGCACCGCCGGATCTGGGCGACGGTTCCGGCGACGTCGGTGGTAAGCGTGTTGGTCATCGTCTGCACCGTGATCGGCGCGTCGCCGCCGACGGGCACGCGGCCGACCATGATCTGACGAGATTTGCGGCGTTCAATGTGTTGGTAGGGGCGGTAGCTGCTCATGTCGGCTCCGAATGCGGTTGCCCGTGAAATGGTGCGTGGGCGTGGGCGATGCCAGGCTTCAGCGGATGCTGTCGCTCGTGGCAGGTGTAGCGGCAGGTGCCGGGGCCGGTGCTGGGATAGGTCGCGGTGCAGGTTTCGGCGCGGATAACACGGCGCCGGGCTTCAGCGCATCGACATCGACAGCGATATCCCGGCGGACCAGGCCGTTCGCCCCCAATGGAGGGCTGGTGACGCCATCCACCACGATCTCCGTCCCGCCCGCATTGCCTGTCGTCAACAGCAGCGTCTGACCGCGCGGCATAGGCCAGGTTTCGCCAGCACGCATGACGCGGTTTAGCAGTACGGCACCCTGCTTTTCTTTCACCTGAATATACGAATCCGATTTGATCCGCAGCATAACGCGGCTGATTTCGGCTACCGGCCCAGGCTTCAGCGCAGCGAGGGGCGTCGGCGCAACCACGGGCGGCGATGCAGCGGGCACGGGCGGTGCCACGGTCGCAACCGGCCCGGGGATCGCAGCCGTACCGCCGGGCGGCAAGATCGACGCCACCTGCGGCGACGGGTTTGACAGCGGACGCGAGGGTTCGGCCAGGGGTGCCAGCCGTTCCGGCACCGGCGCCACCGGCTCGATCGTGGCCCGCGCCTCACCCGAATACCGGTACCATACCGCGTAAGACCCGGCGGTCAGCAGCGCACCTAGCAGCAGCACGGCACCGACCGGTACGCCCCGCTCGGGCACCGGCGCCGGGAACGCCAGCTCCGTCTTGCGATTGACGTGCTGCGCTTCGTCCTTGAACCGCCGTCCGATCTCGACCGGATCGAGGCCGAGGGCCGTGGCGTAGGTGCGGACGAAGCCCACGGCGTAGGCATTGCCCGGTAGTTCGGACAGACGCCCGGCCTCGATCGCTTCCAGATACGGCTGGCGGATACGCAGCGTACCGGCCACGTCGGGTAGCGACCAGCCCAGGTCTTCGCGCGCATGACGTAGGTCGCCGCCGACGCCAGACTGCGCGGCCTCACCGGCTAGCGACAGGGAACCGGGTGCTTGCTTCATTCTGTCCGGCTCATGCAACACAGGGCTTTCTTACTCTTGGCAGTCCACATTGCCAACGGCGGCCTTGGTCAGACATCGATCCCATGCTCGCGCGCCCAGGACACCACCGGCCCCCGCAAACTCGCCATCCCCGCCGCATTACGCCGCGCCGCCGCCAGCACCGCCCGGAGCGCCCCCATATCGACCGCCGCCATCACCGACTTCAACCGCAACAGCGACCCGGCCGGCATCGATAGGGTCGTGATACCCAGCGCCGCCAATACAATCGCCTCGATCGGCCGGGACGCATGTTCTCCACACACCGATATCTCGGTCGTACCCGCCGACACCACGATACGATCCAGCAAATCCAGCACCGGCGGCGACAGCAAATCATACCGGGCCGACAGACCCGGTGTGCCGCGATCGGCGGCAAACAGGAACTGCATCAGGTCGTTGGACCCGATCGACACGAAATCGGCCTCCGCCATCAACGCCGGCAACTGCCACAGCAAAGCCGGTACCTCGAGCATCGAGCCCACCAGCAGCCGTTCGGGCGCCGGCCGTATGCGCGCGGCCTCGGCAAACAGCAGGCCACGGGCGGCGCGGAATTCGGCCACCGTCGCGACCATCGGGAACATGACCGACAGCGTCCGCCCATTCGCCGCCAGCAGCAGCGCCCGCAACTGCCGCCGCAGCAGCGCCGGACGATCGAGCCCCACGCGCAGGCTGCGCCAGCCCATGGCCGGGTTCTCCTCGACCATAGGCACCGCGTCCGGCAGCAGCTTATCCCCGCCTAGATCGAGCGTCCGGAACCGCACCGGCAGGCCGTCGGCCGCGTCCAGGACCCGGGCGTACAGCGCCGCCTGCTCCGGCACGTCGGTTACGGCACCGCGGGCGAGCATCGCGATTTCGGTGCGAAACAGGCCGATACCCGCCGCACCGGTGGGCTCCAGCTGGGCCACTTCCTGCACCAGGCCGATGTTGAGCATCAGGCTGAGCGGCACTCCATCACGGGTCTGCGCCGGCAGATGGCGCTGGGCGGCGAACCCGGCCTCGATCTGCTGGCGCGTATCGCGGGCGCGGGTGTAAGCGGTTCGAACTTCGCTACCGGGGCGCAGGATCAGCAGGCCGTCATCGGCGTCCAGCACCGCGTCGTCACCCAGTTCGGCCGCGTCGACCACGCCCCGCACGCCACCTACCGACGGCAAACCGAGGGCACGGGCCAAAATGGCGGCATGACCGGACGAGGAGCCTTCTTCGATCACAACACCACCGATACCGCGGGCATGCCACTCCAGCAGTTGCGCGGGGCCGAGGCGCCGGGCAAACAGGATGGCGCCGCGCGGCACGGCTGGCACTTCCTGCTCGCCATCCAGCACCGTCAGTAGCCGGGTGGCCAGGTCCTCAAGGTCCGCCAGGCGTTCGCGGATGTACGGGTCTTTGATCCGGCGCATGCGCTCGCGGAACTCGTTGGTGGCGCGATAAACCGCTGCCTCCGCCGTCAGACCCCCGGCCACAACCTCCCGAACGCGGCGCATCCAGCCGCCATCGGCCGCCACCAGGCGCGTGGCCTCCAGCACTTCGCGGGACGCGTCGCCCTTTGGCATGCGTTCGGCGATCAGCATGTCCAGGTTCAGGCGCATCTGGGCGGCGGCCAGGGCCAGGCGCGCGGTCTCCTGCTCTGGATCGTCGGATAGCAGCGTGCGCAGTGGGCCGGCCGTGCCGTGGGTCACGACAGGGCCGATCGCGATGCCGGGTGCAAAGGCGGTACCCTGAAAATGCCGGGGTAGTGTCGCACCAAAACTCTGCTCCGCGCCGTCCGACGCGCCGGCCGCCGCCAGCACCTCGGCCAGCAGCATCGCCACCGTCTCCAGCACCTCGACCTCATCATCCTTGTACTGGCGGGGTGCGCGGTTCTGCACCGCCAGTACGCCCAGTATTCGACCGCCCCGGCGTAGCGGCACCGCCAGCAGCGAGGCATAGGGGTCCTCGCCCGTTTCCGGCCGGTACGCGAATGCCGGGTGATTTTGCGCGTCCGGCAGGTTCTGCACTTGGCCCGTAGCGGCGACGATGCCGACGATGCCTTCACCGACGCGCAACCGGGTGCGTCCGACGGCGTCGGGGTTCAGGCCGTGGGTGGCCGCCAGTTCGAGCAGATCGCCGGGGCGCATGGCGTAGATCGTGCAGACTTCGGCCACCATCTCACCCGCTACCAGGGTGGCCAGTTCACGAAGTGCGATCCGGCTACCGTCGGTCCCGGCGCGGGCGCTGACGGCCATCATCTCCCTCAACCGGCCCAGCAGGCGGCGGGTGCTGGGCACGGTGTTATCGATCTTTCCGGGCCGGCGTGTTTGCCGAGCCGGTAGCTATGTGCGCCACGCTCAACGCATAGCCCATGAGCGTAGGCAAATGCGGCATGCGCTAGGGACCAGCCGCCCGGTTGCGGCGGAGGGCGGCGCGGGCCTGCTCTAGCAGCTCAGCAATAATATCGCCGGCGGGCTGTTCACGGGTCACCATGCCGACCGACTGACCGGCCATGACGCTGCCATCCTCCACGTCGCCATCGATCACGGCGCGACGCAGGCCGCCGGCCCAGAAATGCTCGATGGCCAACTGCGCCGCCTCCCGCGTCATGGCACCGCTGCGGACGGCGGCGGCCATTTCAGCCTGGTGGGTTACGAATCGGGACGTACCACGGTTGACCAGCCCGCGGACGGGTATGATGGGAAATGCCGGGTCGAGCTGAATGGACGGCATGGCGTCACGGGCGCGGGCGTTGATGAACGCCTGCTTGAACCGTGGATGGGCGATGCTTTCGGACGCAGCGGCAAAGCGACTGCCAAGTTGCGCGCCAGCGGCACCCATCTGCATGAAGGCGACCATCGCCTCACCCCGTCCGATACCGCCGGCCACGAAGACAGGGACCTCATGAATTTCGGGTAGAATCTCCTGCGCCAGCACGGCCAGGGAGACCGGGCCGATATGGCCGCCCGCCTCACAGCCCTCGATCACCAGCGCGTCGGCGCCCATGCGTATCAGCCGGCGCGCGATCGGCAGGGCGGATGCGAAACAGACGGCGCGCGCACCGACCCTTACGCGCCGCAGCAGTGCCGAACTGGGCATAGCGCCGGCCAGCACGATGTGGCTCACGCCGGCAGCGAGACATACGTCGACCAGCGCCTCGATCTGCGGATGGAACGTGATCAGGTTTACGCCGAACGGCGCGTCCGTCCGCACCTGCGTCGCCCGGATTTCTTCGGCCAGTAGGTCCGGCCCCATCGACCCGGCCGCGATTACGCCGAACCCGCCCGCGTTGGAAATCGCACTGACCAAATGCCGTTCGCTCACCCAACTCATCGCCCCGCCCAGTATTGGCGCGCGGCAGCCCAGGAACCGGGTGCCGCGCTCCGCAAGGCGGTCCCACGCCAGATCCTGGGCGTCGTATGCAATAGCGGAGAGAGTATCAGGCATCCAAGCCGTAGGCAGTGTGCAACGCGCGCACCGCGTGTTCCGTGTACTCGGCCGCGATCAGCACGCTGACTTTAATTTCGCTCGTTGAAATGACCTGGATATTGATCTGCCGGGCCGCGAGCGTACTGAACATAATCGTGGCGACACCGGCATGACTGCGCATGCCGACCCCCACGACGCTGATCTTGGCCACGTCCGGATCGACGACGACGTCGCTGCCGAGCGTCTCTCGATGTTCATTCAGAATCGTGCGCACCCGCGGCAGGTCGGCGCGGCCCACGGTGAAGGTCATATCCGTCGTGCCATCCGCCGACACGTTCTGCACAATCATGTCGACATTCACGTTCGCCTGGCTGAGCGGCCCGAAGATCGCCGCTGCCATGCCCGGTCGATCGGGCACATGGCGCAGCGTGATCTTTGCCTCGTCCCTGCTGTAGGCAATGCCGGATACTAACGCCTGTTCCACAATCTCGTCCTCATCCACGACCAACGTGCCCGGCGCGTCACTGAAGCTACTGCGGACCTGAACCCGCACCCGCTCCTTCAATGCCAGCTCGACACTGCGGGTCTGCAACACCTTCGCACCAACCGAGGCTAATTCCAGCATCTCTTCATAACTGATGCGGTCGAGTTTTTTTGCGCGGGGGACAATACGGGGATCGGTGGTGTAGATGCCATCCACGTCCGTATAGATATCGCACCGGTCCGCGTGCAGTGCGGCTGCGAGCGCCACGGCCGACGTGTCCGATCCGCCGCGGCCCAGCGTCGTGACCCGGTCACCGGCCACGCCCTGAAATCCGGCGACCACGGGCACCTGCCCCGCCTGCATCGCGGCGATCAGGGGCGCGCCGTCCACTCCCTCGATCCGGGCGCGACCGTGCGAGTCGTCCGTGCGCAGCGGTATTTGCCAGCCGGACCACGACCGCGCCTCCACCCCCAGCGTGTGCAGCGCAATCGCGAACAACCCGGACGTCACCTGCTCACCGGTTGCGACCACCGCGTCGTACTCGCGCGCATCATGCAGGGGTGACAGCGCCTGACACCAAGCGACCAGCTGATTTGTGGTGCCCGCCATGGCCGAAACAACGACCGCGACCTCGTGCCCGGCGGCAACCTCCGCCGCGACCCGGACGGCAGCGGCGCGGATCCGATCGAGATCGGCCACCGACGTGCCACCAAACTTCATCACGATCCTCGCCATGTCCGCCTTGAGCTATGCCGTAAAAGCATGACATACCGATGGGTTGATAGCGGAGCAACGGTATGGACGGCCGCAGCTCGGTTCGGGCGGAGGAGATTGCACGATTCGGCGCGCTGGCGGCCACTTGGTGGGACCCGGCCGGCCCGATGGCACCGTTGCACGACATGAACCCACTACGGACCGGCTGGATCGACCGGCGCATACGGGCGGAGTTCGGCGGCCCGCAGCGGCTGCTGGACCTGGGCTGCGGTGTCGGATTAGCCAGTGAGGCGCTGGCGCGGCTGGGCCATACCGTTATCGGTATCGATGCTGCCGCCCCCGTCATCGACGCCGCGCGCGCCCACGCAGCCGGTCAGGACCTACCGTTGAAGTACCGGGTCGGTAGTATCGACCGCATGACGGACACCTTCCCCGTGGTTACTTGCCTGGAAGTGATCGAGCACGTCGACGATCCGGCGGTGTTTCTCGGGCGGGTCGCCCGAGTGGTGCCGCCCGGTGGACTATTATTCGTCTCGACGTTGAACCGCACGGCGCGATCGTTGCTGGTGGCGAAATTAGGCGCCGAGTACATCGCCCGTCTGCTGCCGATCGGGACACATGACTGGCGCCGGTTCGTAACACCGGCGGAATTGAGCCGGTATGGCCGAGACGCCGGTTTCCACACGGCGGGCGCAATCGGCATGACCTACAGCGTCACCCACCGCCGCTGGCAGAGCAGTGCCGACCTGGGCATCAACTACCTCGCGGCACTGCGCCGCCTACCTTGACGGGTGGCCCGATGCGCGGGGCCGTTTTTCAGTAAGGCGGTAATTGCTACGCGGCGGTTTCCTTCTACCGCGGATGCTTCGGGTCGGTGCGCTAACCGTCCGACCGCGGCACCCACGGGATGCGGGCCACCTCGATACCGTCGTCGGCAAGTGCCTCCGCCTCCGCCGGCGTAGTCTCGCCATAAATGCCCCGGGCCTTGGCGTCGCCGCTGTGGATACGCCGGGCCTCGTCCGCAAAATCGGCACCGACGTCGTCGCAGTTCTGCTCAATCTCGGACCGCAAGCGCTGCAGCTTTGCCCGCAACTCGTCCGGCATCAGCGCGGCCTTGCTGGCGGCGCGTTTAGCGGGCACGGCAGGCGCCATCAGCGCACGGCGGATGCTAGTCGTACCGCAGGTTGGGCACGCGACGAGGCCCCGCGCGACCTGTGCATCGAACCCGGCGCTGTCGGGGAACCAGCCGTCGAAGGCGTGGTCGGCGCCGCAGCATAGCTGATAGTGGATCAATCCCGCTATCCGGCCAGGATAACGTCGAGGTTCCCGGACCGGTCCAGCGCCATTACGTCATCGCAGCCGCCGAGGCTGCGGCCGTCCACGAACACCTGCGGCATGGTTGTGCGTCCGGACCGGGTTGTAGCGTCACTACGCTCAGCGCTACCGTGGGGTGCATTGATCTCGTGAAAAGAGACGCCCTTTTTAGTCAGCAAACCGACCACACGGCTGCAATACGGACACCAGGGTTGGGTAAACACTTCGATGTTGGCCATTCTACTGATGTAACGCGTGCGGCGATGGAGGCAAGTTCATGGGTCGCGGGGTACGGCCCGGGCAGCGGCCAGCACGTCGACCCGGGTGACGCCGGCGGCCAGCAACGCCACGGTGCAGGCGGCAACAGTGGCACCGGTGGTGAGCACGTCGTCGATCAGTAAGACGCGGCTGTCGCGCAGGGCATCGTGGCGGCCGGGACGCACGACGAACGCTCCGGCAAGCTCCGCCCGGCGCATCGGCGGCGGCAGGGTACCGAGCGACGCCGTGGCCCGGGTGCGGATGATCGCGTCGAGCATCAGCGGTCGCGGGATCAGGCGCGTAACGGCCTGGGCCAGAATGGCGGACTGGTTATAGCGCCTGCTCAATAACCGACGGCGATGCAGCGGCACGGGAACCACCCAATCCGCGGCGGCCAGCAGCGCCGCGCCCACCCGGGCCAGATGGGGCGCCAGCGCGCGCGCATTCTCCAGCCGATCGCCGTATTTCAACGGCAAGATGATGCGTCCGGCCTGATCGTCGTATCGCAACGCCGCCCGCGCCGCGGTCCAGGGCGGCGGCGTTGCCCGGCATTCGGCGCAAACAAGGTCGATGCCCCCTAACCCGGCCGCGCTAAAACCCACGCCACAGCGGCTGCAGCACGGGTCGGTGACGAAAGCGGTTTGGTTAAAGCAGGCGGCGCAAAACTGACCTGCCATTGCAACCGGCGCCGGGCATGTGACGCATTGTGCAGGCAGAACTACATCCAGAACCGCCGCGATTGCGCCTCGCCACCCCATCGCGTCACCTTGGCAGTCGTGCAGACCGCGCGCAAATGGGCGTATGGATCCGATTTTCGACCGCCGCGCCGTGCGTCTACATCGCGACCGGGCTGCGGCGACGGTGGAACGTGTTTCGCCCATTCTACAGCACGCCGCAGCCGCACTGCTGGACCGGATCGATGACACAACGCAGCGGTTTTCGCGGGCGCTGGACGTCGGTGGCCGCGGGGTTGTGGCACCGGCGTTGCGGGCGCGTGGTATCGCGACCGTTGCGTGTGACCTGTCGGCCCGGATGGCGGCGCGGTCGGGCCCGCCCTGCGTCGCGGTGGATGAGGAGTGGCTGCCGTTTGCGCCGGGCTCGTTCGACCTAGTGGTCGCGAATCTGTCGCTGCATTGGGTGAACGACCTACCCGGCGCGTTGATACAACTACGCCGGGCGCTCACGCCGAACGGGCTGTTACTGGCGAGCGTACCGACGCTGGGCACGCTAACGGCATTACGGACGGCGCTGATTGTGGCCGAACAGGCGGTGACTGGCGGGGCGTCGCCGCGAATATCGCCGTTTCCGGAGCTGCGTGACATGGCCGGGCTGATGCAGCGGGCCGGGTTCGTGCTGCCAGTGGCCGACGCGGACATGACGGTTCTGCAATACGCCGACCCGTGGGCGCTGGTGCGCGATTTGCGGGATGCGGGGGAGACAAATGCGACCGTGCTGCGCAGCCGGCGTCCGCTGGCGGGTGCCGTACTGGCGCAGGCGCTGGCGGGGTTACCGGCCGAGGATGGGCGGGTTGGCGTGACGCTGAATATTGCAACGGTCACGGGGTGGGCGGGCGCCGTGGCACCGGTTGGCACCGCGCGGCCTGAACTAACTCAGCAGAATTAGACGCTCACCTTAGTCCGGTGGGCCGCCGTCGGTCTCAACGACGCTTCGCCAGCATCAACCGACGGGGCCGCAAACAGGGCCGCAGACGGCCCGAGGTGGACGGAAACGGCCGGCACTTCGGAGAAGCACAGGGTGGTGACCTGAAGCTGGGCGACGGCCTGACGCCGCCCTGCCCTTCACACGTGGTTAGGGATGGAAGGTTGCGTGCAGGAAGCCGCCGTTGAGCGTGAACCCGTTGCCAGTCGGCAGAAAGCTTATGTCGCTGGCCGCATGCACCACCGAAAGGTCAAGCGTGCCGGTAACTTGGCCGTCGACCTTAAAAGTCGTGCTTATGCTTCCGGCGATCCCGTGGGTTACCGGGTCGAAGCCAAGATGACCCAAGCCTGGGATTAGGTCGCCCTGTGCGATTTCGGTGAGATTCTTGCCGCCCGTTATGGTCGGCGTGCCGTTGGCCGCGTGGCCGAAGGTGATGGCGCCCTTGTAGCCAATCAGGTCGTAATGGAGGCTCGAGTAATCCGCCGTTGTCGGCGCGTTCTGTGCAATGAAGTTTTGCGTGCCCTGGCCCGAATAACGGACGAATAGCCCGTCGAACTGACCCTTCAACTCTTGAGGCATCCCGGCGATGGTGATCGCGTTGATCGGCATGAAGCCAGCGTCCTGGAACGAGAGTGCGAAGGCTGAACCGGCGGCAGTCGGAGTTGCCGGTCCCGTGAAAGTGATGAGCGCGTCGTCGCTCATGGCCAGGTCGAAGGGGGGAGGGTTTGGGTCGGTAATGATGTGAATTAGGTTCTTAGCCATGGAAGCTCCTTGTCCTCGCGCAGACCGGGCGCTCGGGTAAGCTTTGAACCGCGGAGAGCACGGTTCGTTCCTTGCACGGATGACGGAACCGACGTCATCAGCCTTGCTCGAGATTATCGTTGCCGATCATCATCCGGAACACCGGTGTACGCCGGCTTGACCCGCTGTCTCTCAGCGATCGTCAATACCACGTCGAGGAGCGCGGCACCGCGCAAATTCAGCGGAGGATTGCAGCAAGGAAGCACTAAGCAACGCTTCAGAAAGACACCTGATCGGGTTACGAAACATGTCACCCGGCGCCATGGCCGCTCAGAAGCAAACGCTAGGCTCAAGGTCCGTCCGGCAGCCATACCCATGGCCGGGCCACGCGATCGGCCGCCTGAAACGCCGCGATCGCCGCCCCGTGCTGTTGCGTAAGCCCGATATCGTCGAGCCCTTCAAGTAAGCTCGCCCGCCGCATCGGTTCAATCGTGAATAGGATGCGGTCGCCGCCCGCAAGAATGTGTTGCGCCGCCAGGTCGATCGTCAACACGCCGGCATCGGCCAGGCTTCGCACGACCCCGCCCGGCAGCGCGATCGGCAATAGACCGTTCTGGAAGCAGTTTCCGGCAAAAATCTCGCCAAAGCTCTCGGCGATCACGCAGCGCACGCCCAGGCCCATCAGCGCCCAGACCGCCCCCTCCCGCGACGAACCACAGCCGAAATTGGCGCCTGTGATCAGAATGGGCGCACCGCGATAGGGTGGGCGGTTGAGGACGAAGGCCGGGTCCTCGGTCCCGTCGGGCCGGATACGCCACGTTTCGAACGCGAACGCGCCCATGCTCTCCCGCGTCGTACCGGCCAACCGTTCGACCCGGATGATGATGTCAGTGTCGATATTGTCGCGCATCAGCGGCGCGGCCACACCCGTCAGCTGCGTGAATGGCGTCATACTACAGCCGCCGTACGTCGGTGATCGCACCCCGGATGGCGGCGGCGGCGGCCATGGCGGGGCTGGCCAAATGCGTGCGCGACCCCGGCCCTTGGCGGCCCACGAAATTGCGGTTGGACGTTGACACTGCCCGCTTACCTGGCGGCACCCGATCGCCGTTCGCTGCCACACACAGGCTGCATCCCGGCTCCCGCCAGACAAAGCCGGCGTCACGGAACACACGGTCGAGACCCTCGGCCTCCGCGTCACGCTTCACCCGCTCCGATCCTGGGACGACCCAGGCCGTGACGCCGGCCGCCACGTGCCGGTCGCGCGCGATGGCGGCGGCGGCACGCAGGTCCGGCAGGCGGCTATTGGCGCAGGAGCCGATAAATACCCAATCGATGGCCGTGCCCGCGATCGGCTGTCCGGGCGCCAGGCCCATGTAGTCGATCGCCGCCCCCCAGGCTGGGTTACC